>JBCBRD010000017.1:0-2041 GCA_039819885.1 Pseudomonadota bacterium
CGCCGTTGGTAAGGATAGCCAAGGCAAGGCATCGATCAAGCAGGTCGGCATCATTGGTGCAGGCCAAATGGGCAATGGGATCGCTCACGTCGTGTCCCTGGCTGGTTACGATGTTCTGTTGAACGACCTCCAGCGCGAAGCTTACGACAACGCCGTTTCGATCATCGATAAGAACATGGTCCGTCAGGTATCGAAGGGCATCATTTCAGAAGGCGAGCGCGAGAGCGCCATAAAGCGGATTGGGTTTGCCGCGGACTTTGACGCGCTTTCCGATGTTGACTTGGTCATCGAAGCTGCAACCGAAGAAGAAGCCACCAAGCGTAAAATCTTCGACACCCTGTGCAAATCGGTCAAATCCGAGGCTTTGCTCGCGTCCAACACGTCATCGATTTCCATCACCCGCCTTGCCGCGATCACAGATCGGCCAGAGCGGTTTATCGGCATGCACTTCATGAATCCAGTGCCGTTGATGGAGCTGGTCGAACTCATTCGCGGGATTGCAACCGACGATGCAACCTACGAAGTGTCACGCGATTTCGTGGGAAGCCTTGGAAAGACAACAGCCGTTTCCGAGGATTTCCCTGCATTCATCGTCAATCGTATTCTACTGCCAATGATCAACGAGGCCGTCTACACGCTGTACGAGGGTGTCGGAACGGTTGAGTCCATCGACAAAGCCATGAAGCTCGGTGCAAACCACCCGATGGGTCCACTTGAGTTGGCAGACTTCATCGGTTTGGACACGTGTCTGTCGGTGATGCAGGTCTTGTATGAGGGTTTGGCCGATACCAAATACCGACCGTGTCCGCTGCTGGTGAAGTACGTTGAAGCCGGCTGGCTCGGGCGGAAGACGCAGCGCGGCTTTTATGACTATCGTGGTGAAAAGCCTGTCCCAACCCGATAGGTCTTTGCAATGGCGCAAACCTCAACGCCAACTCACCACCGCGTAGCAATAATCACAGGCGCTGGGAGCGGCATTGGACGAGCAGCAGCGCTCGCACTCCAAGCTGAGGGATACAACGTGGTCGTAACTGGCCGCCGCCAATCCGCGCTCGACGAAACAATCAAACAATCAAACAAAGCTGGCAGTCAGATGCTCGCCGTCGCCGCAGACGTAACTGATCCTGCTGCGGTCAAAGCCGTTTTCGACAAGGCCGTTGAAACCTTTGGCCGCGTTGATGTGGTCTTTAACAACGCCGGCATTGGCGCCCGCCCAGTTTCGATCGATGAACTGGACATCGACGAGTGGCGAGCCGTTGTCGATACCAATTTGTCAGGTATGTTCTACTGCTGCCGCGAAGCGATGCGCGTCATGAAAAAACAAACTCCCAAAGGGGGCCGCATCATTAACAACGGCTCCATTTCTGCAGTGACGCCAAGGCCATTTAGTGCGCCCTACACCGCAACCAAGCACGCGGTCACCGGCCTGACAAAATCAATTGCTCTCGACGGACGGGATGACGATATCGCCTGCTCGCAAATCGACATCGGCAACGCTGCAACTGAAATGACTGACGCGATGGCTGATGGCATTTTGCAGCCCGATGGGTCAACGCGCGTGGAAGCTCGAATGGACGTCGCCCATGTCGGATCGGCAGTCGTTTACATCGCAAACCTGCCCCTCAACACGAACGTGTTGTTCATGACGATCAAGGCAACAACCATGCCCTTCGAAGGCCGCGGCTAAATCATCTTCCGAAAAAAACTGTGTTCGCGTAGGCGGGGTGGAGAGGTGAAGCTCAAGCCACCTGTTCGATCACGGGCTTGCGCCTGTTGACCACTGCCTGCTCAATCACGGGCCTGCCCGTGTTGACTATTGAATGTCATCCCGCAAGATTTCCGGCCCCAGAACGTGCCGCATGGTTGAGGCATTAGAGCATTTCCGATTTAGTTGGAACCATACCCGCAGGTGTCGATGTAGTTTCGGCATTCCTGCGGTAACAGTCTCGGCACAAGGTATGCGAGGCGTTCGCTTATGGCATCGAGCGAGCGGGCCTCGGCCATCCGCATCCAGTGTTTGATCTTTGAGAACACCTGCTCG
>JBCBRD010000017.1:2051-25369 GCA_039819885.1 Pseudomonadota bacterium
GTGAAATGGTCCAAGCGTCTGCGTGAAACCGGCAGCATCAGTCCTGCCAAGATTATCGAGTATGACAATGTCGCCGGACCGGAGTGTTGGGGCGAGCATCTGTTCGACGTAAAGCCTGAACATCTCGCCGTTGATCGGACCATCGATCACGCAGGGCTGTGTCAGTGCACCGACGCGCAGGGCTGCGAGGAACGTGAAGGTGGTCCACCGACTGTCAGGCGCATATCCCATGAGCCGTTGACCGCGTGGCCCCCAACCGCGGATCGGCGCCATGTCGGTCTTGATCCACGTCTCGTCGATGAAGACGAGCCGCTCAGGATCGAGGTATCGCATCGCCCCACACCAGCGCTGTCTGCGGCGTGCGACATCGCCGCGAAACTGCTCAATCGCCAGTAGCGTTTTTTTTGAAGCTCAAGCCTTCGCGGCGTAGAAAGCGCCAGACAGTGTCGTGGGAGACGTGAACCCCCCGCGCAAGCAGCATATCCTTGAGCCTATGAAGCGTGAGATGCGGTGTCTCAGCGATGCTCGCATGAATAAAGTCGCGATGAGGCTTCAGCCGATAGTCGAGATAGCCGCCCATCTTCGCAGGACTGATGCTGCCGGTTTCACGCAGACGCTTGGACCATTTCACGACCGTTGACGGAGCGATGTCGAAGCGTTGCGCGATTGCCCGGCAGCTTTCGCCAGCGCCAAGCGCAGCCGCCACGCGTTGTCGCAGATCGTCAGAATAAGGTTTTACCATGCATGCTGGCCCCCTTACTCCAGCACACATGTTGAACCAGAAACAAACTGATTTGGGAATCCACCGATTCAAAGAAAATCTGAAACGATCTAGCGGTTTGACCGTTCATTTGACCTCCTCGATTTGAAAGAAATCGAGGAGGTTTCTTTATGCGTTTAGGGACTGGCTTGCTGTCCCTCGCTACGACCAACTAGCGGTGCTGCTCGACGTTGGCGTCAATGAGGGCGCGGTTGAACTTGGACAGTGCCGAGAGCCGATCTGCCCAACCGATCAGAACGGTTTCATCATCGGGGCTGACAACGGCGACTTTCGACTGGCCTGTTTCGGCGAACAGACGAAGCGCACGGTCGAGGTTGTCGGTTTCCAACAGCCAAGGCGGCATCTTGCCATCCTCTGCGGGCATCAGTTCTTCCGGGTCCGCTTCGCCACGAGGGACCATGAAGTCTTTAACTTGCAGCCTGCGCATAATCGTTTGGTGCGGGCCGTCAGTGAGAAACAGCCCACGCTTGCCAAGCTGCCAGTGGAAGAACGATTGACCCAGGACGGCCTGTGTCAGACCCACTGAGATTGAAACGGTGAGTAGCAAGGCAATCGTAACGCTGTACCCGCTGGTGAGTTCAAACACGATCATCGTCGTCGACAAGGGTGCGCCCAGCACCGCGGCTGCAACAGCGCCCATTCCCAAAATTGCGTAGAGACCTTCACTGGAACCGACTTCAGGGAAAACAGAAGTCGCGATGCTTCCAAAAGCGGCTCCGGTCATCGCGCCCAGGTAGAGCGTTGGCGAGAAGATCCCACCGGCGAAGCGTGATGCCAACGAGATAGCTGTCGCTGCTGTTTTCGCTACGATCAAAGCAAGTAGCAGAGTTAGTGGCAATGACTGGGAGAGCGCCTGATCGGTCGCATCGTAGCCGATGCCCAACACTTGCGGGAAGAAGATCCCGATCAGCCCGACGAGGAAGCCGCCTGTCCCGCATCTCTGCCAAAGCGGCATGTTGATGCGCCAAGCCACGCGTTCGGTTGCCATGAGTGACAGCTGAAACAGAATGGCTGCAACAGCGCAGGTCAGGCCCAACAGGGCAAATGCCGGAAACTCCCAATAGGATGTGATTTGATAGTCTGGAATTGAGAAGGCTGGAAAATTGCCCAGGTGGATACGCGCGATCACGGCCCCAAGAACACTTGCGATAATGGTCGGCACCAAAGCCCGAAACGCATAGTGCGTGAGGATGATTTCATGCGCGAACAACACGCCTGCAATCGGGGCGTTAAAGGAAGCCGAGACACCGGCTGCTGCACCACATGCGAGAAGTGTGCGCCGCGCGCTTGGCGATAGGTTGAACTGGTTCTCAAGGTAGGCGGCGATCGTTGCACCGAGATGTACGACGGGGCCTTCCCGGCCGACGCTTGCTCCGCTGCCGATGGATACGGCTGCAAGCCCGGCAGACATGATGCCGGTTTTCATGTCGATCCGCGAATCGTTGAGCGCGCGGGCCTCTATGACATCCGCAACGCCATGGGCTCGGCCACCCGTTGTGTATCGTTGCAGGATATAGCCAACGAAAAGGCCGCCCAAAGTAGGTGCAATAAGTATGTTCCACCACGGTGCGGCGGCGGCCGCCGCCGCGACATTCTCAGTCGTCGTATACAACCATGGCCATTGGACTATGCCGATCAACCAGCGGAAAACGATCGATGCATAGCCGACCGACACGCCGATTACAGCCGCTAGAAACCAGATCAGGAACTGGCGCTCGGCCAAGAATGCACGGAAATTGACCCATAGGCGTTCCAAGATCGTGCGACGTGCCTGGGCCATGACTTCGGACGCAAATGCTTTTGTTTCCGATAATAGCGCCATTGTTTTTGCAAACACGCCAGTTGCTTCAGCCGATTGATGCTGCGTGTTTGACTTATCCGGCTCATCGCCGGGGTTGTTTGCGCCTGGTGGGCTGCTTCGCTCTGTCATTGTTCAGATTGCGCGGATGGGCCCTAACGTAGTTGTTGCGTTGTTTCAGACGTCTGAAGTCCATTATTCGTTTTCTTGAACGCTGGCACTGTAATCGCCCACATCAAACTAGCCTGAATCGGTTCAGACAATTGCTCAAAAGGTGCCTTGCCACGATGTGACGCGCCCATAGGCTTGGAAAACCCACATTGGCCATACTTCGGCGCGAAAAAATAAGGTGTTATGTTGCGAACATGGTATTGGGTTCTTGTTCGCACGTAGGCTCATACCCCGCGTGACGGGTCGGCTTTGAAACATGCTTCATTTTGCGGTCTCTGACGTAGTGACTGACGGCGCACTTTGAAGAACGCCACGGCAGACGTGGACGGAGGCTGAATTGAATACGTTCTTGATGTGGCTCGGTGGGCTGCTCATCAGCGTCTTAGCTGCTCTTTTTGCCGTACCTCATTTTATTGATTGGAATGGCTATCGTGGTGTCTTCGAAGAGGAGGCATCGCGTGTTTTTGGCCGAGATGTGCGCGTTGGCGGGTCGGTTAACGTTCGGCTACTCCCAACGCCGTACGTTAGTTTTAAGAAATTGCGCATTGCGGACACAAGTGGTGTCACAGGCGCGCCGCTTTTTGAAGCTGATAGTTTCACGATGTGGTTGTCGGTTTCTCCTCTGCTAAAAGGTGAGTTCGAGGCAAGACAGGTCGAGCTGCAAAAGCCCGTGATTCGACTTGCTGTCGATCGAAGCGGCGCTCCGAACTGGACAGAGCTTGCCGTGCGCCAAGGGCGTCTCCCCTTTACACCGGCAGACGTGTCACTGAATGCGGTTAAGATCACGGACGGTGAGATTGCTTACGATGCGGCAGGTGTTGGCACACTGGCGCGCGTAACGGCGATTGACGGATCTTTGTCGGCGCAAGGTTTGCGAGGGCCTTTTTCGTTCCGAGGTGTTGCACAATTTGACAAACGCCTGCGTGAGGTTCGGCTCGCGACCGGTGAAGTTTCAGATGATGGTGCAACCAAAATCAAGGCGGTGGTCCAAAGGCCGGATGCTGGTTCCCGCCATGTTCTAGAAGGTGATGCAACCGGGTTGTTTGATCGTCCGAACTTCACGGGCGGGGTCACGTCAAACATGAAGCTTGCGTCGGGCACTGAGGTTCCTGAAATTGATATGAGGGCCGATGTCGAGGCTACGTCTGCGTCGGCCAAACTCATTAACCTCATCGCATCGTTCGAGAATGTGGGACAGCCGCAAATCATTACCGGTGAAGCAGGCGCTACGTGGGGTGAGCGACATCGCGTTCAGGTGAATCTATCATCGCGGTGGCTCGATCTGGATCGCCTGTCTGTTCCATTTGGGGCAGATCCACCCGAGGACGGTGCAGCGCTTAAGCGGCCGATGCCGCTAAAGGTAGCAAGAGACCTGTTTGCCAGGTTGATAGAAGTGCTTCCTGAAACCGCAGACCTGCAAGCCGAACTGGGCATCGATCAAGTCAATCTTGGTGGTGATGCTGTTTCGAACATCAAAATGGTGCTGTCAGATACTGGCGGATCGCTGCAAATGCGATCGCTCACGGCCAGCTTGCCGGGCGGAACACGCTTTGACTTTTCAGGTGCGTTGAAGCCGGGTGCTGATGGTGCAGCGTTTGATGGCAATGTTTTTGTCGGCGGCCCAAGCCTTGTCCGTGTCGTGCGTTGGGCTGTCCCTGACTATGGGCGACTTGAGAAAGTGAATGACGGGCCGTTCTCATTATCCGGGCGCATGATGCTTGGGACAGATGTGGTTTCACTTGAGGATGGGACAGCCAACTTTTCCGGTATGCCTGTAAGCGGGCGAGTGCGTTGGCAGGAAGAGCCGTCAGCCAAGCTGTCTCTCCAGTTGGAGGGTTATGAACTCGACACACGGTGGGTTGGTCTCGATCAGCTACGGCTGGCTGACTTGATGGCTCCGAATGAGCGTTCTCCTACTGGTGATGCTGCGGCGTCCAAGCCGGTCCGATCTGAGACGCCTGACCCTGCGACCGCACCTGTCGCTGCAGGTGGTGCAGAAGCCACCGCGACGCCGGGTTCTGCTCAACCACAATCGCCGCCGGATGAAGCTATTGGGAAGCAGCAATTTGTTCAAAATGGCTTTGGCGACGATCTTGATATCACACTGCGCGCAGGGCGATTGATCAATGGACCGAGCACACTGAAGGATTTCGATGCGAAAATCACCGTCAAGGGTGGGGTGCTTGGGGTCGAAAAACTCGCCTTTCAGACGACAGAAGGGCTTAAGCTGAAATCGAATGCGACCATCTCGGCTGCAGAAGGCGTTCCCAAAGGTGATGTCACCTTCACGATGTCATCGGGAGATCAGGGCGAAGCTGGGCCTCAAAGTCTATCGCGTCTGCTCGCTGAACAGGGGTTGATTTCGTCTAGCGCTCAAACTGGTTTAGACGATGCGCTTGCAGGGTTGGTGCCTTACCGGCTTGCTGGAACATTGTCGCTTGGAACGCGTAAGAGCGGTTCAGTTGATGGTCAGATTGACGGTGTTCTTCAGGGGCGTCATGCGGCCGGACAGTTCACCTTCGATGGTGGCATTGAGGGTTGGCGCGAGGCACCTGCTTTGCTGCATCTCAATCTGGAAAGTGAGAATACACTCAAAACACTCCGCATCGTGATGGACAAGTTGGGTGCCGTTGGTCCTATCGATGGGGGGACGACGACCCAACGATTGTCTCGTGCCAATTCTGCTAAGGGCAAAGCTGGCAGTGTTGTTGTCCAAATCGAAGGGACGCCAAATGAAAGGTTGTCCTGGGTTGGTGATGTTCGTGGCGATCGTCTCGACCTCGCATGGTCTGGTAGCGGTCGATATACGAACGCCGGCGTGAAGCTCGCCAAAGGTGAAATCGACGTGCTGAAGGCGTCGTCATCTGACCTGCTTGCGCTTGTTGGTTTATCGGTCGGTCAATCTGCTGAGACTGCCGATGTTTCAGGTCGCTTGGCACTCACGGGAACTGAGACGTCGGTTAAAATCTCCTCCAACGATTTCAAGTTGGGACGCCTTCCACTCGTTGGCCATGTGGAACTCTCAGATGCAATCCCTGACGGTGTGGATGGTTCGCAAGGGCAAGGGCGCGCGAATCTACGCGTCGGCGGCGACCTGTCTGTTAAATCTATGGATTTCTCTGATCTTCTCCATGGGGTCTTAGGACAGGCCCCTGTGGTTGCTCCTGCGCCAAGGGTTGCGGTTGCCCCAAGCGTTTCCGGCCTTGCAACCGACGCGACACCCTTTGCGACACCTGGAACCGCGGCAATCTACTCAGATAAAGCCTTCGATCTGGCTTTGTTGAATTCGGTTGTGGGGACGGTGAATTTGAATGCGGATCGCTTCGCATTTGAAGATGGTTTGGCCACATCTGATACGCGGATCTCATTCAGTTTCAATGGCGAAGGTTCGGTGACGACCGACATAGCGGCTGCGAAGAGTTCGGCTGGATCTGTTGCGGCCAAACTGACACTCTCGCAGTTAGAACGTGGCGCAGGTGCAAATCTTGATGGCAAGTTGAAGCTTTCAAACGGCAGGTTTGATCGTGTCCTGGGTAAGGGGTCTCAAGGGCCGGTGGGCACCGGGAAAGCGGACCTTGACGCCACATTCAAAGGTCGGGGGCTGACGCCACGGGCCTTGATGTTGGCGCTTAACGGAACCGGCAACCTGCGCCTCAAGGGTGTTGTGTTGAATGGTGTTGCACCCGGCAAACTCGCAGACGCAGCCGAAGACTTGCTGTCTCGCCCACCCGACGAAACTATCGAAGGCGAAGTCAGTCCGGCTGTTGTTGCTGCACTTGGTGAGGGGCAGCTTAAACTTGGATCGACAAAGGTCCCGTTCCGCATTCGGGATGGTGCCGTACGTTTTGCTGAGGTCGCGATCAAGGCTGACGGTGGGCGTGTACGGGGAACCACAACGCTGGATCTTTCAAGCCTGAGCGCTGACAGCGCCTGGAGCATCGTTGCGGCTTCAAGGTTTCCAAACAAGCCAGACTGGCCCGTTGTAGAGATGGTCTTTGTTGGGCCATTGAAGGCCCTGGCGAAGGTCGAACCGCAAATCTCTTCGGGTGCATTTGAACGAGAACTTGGAGTGCAACGGCTGGAGCGCAACGCCCTTCGGCTTGAGCAGCTTCGTGCAGAAGACGAGGCGCGGGCTGAGGAAGCTCGGGTGCGGGCAGTGGAGCTTGAGCGTCTTCGCAAGGAGCAGGAGGCGCGTGCTCGTGAGCAAGCTGCGCGCCGCGCACGGGAAGAAGCAATCCGCAGGCGAGCGATCGAGGCCCAGGAGACGTGGGCGCCGCCGTCTGTTGGCGGTGCCTCGCAATGGTAGACGTGTGGGATTGGGGGGTCTTACCGGGTGCTGGTGTTGCGGGCGTTAGACTGCAAGACGGCACTCGTGCTGATGAGCGGATGTCGGCGCTAAGCCTCCATCTCGTATCAGACGTCAGAGCTTTTCTTGGCTGTGGCTTGTCTTAGTTCGCTAAGAATATAGGTTCTGACCGCGCTTGAGAGGCCGACCTGGCTGCGTTCAGCATCAATCTTGGTAATGAGCGCGGCCGTGGTTGTGCCGTCTCGCTTGGCAATCTCCTTCAGACAATCCCAAAATTCATCTTCTAGCGAAACAGATGTACGGTGACCTCGGATCGTGAACGATCGCTTTTTTGGTCCAGTGCTATCATCACTGGTCACGACACGTTTCCTGGATCAATGTCATCGGTGGTTTCATCGATTGCTTCGCCACGCTTGAGTTGATCAAGGCGTTTGGCGGCTTTCTCACGTGCTAAGCGTGCTTTCTCGCGTTGTTCTTTGGCGAGGCCATACTTGGCTCGGTTGTCCGAGGCTAGCTGTTGGTCCCGCGTGCGCGCCCGTGTTTTCCGAACCTGCCGCAAGTTGATGATCTCTGCCGTCATGCCACCTGCACCTAGCCTACCCACTTATAATGCTTGTCAATGACTAGCGCTGGTCGCATTTTTGTTCAAAGCGCTCCCTGTCGCAGGTAGACGAAAACGGAGGCTCGGTGCGTTTAGATCGCATGATGTCGATCGGCTTTGCGATTGGTTGTGCCACCTTACCTGAACAACTTTCAATCACCGCACTTGCCGAGTAGATTTCTGAAGTTGCCCTTTGGGGCAGTTGTCAGTGTTTGTGAGCAGTGGAGTTGTCCGATGACCAAGCACGTGAACCTTCTTATTGGCACTAAGAAGGGGGCGTTCATTTTTGATGGAAATGAGCAAAGAAGCCTATGGGGCTTGCGTGGTCCGTTCTGCGAAGCCTGGCCAATCAATCATGTTGTTGGCGATGCAAAAACCGGAACAATCTACGCGGCTGGCGGCAATGAGTGGTTTGGACCTGCTGTTTGGAGGTCGCATGATTTAGGTGCGACCTGGACGCACTCTAGTGATGGCCTGGGTTATCCAGAGGGGGAAGAACCTGTCAAAGCCGTTTGGAGTTTGTACGTCGCAGACGGCGTGATCTATGCTGGTGTCGAGCCTGCAGGCCTTTTCCGCAGTACAGATGGTGGACAAACGTGGTCTGAGGTATCCGCGCTACGTGGGCATTCATCGCGGGAACAGTGGATGCCAGGAGGTGGCGGGCTTATCCTGCACCATATTCTGGTTCACCCGACCGATCGGGACCAGATTTGGGTCGGCATTTCCACTGGCGGCGTTTTCTACTCAGCTGACGGCGGTCAATCTTGGCAGCCGCGCAATAAGGGTACGCGGAACGACTATGCCCCCGAGGGTCAACAGTACCCGGATGTCGGGCAATGCGTGCACGGACTGACCATGGCTGCTGGTAATCCAGACCGCCTCTATCAGCAGAACCATTGCGGTATGTATGTCAGCGAGAATGGTGGCGAGGTGTGGACAAGTATTGAGGCGGGTCTGCCGTCAACGTTCGGTTTTCCCGCAGTTGCCCACCCGATAGATCCTGAAACGCTCTACCTGATTCCACTCAATGGCGATGTGCTAGGGCGTTTCGTTCCCGACGGGCAGGCTGGCGTTTGGCGCACCAAAGATGGTGGCAAGACGTGGCGTGATTTGCGAAACGGCCTGCCACAAGAGCATGCGTATTTTGGCGTGCTTCGACAGGCGTTGTGTGTCGACCCCCTAGAGCCTGCAGGTGTTTACTTCGGAACCAGTTCGGGTTCGCTTTATGGCAGCGCTGACGAGGGCGATCACTGGGGGCGCATTGCAGAGCATTTGCCGACTGTGACTTCTGTAGAAACCATGATCACGGATGGCTAGATCATGTTCCGCAAAAGTGTATGCGGTTTGTCTTGCCGAAGGCGGGCGATAATCAAGGTAAGAACATGATCCAAAACAGAAGCTTAAAGCGCGTGCTGTGATTCCGTTTAAAGTGAACGCGCTTTAGTTCGACGGTTGGAACCTGCGGTATGAACATTCCCGACACTGGAATGGAAAGTCCTCGCGTGCGTGTCGTCTTGACGGGCGCGCTCTTGCGGCTGTTTCCGGGTGCGCGGTCCAACATTGATGTCAGAGCTGCAACGGTTGACGAGCTGCTGAGCGTTCTGGATCGCCAGTGGCCAGGAATGCGGGATCGCCTCACTGACACGACGCCAGGCATTCGGCGGCATATCAATATCTTTGTTGATGGAAAACGAGCTTCGCTTGAAACGCCATTGGTTGACGGCGCGACGGTCTACGTCCTGACGGCAATGTCGGGCGGTTGATCGGGCTTTATCTGGCCCTGGCAAGTTGTTCTAGTTTGTTGCATTGCTCATGGCGATCAGCCGCTTCTCGGCTTTATCGTTTCCGAGCAGCACTGCCCGCTCGTACCACTTCCGGGCCTTTGCTAAGTCTGGCGCCAGCCCGCTGATGGGGAAGCTTGCCAGAAACTGTGGATCGTAGGTCTGGCCCAGTGCATAGGCGGCGTCGGCACTGCCTTTTACGGCAATGCTTTCGTAGATCAGTCGTGCAGCGGAAATGTCTAGATTATTGAGGAGAGCTGCAGCACGCGACATCATGGTTTGCTCGAAGTCAGGTGACACGCCTGACTGTTTCGGCGTTGCGCGCGTGGCGGTGCTTGACGGTGCCAGATTTGGCGTTGGAACCGTAGTTGCTGCAGCCCCAGGATTGTTGCCGTTGTTGGGTTCGGCCGACCTTGTCGAGACGGACGGCAGCTGGCTGAGCGCGTTATCTGTTTGGCCCTGCTGCTGTTTCACAGCCACGGGTATTTCTTTTTCGGTTTGGATCTGGCGCTTCGCGTCAGCCCAGGCAAATCCAAGCTTGAATGACCCTTCATATTGGCTGTTTGGAACGATGTAAAACTGTTCCGCCGCATCAACCGGTATGTACCAAAAGTCATCGGACTTGAAGCCAGCTGAAACATCATAAGCTGGTGGAAGACCAGACACCCGCAGATATTTCACCGAGGTGTTTGCACCCTTTGGCCGGCTTACGTTGAACGGTATCGGCCAACTTGGAGGTGCATTGATTGGCTGCGCATTGTCCGCTTCGGTCCCCAACCCCTCAACAGCTTGCGCCGTTTTGATGTGATCTGGAGGCCCACCGGTTAGGGATCGGTCCTGCCACGACAGGTCAACAGCTCTGTGTTGGTTCTTGGTGGCCCGAGTTAAAGCGTATTTAGCAAGTGCGGTCTTGCTTTCAGTCTTGCTGACGCCAGCATTTGCTACGTTGACAGGCGGGTTAAAGGGCACCGCGAAAATAATCTGTATGAAAGCCACGGCACCGACGGTTATGGACACCGAGCCGAGGATCGAGGCTTTCTCTATGTGCCGACGTGTCGTCGGGTTTGTTTTATTTTTGCAATTCTCGTTTTTAGGCACCGGTTGTCTCCGGGAGGGTTCTTGGCCGCTTCTTATTAGGTGTACGAGCATGGATATCAGTTACCCATGATAATTCAAATCTTGTATTTGTTTTTATCTTGATGCCTGATCGATTTTATTCTGGCGCATGAATTCCAGGAATTGCTGAAGAAGCTCTTTTTGCTGGTCTTCGGGAAGGTCTCTTAATTGTGCGAAGAATTCTTCCTGATTGCTGTTTGTCGCTGCCAGATTTCTATTGGGCCCACTCCGCGTCGGTGCGCGGCGAGCTGTGATGTTCTCGTCAATCCATTTCTGTGCCGCTTCGTGACGTACCCAGCCTGGGACGGTTGCCGCCACGTTGATGCCTTTCCACTTTGGATGGCGCGGCTCTTTGGTGAGTTCGTTGATGTTGTCAAAAAGACGCCGAATGAAGAGCGAAATTGTTTGGTTGCGCGGGCTGTTTCCAGCAAAGCGATAGGTTGCGAGAATAGTCGAGTTGGCTACCGTCGGGACGGTTTGTCCCTCGTTCAACACCTTTGGATAGTGCTCATACTTCAGAAGTGCTGGCAGGTAGGATTTCATGAGCTTGGCGTAGCAGCCAGGTGGAAGGGTTTCTTCAGTCAATGGAAGAAAATGTCCGTCCTCGCGTGTGTAGTTGACCAGTGCGCCGTGGGGTGCCCCAGAAATACGACCAAGGCCCGCTAATTCGCCGCTGCGTAGCTGTTTTGCGGCTAAGTCCTGGTCCATGTAAAGCGGTTCGACATTCAGCTCGCAAATCGAGAAGATCTTGAGCATTGCCTGTGCGCTGGAGCTGTTCTGTTTGTAGAAACTGACCCGTTTGCCTTCCAAGTCTGCGAGCTTCTTGATCTCGTGTCGCACGAAGAAATGCATCTCCGAATCCGAGACTTTTGTGATGTAGCGAAGACGGGTCGCAGCGCCGCCATAGAGGCGCGGATTTTTCTTTGCGAAGTTTTCAATAACGTCGCGTTCGACGAAACCGACGCTGATGCCCTTCAAGAACAAGATGTCGAGAAAATTCTGGCCGCCGCCACGCCCGAGGATGGGCAAAATCCGAATGGTATTTTTTTCTGGATCATCCAAGATGCTTTGGATGTCTTCGGCCATTCGTGTGTAAGTTGATTTGGCTTGTGACCCAATAATCGTGATGACGTTCGTGTTTACGGCACGTCGTTGAGATTCATAGCTGGATACGGGTGCTGGTTCTTGCGCATGTAGCGTTGCGGTGAAGAGAGACGCACCAATTATGGTCGCTGCAAATACGATCTTAGAACGGAATTGTCGTGCCATACAGATCCCCCACGCGCACGTATCAGACGTTTCTTAGACCAACCCAGTATTGTAATTTTTCAAATTTTTGGGCGGTGCATCATAAACACATGCTCAATTAAAGGACGGTGCGGTAATTGGTCAAGCATTCAGGTTAGGGTTTGTTGTTATGCTCTCACCGTGAAGTGAGTACCCTAAGTCGGTAAAACGATGAGTGTTTGTAATTTGCTGTGCTAAATCAGTGTTATTCTCGTTTAGGTCGTAAAAAGATGTTGCTGTGATAAAAATTTGGGCCGGATTTCTACCCCAGTAAGAAATTATCTGAGATCCTGGCGGCTTTGGGCCTTGCGGTCGTGTAGGGGTTGTCTGGGCAGTTATGAGAAAGGACGCTTACGTCGCGATGACGGATTGTCAGGCTATGCCTAACAATCCGAAAGCTACATGTGGCTTGGCGCTGACCTAAGCGGGGCCGATCATTTTTGACGGGACAACGATTGCGTCGAAGTCCTCGGCTGGGATGCCGTCTGCTATGGCTTCTTCGCGCAGCGTGGTTCCGTTCTTGTGTGCCGTCTTTGCAATCTTGGCGGCGCGGTCATACCCGTACTTTTCCTTGAGCGGCGTGACGAGCATCAAAGAGTTTTTCAAACCTGCTTCAATGTTTTGGAGGCGAGGCTCAATACCGACGACGCAGTTATCGGTGAATGAAATGGCTGCGTCTGCCAACAGCCGTACCGACTGAAGGAAGTTATAAGCCATCATTGGATTGTAGACGTTGAGTTCAAAATGCCCTTGGCTACCGGCAAACGTGAGACCGACATTGTTCCCGTGGATGTGCGCGCAAACCTGGGTGAGAGCTTCACACTGGGTTGGGTTCACCTTGCCGGGCATGATCGAAGAGCCCGGTTCGTTTTCAGGCAATGCGAGTTCGCCTAGACCAGACCGAGGACCGCTGCCTAAAAAGCGGATGTCATTGGCGATCTTGAAGCAACTCATGGCCACAGTCGTAATGGCGCCATGGGTCATCAGCATTGCATCGTGGGCTGCGAGTGCCTCGAACTTGTTCGGGGCCGTGGTGAACGGCAATTGCGTGATGTTGGCAATTGTTTCTGCGACTTTTTCAGCGAAACCAACAGGCGATGAGAGGCCTGTGCCGACTGCAGTTCCGCCTTGTGCCAGTTCCATCAGTTTCGGCAGCGTCATCTCGATGCGCTCGATCCCGTTGTCGAGCTGTTTGGCGTAGCCGGAGAATTCCTGACCGAGTGTGAGCGGTGTGGCGTCCTGCGTATGCGTCCGGCCGATTTTGATGATGTCTTTGTAGGCTTCGGCTTTATCGTTCAACGCGTTCCGCAGCTTTTGCAGGGCCGGCAGGAGGCGGTGGTGCACCTCTTCCACACAAGCAATATGCATGGCTGTTGGGAAGGTGTCGTTGGACGACTGGCTCATATTGCAGTGGTCGTTCGGGTGGACCGGGGTTTTCGACCCGATCTCACCGCCAAGAAGTTCAATGGCGCGGTTTGATATCACTTCGTTGGAATTCATATTGGACTGGGTACCGGAACCCGTTTGCCAAACGACGAGCGGGAAATGATCGTCGAGTTTGCCTTCGATGACTTCTTGTGCGGCCTGGACGATGACCTTGCCAAGATCTGAGTCCAGCTTACCGAGTGACATGTTGGTTTCGGCGGCTGCCCGTTTGACAATTCCGAGTGCGCGCACAATCGGGGCTGGTTGTTTTTCCCAACCGATCTTGAAGTTGCCAAGCGAACGTTGTGCCTGGGCACCCCAATAGCGGTCCGCTGACACCTCGATGGGGCCGAATGTATCGCTCTCGGTGCGGGTCGCGGTGCTCTTCGCCGTCATTGGGGCTCGTCCTTCTTCAATGGGGTCTGTGAATGATGGTGAGCTAGCACGCTCAAAGCCCGTGTCACAGCCCAACAGAAGTCGCTTTGTTCTCGGCGTAGGCGAGCGAAATTACGCCTTGAAGCCGTAGGTTTTTGCTGAGTTTGAGCTTTGGATCAAAAGAGTGTCTGCCACGGAAGAAACGCATAAGGTTCTGATTTTGGCCGCTTTTGAGGTGCGAGCTCACGATGTGGTGAATGCTGATTCGTTGTTCGTGATGATGACCGAATGGCGAGATGCATCGGGGTGGTTGTTGAAGTCACGCGTTGTTGAGTTGGTTGGCGTTGACGGTAAACAATTTCACAATTCCCACCAGGGGCGTCCACTTATGGAACCAAAAACCATCGTTCTCATTCTTATGCTCGCGCTACCGAACGGCGAGGCCAGCGTCAGCGTCCATCCGATGACAACTGAGAAAGGGTGCATTGAACGCGCCAATCTTGAGGTGTCCGATCCATTTGTCAGCAGTGCGGAGTGCGCCGTCTTGGATGACGGAGTTTTGCAGCTCCAGTTCGGGCAGGCAGCTGAATTGGCTGACCAGGAGCCGCACAAAGATGCAGCACTATCATTGTTGCCGGGTGCATAAACGCGCGAATGACCTTGCCGCGTTTAAGTCATAGGGTCAGCACGGCCCTGAAGCGCACAGGGTATTGATGCGGTGATCTTCGGAGCGGGGGCTTTGGATTATCATCGAACCAGTTTTGACGAACCGGTGGTCACTTCTTGCGAAATGCGTCGAGGCTGACGATTTCTGCACCGGCTGCTGGTTCGTTGTTTTCTGTTTCATCGTCGGATGACGGTTTGGTAGCCAAATCCACCTCGTTGCCAATCTCTTCAGCATCGCTTGCGGTCGCGACGTGCCTTTCGTGATCCCCATTGGCGCCAGTGTTGAGCGTCTCAATGGAACGAACGGCGTCTTCATCGTGATCCGCTTCCATCATTTGCGGCGATGCGAGTGATTGATCAATGGCGTCTGATGTGAAGCCTGCATCTTCGAACTGAAGACCATAGCGGACCGATGGATCGAAAAAGACTTTGATGGATTTATACGGGACAACCAAACGCTCAGGGATGCCATCAAACGTGAGTTTGACCTCGAAGCGATCCTCAAACACCGCCAAATCCCAAAATCGATGTTGCAGGACCACTGTCATCTCCTGCGGGTATTTTGCCTTCAACCGCTTAGAGACGGATACATCGTCTGCTGTCGTATCAAACGATATGTAGAAGTGATGCTCACCCGGCAGACCATCAGTGACGATCTGTTCGAGGACCGAGCGCACGACACCGCGCATGGCCTCCTGCGTGAGGCTCTCGTAGTCAATCTTGGATTGGGTTGTCATGCGTCCCGTCTTGTCCGGCGGTCGTTGAAGTGAAAGCCTAGTTTGTGAATTTGCTGCATTAAGCCAATTAACTCAAGCGGCACATAGGTTTCTTGGTGTTTCGTTCAATCTGCCGTTGATAACGCGCACCAATCTTTAGGATTGCCCCGGCTTGGCTTCGTGGGGGCATGTGGTTTGTCGTGGCAGGTTAGGATGATTGCGCGAATGAGTGGAGGGCTTCTGTTGCCCGGTGCCCTCCAAACCGCGCCTTACCCGGCTAGGGGCAAGGGCTTAAGGTAGGGATTAGGCACCGCTTACGCAGCGACTGCACCCTCAGCATAGTTGTCATTTGCAACTATTGAAACGGCCCGATAACGGCGGAACCATGCCGAGCAAAAGCTAAATCCTTTACACCCTCGTCGATCCTATTTCGCCCCCATCAGATACCCACTTATGCGCTGCCGTTTGCATGGAAACTGGGCATGTGGTGGAGGCGCCGGGTACCGCCCCCGGGTCCGAATGGCTTATTACGATCGCGTTTATCGCCATAGTCGGATTGCTCCGACGCTACTAATATAGGCTCTAACGATGGCGAACAAAAGGGCTACGCGCTGAAAGGCTGAATGGTGTGTTGATGGGCGCCCTGCGGGCTGCCAGCTCGTTTAGATCTCACCGTCAGTTTTGATATGGAGTGTCTTGCCACAATGCTTGCAGTGGACGGCATCGGTATCGTGACGGGTCAAGCCGCAATCTTCGCACTCATACAGCACATGGGGTGGTCGAAAGATCGTCTGGACCAGCCTTAGAAACAATGCGACGCCAAGCAGTAGAATGACAACCGAGAGCAGTTTGCCGCTTGTGCCTTCAAGTGTGATGTCTCCGAAGCCGGTGGTGGTTAGAGCTGCGACCGTAAAATATAGGGCATCAACGTAGTTTGTGATCTTTGGGTTGGTGTTGACCTGCATGACGTAGACAAGTGCGGTCATGATGAAGACGAAGACCATCAGGTTGACGGTTGACTGGATGATCTCCTCATTTCGCCGGAAGAAGGTAAATTCGTCGCGCAAATCTGACAGGACACGGTATGACCGTAACAACCGGAGCGCGCGTAAAACCCTCAGGAACAGAAAGCTTTCAAGGAACATAGGCAACAACAGGGTGATGATGACGATGATGTCCGCCCACGTGGTCATCTGTATCATGAAGCGACGCCGATGGTACGAAATCCAAAATCGGATCACGAGATCGGTCAAGATGATGACCGCCAGGATGCCATCGACGACATAGACCCAGAAGGCATCGGCGAGGACGGATGTCGCTATGAAGAACACAATCGATGCAATATCGAATGCCAACATGGCAAAGCGGAACGTCCGACCAGCGTTTGAGTTGCCGTGGTAAAGGGCGCGAAGGTTCTCCTTCAACGCATGAATCGCAGATTTTTCGGGCTTTTCGGATGGGTGGGTGTCGGCCGTATCGGTAATCGGTCAGTCCTCCAACGGGAAGGTGCTGGTTGTGAATCTGTGTTTTTGAGGCTTCACCGCTTGGCGCCACATAGACGAGCCGTGGGCCGAGGTGTGCCCCAATTAATGCGCTTTTTGGTACCAGCAAGGCCCCCAGTGGGGCGTCATGTTCCTGAGTAAACGGAGTAACGCGATGACAACAAGCTCTCTTTCGGCTCGCATTCCTTTTTCGGGCCGCTATGAGACGTCGTCGCAATGGCGCGGGATCACCGCGTTTTTAGCAACGCTTGGGGTATTTGGTGTCTCAGCCGGCGTCGGGGTGGTGTTTGCATTGGCCTTGGAGCGGCTCACGGGATGGGCGTGGTTTGCACTACCGCAGAACGTTGAGGCGGCTGCTGCTACAGGCGCTTATGGGTTCTTTCTGGTGTCTCAGATCGGGTTGCAGATTGTCTCCGTTCTGCTGATCCTCTGGATTGCAGGGCGCTACGGTGCAAAGCGTGCGGACGTCCTTGCTCTAAAGCCGGTACCCGGTGGCTTTTCGACCTACCTCAAGGCATTCGGCATCGTGATGTTGGTTTCGACGGCCTATTCGTGGGTACTTTATGCGGTGGCGCCTGAGACGATCCTGCAAGACATCAAACCCTACATGGGGATGATGCGATCCGATGCGGCTTGGTTTTTGTTGCTGATCGTGACGATTGGTGCGCCGTTGTCTGAAGAACTTTTGTTTCGCGGCTTTTTGTTATCGGCATTGGCTAAGACACCATTGGGCTTTGTCGGCGGGTCGGTCGTCTCGACTGGACTTTGGGCCGTTTTACACGCGCAGTATTCGCTTTCGGGGCTGATTGCTGTGTTTGTGCTTGGGCTCGCGTTTTGCTGGATACTCTGGAGAACGGGTAGCCTGTGGGTGCCGATTGTGTGCCATGGGCTTTATAATGCAATCGTCCTGGCCGTTGTCTGGGCCATGGCGAACGGGATGGTGGCGGCCTCCTGAACGAAGCTGCTGAGTTTCGTGCTGCTTTGAGTTTTGAGCGGCTCAGAATCGGGTTATCAGAGGGGCATGCAACAGTACCTTGCTCTCCTCGACCACGTCCGCTCGCATGGCGTCAAAAAATCAGACCGCACCGGCACCGGAACGCTCAGCGTGTTCGGGCACCAAATGCGGTTCAATCTCGAAGACGGCTTTCCGTTGGTCACAACGAAGAAGCTGCATACGAAGTCCATCATCCATGAACTTCTGTGGTTCTTATCAGGTGATACGAATACGGCGTACTTAAAGCGTCACGGCGTAAGCATCTGGGATGAGTGGGCCGATGAGAGTGGGGATCTTGGACCCGTTTATGGCAAGCAGTGGCGCTCATGGGCAGCCATTGATGGCTCACGCATTGACCAGATCCGGGACGTAGTCCAAGCGCTGCGCACCGACCCCGATAGTCGCCGGTTGATTGTTTCAGCCTGGAACCCGGCTGATATTCCAGATATGGCCCTGGCGCCCTGCCACTGTCTCTTTCAGTTCTACGTCGCAGATGGTCGTTTGTCGTGTCAGCTCTATCAGCGGTCGGCCGATATCTTCTTAGGCGTGCCGTTCAACATCGCCAGTTACGCGCTGTTGACCCAAATGATGGCGCAGGTCAGCGGCTTTAAGCCTGGAGACTTTGTTCACACGTTGGGCGATGCGCATCTCTATCTCAATCATCTTGAGCAGGCGGAACAGCAGTTGACGCGTGCGCCACGGGCATTGCCCACGATGTCGCTCAATCCCGATATCTCGAACATCTTCGACTTTACCTTCGAGGACTTCACGTTGACGGGTTACGATCCACATCCGCACATCCGCGCACCTGTTGCCGTTTAAGAGAGCTCATATGAACACAAATGGTGCTCCCGCACTTGCCATGGTCGTGGCTGTGGCTCGCAATGGTGCAATCGGTAAAGACGGCACATTGCCCTGGCGCCTTTCATCCGACCTAAAGATGTTTCGTCGTTTGACGATGGGGAAGCCATTGGTGATGGGGCGACGAACCTTTGAATCCCTGCCTGGTGCGCTTGATGGGCGGGACAATCTGGTGGTTAGCCGGTCCCCAGACTTGGTTTGTCAAGGTGCGGAGGTCTTTGATACGACCGACGCCGCGCTTGGTCGCGCGCGTGAACTGGCGGATCAGCGCGGTGTTGATGAGTTCATGCTGATCGGTGGTGCAGCGCTTTATGGTGCGCTCATGGATCAGGTAGACCGGGTCTACTGGACGCATGTTGAGGCCGAACCTGAAGCTGACACGTTTCTCCCGCCGTTAAGCGATGCTGATTGGGTTGTGGTTTCCACAGAGGCCCTGGAGCGTGGTGCACGTGACGAGTTTTCGTCCGAATTGCGTGTTTACGAGCGAAAACCCACGGGTTAGCCAGATGGCTCTGCAACTGTTATAAATCAAATACTTGCTATGGCTTTGTCGTTTCCAGCTCAAAGTTTCGTTGATGATCAATCGTTAACGATGGTTGGTGGTTTGCGGCCTTGAAGCTTTTGCGTCGCACACCAAATCTGAGAGACGCTCTTTCCGCGTAACGCTCAGTAACCTATAAGCCCAGCAGCTTTAACTCTGCGCTATGCGCTTAGCGGCGGCCCGTTCCTTGCGAGGCGCTCTTCGCGCTCGGTAGAGTCGGGTGTCTGGTCGAATTGGGCGCTTGGCGGAATTTGTCACTTATCACTTCATCTCAAGAGGCTTCACGTATGCCCTGGAACAATCAAAATGGCGGCGGCGGTTGGAAAAGCGGCGGTGGCGGCGGAAACGGCGGCGGCGGCGGTCCCTGGGGCCAGGGCCCATGGGGAGGCGGCGGCCAATCAGGCGGCGGCGGTGGCGGTGGTCAACAGCCGGACCTTGAGGAAATCTTGAAGCGCAGCCAAGACCGGATGAAGCAGGCTATGGGCTCTGGTTCACCAGGGCCGGTGGTTTTGTTCCTGGCTGCCATCGCAGCGGTTGCAGTGCTTGGGTGGTATCTCTTTACATTCACGGTCAAGCCGGACGAACTCGGCGTGGTGATGCGCTTTGGTCAGTTTGAACGGCAAGTTGGACCAGGTCTGAACTTCAAATATCCCTACCCTGTCGAACAGGTTCTTTTGCCGAAAGTGACACGCGAAAACTCGATCCAGATCGGAATGCGTTCGCTGACCGGTGGTCGGGCTGGAACATCCGTGTCGGTGCGCGATATCCCCGAAGAAAGCTTGATGCTGACCGGTGATGAAAACATCATTGATGTCGATTTTGTTGTCTTCTGGCGGATCAATGTCGGTACCCCGGATGAGGCGACTGGCCAGACTGCTGTCGAGCAGTTCCTGTTCAATATTCAAAACCCTGAATCGACCGTCAAAGTAGTGGCAGAGAGCGCCATGCGTGAAGTTGTCGGTCAGTCTGATCTGCAACCCATTCTGACGGCTGATCGACAAAAGGTTGAGCAGCAGGTTCGCGAAGTGATGCAGAAGACGCTGGATAGCTATGGTTCAGGCATTCGGATCACTCAGGTTCAGCTCCAGAAGGTTGACCCACCGGGTAAAGTGATCGGGGCTTTCCGCGACGTGCAAGCCGCTCGCGCTGACCAATCCCGCATCAAGAACGAAGCGCAGGCGTACGCCAACCGGGTTGTTCCGGAAGCGCGTGGTGATGCTGAGCGGATCTTGCAGCGTGCTGAAGCCTACAAAGAACAGACTGTGCAGGAAGCTACAGGTCAGGCCGCACGTTTTGAGAAGGTGTTCGAAGAGTATGCGAAAGCACCAGAAGTGACCCGAAAGCGGATGTTCCTAGAAACCATGGAACGTGTGTTTTCCGGCACCGACAAGGTCATTCTGGACTCATCGGGTGGTGGACAAGGTGTTGTGCCTTACCTGCCGTTGAATGAATTGCAAAAGCCACGGGCTAACACATCAGCAGGAGTGCAGTAATCATGAGGACGTTTGGGATTATTCTGCTCGGGCTCCTGGGAGCTGCTGCGCTCGTTGTCTACTCGGCGGCGTACATCGTTACGCAAACGGAACAAGCGATTGTTCTGCGTTTCGGTGCGCCACAGGATGTCAAGAATGAGTACAAACTCGATGCCGAGGGTAAGATCGTTAACGGTGCCGGGCTCTACTTCAAGGTTCCGTTCATTGAGACCGTCGACTACTTCGACAAGCGCATCCTTGACCTTGATACATCGCCACAGGAAGTCATTGCCTCTGACCAGAAGCGACTGGTCGTCGATGCCTTTGCCCGCTATCGGATCACAGACCCGCTAGAATTCTACAAGACGGTCCGATCCGAGGTTATTGCGCGGCAACGTCTCAACGACCTTATGGGCGCTGCTATTCGTGCAGCTCTCGGTGGTGCAACGTTCCAGGACGTTGTGCGTGACCGTCGCGACGAGCTGATGATCCAGATCCGTGACCGTGTGAATGGCGAGGCAACTAAGCTTGGGATCAACGTTGTCGATGTGCGTATTAAGCGCGCCGACCTACCGGAAGAAAACTCCGAGGCGATCTTCGGGCGTATGACGACGGAACGACAGCAGGAAGCTGCTGAGATCCGGGCGCGCGGTAACGAGGCTGCAAACCGCATTCGTGCGACTGCCGACCGCGAGGCGACTGTCATTAAGGCGGAAGCCACAAAGACGTCTGAATTGCTTCGCGGTGAAGGTGATGCTGAACGCAACAAGATCTTTGCTGATGCCTTTAACAAAGACCCTGATTTCTTCGCGTTCTACCGGTCGATGCAGGCTTACGAAAAAGGTCTTGCATCATCTGATACACGGTTGGTGATTTCACCGAATTCGCAGTTTTTCCAGTACTTTGGGAATGCGAACGGCAAGCCAGCGAACGCCGGTCAGTAGTCGCATAAGGCGTTGTTGATAGGTGTTGTAAGCCGATGAGCGATCTGATCGCTGCAATTGGGCTGGTATTTGTGATTGAGGGCCTTTTGTGGGCCCTCTTTCCGAATTACGCCATGCGTATGCTGGAAGCTGCGTCCGAAATGGGAGAAACCGCCCTGAGATATAGCGGCCTCGTGGCTGTCTGTCTCGGGGTTGTGATCGTCTGGTTGGTTCGTGGCTGATCACGTTTGACTGCTGGTTGAGCGGCAGTGCTGGCGCGGCTGTTGACGCGCGGCTAAAATAGTTTCCTAAAACCACGTAACGTTTGTCGGGTCGTTACTTCCTGACAGCGCTGGCACGTCTGTTTTGCCTTGAAGCTAGGAGTTGCTGTATGCGCGAGAGCCTTTGTCGCCGTAACCTTGGCCGCGAACTGTTCAAGAACCGAACATCGCGCTGGCCTGCGCTGCTTTTGGCGATCGGTGCAGTGACCTTTGGATCGGGCCTGATTGGTCCGATACTTCCAGGTCAAATGGCTCACGCTCGTGGACCTGTCAGTGTCGCGCCGGTCGCTGAAAAACTCATTGATGCCGTCGTGAACATCTCGACCCGCCAAGTTGCCAAGGGTCCGAAGGGCGTTCCGCTGCCTAAGGTTCCAGAAGGTTCTCCATTTGAAGAGTTTTTTGATGACTTTTTCAATCGCGACAATGGCGGTCCGGGCGTTCAACGCAAAGTTTCATCGTTAGGGTCAGGTTTCGTTGTTGATGCCAAAGAAGGTCTGGTCGTCACGAACAATCATGTCATTGCGGACGCCGACGAAATCATTGTGAATTTCAGCGACGGTTCGAAGCTTGTCGTTGATAAGGTGCTTGGGCGCGATGCCAAAACGGATCTGGCGCTTTTGAAGGTCACGCCCGATCCAAACAAGCCGCTGACAGACGTGAAATTTGGTGTCTCGCGGACTTTGAAGGTCGGTGACTGGGTCATGGCAATCGGTAACCCGTTTGGTTTGGGCGGGACTGTCACGGTCGGGATCATTTCAGCCAAGCAGCGCAACATCAATTCCGGCCCTTACGATGACTATCTTCAAACCGATGCGGCCATTAACAAGGGCAACTCCGGCGGACCATTGTTCAACATGGACGGCCAAGTTATTGGCGTGAATACCGCGATTATCTCGCCCACCGGTGGATCGATTGGGATCGGCTTTGCTATCCCATCTGACGTTGCAATGAACGTCATTGACCAGTTGAATCGGTTTGGTGAAACGCGGCGCGGGTGGTTGGGTGTCAAGATCCAAACCGTCAGCGATGAAATCGCCACGTCGCTTGGTGTTCAACCGGGAAAAGGTGCGCTGGTTGCGGCCGTTGAAGATGACAGCCCTGCAAAGGGTGGGGGCGTCAAGGCAGGTGATGTTATCACACAATTTGACGGCAAGCCGGTGCCAGACATGCGCAGTCTGCCCAAGATTGTCGCTCAGACGCCAATCGGAAAAACGGTTCCGGTGATTGTTATGCGTGAGGGGAAACCGACCACGCTTTCGATAGAGATTGCGCGTCTTGATGAGGGCGAAGCAAACACTGATGCCGGGCGTGCTGGGGAGGGTGCATCGCCTGAGGGTGTCAACCCGAGTGAGCTGGTGCCTGGCGCGACCTTGGCAGAGCTAAGCGATGAACTTCGAAAAGAGTTTGGCCTGAAGGCGAAGGTTCAGGGACTTGTCATCACTGAAGTGAAACTTGAAAGTCCTTCGGCACAGAAGGGTTTGCAGCGTGGTGACGTTATCGTCGAAGTCGCACAGCAACCTGTCCGAACGCTCAAGGACGTGGCCAATAACATCGGACGGGTTAAGGCGTCTGGGCGCCGCGCGGTCCTGTTGCGGATCGAAAATGGTCGCGGTGAGATGCGGTTCGTGGCTATTCCGCTGAAGTCGTAGTTGTCTGCAATGGGCTAGGCGACCATTGGGTTTATGGCTGCTCGCCGAATTGTCTGTGTAGGGTGCGTTGTC
>JBCBRD010000018.1:0-25279 GCA_039819885.1 Pseudomonadota bacterium
GCCTGACCTACCTCAACGGCGTGGTGCAGGCCGCAAATACCTAGGCGAGAACCTTCTTGCCGTCAGACGTGGCTTTCATGAAGGCCTTGCCGTCTTTAACTTTTACGCCGTTGGTGCCACGAACCCCGATGGCCTTGACGTTCTTAGAGCCAAGAACCGCACCGACGCCGGAGCGACCCGCAGCACGGTGGAGGTCGTTGACGATGGCCGAGTATAAGACTTGGTTTTCACCTGCGACCCCGATGCCAGTGATGTGCATGAGTGGATCTTGGTGCTTCTTCTTGATCCACTCATCCATCTCCCAGACGGATTTGCCCCAGATCGGTGCTGCGTCGTGGATCTCGACTTTGTCGTCGAAAATCGTGAGATAAACAGGCTTTGGCGCCTTGCCTTCGAGGATCACCATGTCCCAGCCGGCGAACTTAAGCTCGGCTCCCCAGTAACCGCCCGAGTTTGAACAGGCGATTGCGCCTGTGAGCGGGCCTTTAGTGATGACTGAGTAGCGACCACCTGTAGACGCACAAGTACCGGTCAATGGACCGGTCGCAAAGATCAATTTGTTGTCTGGTCCGAGGGCATCGACATTTGGGTCGACTTCTTCAACCAAGTATTTCGAGGCCAGACCACGCTGACCGATGTATTTCATTGCCCAATCCATATTGAGCGGTTCTGTCTTGACCGTACCGTTGGTCAGGTCAATGCGCAGAATTTTCCGAGTCCAGCCCATAAAAGCGTTCTCCCATTGGTCACGCGCTGATCAGTTTCAAAGTCACAGCTGCGTTTGATCGAGGTGTCCATCATGTCAAACCCAGATGGACGTTCGCGCAGGAGGCTTTTTAATTCAACCTACCCGCGCGCATTGGTTTTAGTGCCCGGATCCGCCAGCTTCGTTCGCTGCTGGTGGGTTCGGTCCAGTCGACGTTGTTCCTGCGGCCGCTTGAGTGGCCCACATCTTCATTTTGTCGAAGCCGGTCTGTTCCGTGTCTTGATAGGTGATCGCTGCCGTTGGGCAGGCATCAGAACACGCTGGTTTGCCACCGCAGAGGTCGCACTTGATCACTTTGCCTGATGATGCGTTGTAGTTCACCGTGCCGAATGGGCAGGCGATGGTGCAGACTTTGCAGCCAACGCACAGGTTCTCGTGAACGATCTTCACACCCAGCTCATCGGTGGTGATGGCATTCACTGGGCACGCTTGTTGGCACCATGCTTCTGCGCATTGTGTACAAGTGTAGGGTACAAAGCGGGCTTCCGTGTGGAAGTCGAAAACGCGAATACGTGATTTGGCGACGTTGAACTCGCCCTCGTTCTCGTAAGAACACGCCATTTCGCATTGCTTGCATCCGGTGCATTTACCGGGGTCTATGACCAAAGCCTTGAGCATTCGTCCTCCTCGTGAACCCGTGAATATATTTTGTTGGTTCGTCTTTTTTGATCGACGCCAACTTCGCGTTCACACCCTTTCAGGGCAACCCTACTAAGGACGGATATTGTTATGTGTGGCCCTTTGTTTTGCAGGAGTTTGTTCGCAAAATTCTCTGATCTGAATGTTTCACGATGAGCTTGCGATCAACGGATCGGACCTTTTTAGTTCTTTTACCCAGTGAATACCTGCGGAATTGTCGGTGTACCATGCGACTTTGCCTGCAATGGATCTGCCCGCTGGCATGAACACTGTGACAGGCGTCTCAGCTGCTATTTGTGGGACCCGAATGACGCCCATGCCACCGGTGGAGATGTTTTGGGCGTGTGCTGAGTAAAGGACAGTGCTGCCCGAGGTTGGGTCGCCAACTTCCAAGATTACGTCCTCGCCTAGGTATTTGCGACCTGCACCACGCCGTTGAGGTAGGTCAGGCCTTACGATCTGACCCGCCGGATCCATGCAGGGGCTCTTATGGCTGGCCGCCGCGGTTAAAATTTCGATTAGTATGACCGCTGACTGCGTGTATCTGCGGTGCAGTTCAGCCTTCATCGAAGGCAGGAGCGCGCGTATCGCAGATTGGGCATCTTTTGCAGATGCGCGCCATAGTTCCGATACCAACATGCTGTGAAGCGTTAAGGCGCGGTCGAGCCCCATTGCAGTTGCATCGGTCTCGGCGTCGCGGATCGCCTTTTTGGGTATCGCTAGTTTGCGAAAGAAGCTGTCGATTGTTTCCAACTTTGCTTTGGGCAGATCGGTGCAAGCCTGCCAACGTGCCATTGGCATGTAGAGTGGCGGTGTAACTGGCCAATTCCTCGGGATCGCAACGGTTGTCTCATCAACTTTGTTCCTGGCGATATGATTAGCCCAGCTTGCGATCATCGCTGTTTGAACGGCGGCCTCTTGAACTTCAGCCGTCAACGCTTCCAGGATTGTGCGCCCTTCATCCAGTGGCTGCCATTCAGTATCAAGTACAACCATTTGTTGTCCTTGGATTTTTATCACTGGCTGATGCGATTGGTTTGTTGATCTTTCAAAGCCAAAACCATCTAAGTCGTGCAAATGCGGCGATGAGCCATGGTGGAGTCGTGAACGAGGAAATGCATAAACGGTCATGTTGTCTCCGTTGAGGTGTTTGGCGGCACAACTGCGGCGAAGTAGGCGCCCTGCTGCACATCTCCTAGTTGTTTGTCCTTCTCCAAGTTATGGCATGGGAATGTCAGTAAGCAGTAAACCTAAGCGTGTGCATTTTTATAAATACACTCAATGCGTGTTTTGCTGTTGTCGTTTACGAGATCGGTTGGTCGAGCTTGCGCTCATGAGTGGGGCTGTCTGTATTGTGGAGGCGATAGCTGCGGGGTGTGAGGTCCCACTGGTTTTGTGCCAGTGCCGATCATTTAGGGGACTCAACGGCTGTTGGCCGTTCAAGGTACTGACTGATTGAGGGAAGATACGTGAAAATTTGTATGATCGGCGCTGGCTATGTCGGCCTTGTTTCGGCGGCTTGCTTTGCTGAGTTCGGATGGACGGTCACCTGCGTTGACAAGGACGAAACACGGCTGAAGCAAATGGCGGCCGGTGTTTCACCGATCTACGAGCCGGGCCTCGATGATTTGATGGTCCGGAACATGAAAGCCGGGCGATTAAAATTCACCGACGACCTTGGGCCAGCCGCTTCGGAGGCTAATGTCGTGTTCCTCGCCGTTGGCACGCCGATGCGTCGTGGCGATGGTCATGCAGATCTCTCTTATGTTTACGCGGCGGTTGAGGAGCTCGCTCCGCATCTGAGTGGTTTTACCGTCGTCACAACGAAGTCGACGGTGCCTGTTGGGACCAGTCGCGAGATTGAGAAGCGTATGCGGGCTGTTCGTCCCGATGGTGAATTTGCGATTTGCTCTAATCCGGAGTTCTTGCGCGAAGGATCTGCGATCCAAGACTTTACGCATCCAGATCGTGTGTTGGTTGGGCTTGACGATTCCCGAGCACGAGACGTGATGGAGCGGCTCTATAAGCCGCTTTCGCTACGCAATGCGCCGGTCATGTTTGTATCGCGAGAGTCTGCCGAACTGGCCAAGTATGCGGCCAACGCATTCTTGGCTTTGAAGATCAGCTTTATCAACGAGGTTGCAGACGTTTGCGAAGCCGTCGGTGCGAATGTGCAGGAAGTGGCGTCCGCGATTGGGAAGGATCGGCGGATCGGTGACAAGTTTCTCCATCCTGGCCCTGGATACGGTGGGTCCTGTTTTCCGAAAGACGTTTCCGCGATCGTCCGCACAGCCCGTGAAGCCAAGGCGCCTTTGTCGATCGTTGAGCAGGTCCAAATCGTCAATGACGAACGCAAGATCGCGATGGCTGGACGTGTCAAAGAGCTGGCTGGCGGCGATGTTGATGGCAAAACCATCGGCGTGCTGGGGGTGACGTTCAAGCCGAACACGGATGATATGCGTGATGCGCCAAGCCTCGTGATTTTGCCGATGCTCCAGGAGCGTGGTGCAACTGTCCGGGTGTACGATCCGCAAGGTCGGAAGCAGGCTGAACCGCTTCTACCGGATGTGACGTGGTGCGAAGGCGTGATGGATGCTCTGGACGGCGCTGACATTTTACTGGTGCTGACGGAGTGGAATGAATTCCGCGCATTGGACCTGAAGGCGGCTCGCCAAACAATGGCTGGAAATATCATTATCGATATGCGGAACATCTATACGGGTCGGGCCGCTCGCGATGCTGGGTACGTGTACCATAGCATCGGTCGGCCCAACGAAGATGTGGCTGGTTAGAGGACCTTGCCTGGGTTCATGATGCCGACGGGATCAAGAGCGTTTTTAATGGCGCGCATGGTGTGAAGTGCGATGGGGTCTTTGTGTTCGACCAGTTCCTCGCGCTTCATCCGTCCAATGCCGTGCTCGGCTGAGATCGATCCCCCCATCTCAGTGACCAATGCATGGACGGCGGCGTTGACCTCCTCCCAACGGTCGAGGAATGCGCTTTTGTCGGCGTTCGCTGGTTGTGAAATGTTGTAGTGGACGTTGCCATCGCCGAAGTGCCCGAATGGAACGGGACGTGCGCCTGGGCACAGCTTTTCGATCAGTGCATTGCCTCGCGAGATGAATTCCGGGATGGCATGAACCGGCACTGAAATGTCGTGCTTGATGCTGCCACCTTCGAATTTTTGCACTTCTGACAAGAGTTCTCTCAGCTGCCAGAAATCTTTCTGCTGGGATTGGGAGGCCGCGATTGCAACGTCATCGGCTAGCCTCTGATCGATCGCATCGGCAAGTAGGGTTTCGAACGCGCTTGCGGTCTCTGGTGTCTCTTGTGATTGGGTGGCTGGATCTGAGAGGTGGGAAATCTCCAGCAGGACGTACCAGGGGCTTGTCGTCTCAACTGGTGCGCGGATTTTTTCGACGTGCTTTTCCAGGAACTGGATTGCGCGCGTGGGGAGAAATTCGAAGGCCGTTAGCTGTTGTGCCAAGCTGGTGCTGGCCGCTTGGTAGAGTTTTGCGATGGCTTCTAGGCTTGGACAGGCAACGAAGGCTGTCTCATGCCAGAGCGGTTTGGGGAATAGTTTGAGCGTCGCTGCTGTGATGATGCCAAGCGTCCCCTCGGACCCAATAAATAAGTTACTCAGATCATACCCAGTGTTGTCTTTCTTGAGCGGTTTGAGGTTTGTTAAAACACTTCCATCCGCTAGAACGATTTCAAGGCCAAGCGTTAACTGGCGCGTGTTGCCATAGGCCAGTACTCCAGTGCCGCCGGCGTTGGTCGCGATGTTTCCGCCGATCTGGCAGGTGCCTTCAGAGGCGAGTGACAAGGGAAAAAGTCTGTTGGTTTCATCTGCCGTTGCCTGGGCTTGGGCAAGCGTTACGCCGGCTTCGCAGACCATATGATCGCCGCCACTGTCGACGTGTCTAATCCGGTTCAATCGGGACAGTGAAATGACAACCTCCTTGCCGGTTTCAAATGGGATTTGCCCACCAACAAGCCCGGTGTTGCCACCTTGTGGGACCACGGCGATGCGTTCGGTATTTGCGACTTTGAGGATCTGTGAGACTTCATCCGTTGATCCCGGCCGGAGGACAAGCGATGTGCGGCCGACATACCGATCCCGCCATTCTGTCAGGTAGGGTGCCTGATCAGCGGCTTCGGTTATGGCGTTCGCCTGCCCGACGATTTTCACCAGTCGGGCAATTGCTTCGGATGAGGGGGCGTTGAGGGGCGGGTGGTCCAACGGAAGTTGTGCTCTTGTCGGGTTTTCTGAAGCCAAGCGTTTGCTGCATTTGCATGAGCTTTACGGCAGGGGATGGCAGAGAGCAATTAACACACCAGTTTCGCGCGTGCCGCTACGGTGGCTCTCGCTCATTAACATATGAGAACGGCGCGGTCAGATGACCGCGCCGTTGCTCTTTCGGAGGTTGCGTGGCACTTGTTTAACGCAAGCCTTCAACTTCGATTTTGCCCGAGCCTTTAAAGCTCAGTTTCGTCCGGTAGCGGAACTCAATGGTCTTGATGAAGCGGTCACGACCTTTCAGATCGAACGTATTTGATGTTTGATTTTTGCGGATCCACCCATAGACCGGTACGTTTTCCTGCGTGCCATTGCCGTAGGTCACGCGCATACCGTACATGCGGATGTCTTGGCGGCGGGCGGTGATGCGGATCGCTTTGAAACGTCCTGCCTGTTTGCCGATTTGAATCGCATCATAGTCCTTACTGAGTACCGCTGCTTTCGCCGTTCCGATCAGAACCCAGCCTTTCGGTTGTTTGCGCGGCCGCTCAATACGATCTCGTTGCAATTTGGTCAGGATGAGCATGCGACCGTTTCCGTAGTCGCGATCGCGCTTGCGGCCCCGGTATATAACGTCGACCGTTTGCACGCGACGCGCTCTTTCGAGTTTGATTTTGTAGATGGGATCGCCGGGACGTATCAGTGTTTCAGGTCGGTAGCGGTTCCTTGATCCATCACGATAGCGGACGGTTACAGATGAGACGTACACAGGGCGCGTTTCGGCGACGAGGCCCACAACTCCAATGCGGCCGATGCCGCGCGGGATGGCAATTTCGCGATCATCCGTGCGAGATCGAACCTGAGTTGCGCCAAGGGCTTCCCAGTTTTTCCGCCAATCAATTCCGGAATTGCCACGGCCCCGACGTGGTGCGCGATCACCGGCAATTTGTAGTACGGCCTGGCGATCATCACGGGACTTGCGGGTTTGATGTATGACCGTAACTTCATCGACAAATCGGCCGCGTCGGGTGTCGAAGTCAATGATAACCGGACGACTGTTGGTGTTAAAGCGACGATCTACTTTGTATGTTTGGGTTTTGCCGTTTCCGAACCGGACACTCACGCTCTCGAGTGTGATCGCACCTCGTTTCGCAGCCAGTTCCAGGCCCCAAAAACGTTGACCTACTTTTGGGTTTTCAACCTCATCACGATCTCTGGAAAAGTCTGCGCGGACTGTACCCAGCACCGTCAGGTCGCGTGCCTGTGCAGGCCCGCTCGTCCAGAGCACGGTTGCTCCGACGATGAGGGCCGCGGCGTTTTTCATCATTTTTTGTTTTCTCCCTTTGGTAGTGCGATCCAGCCGATTGTTGTGTTGGTGGGATCCAGTCTTTCCACGTTCTAAAACACTCTGATGGCGTCTTATGGTCAATTGTTGGGTTTTGAGCCGTTTTTCTGAAGCTATATTGAGATTTGTCTATGAATGCACGCTGAGTACGTTGTTCAGTTGTTCCGCTGCGTCGTTTGTCAGTTGTAACTGGAGGGGGCCGTCACGAAATGGTCAGGGATAGGTTGTGGGGCATGAGCCGCCTCGGCAATTGTCGAAGTGTTGGGTGTGAAGTGCAGAAAGGACTGGCATGACTGTTGGGACGAGTCCGATTGAGATCGCTTGTGGGCATGTTGCTGCAGGTCAAACAGTTGCGATTGCCACAGTTGTTGATACGTGGGGCTCTGCGCCGGTGCCTGTCGGTGGGCAACTTGTTGTTTTGAACGAGACCACGTTCTTTGGCTCGGTCTCGGGTGGGTGTGTCGAGAACGATGTGATCCTGCAGGCGATGGATGTTATCGAATCAGGGCGACCCCAACTGTTGGATTACGGGATCGAGGACGACACTGCATGGTCTGTTGGATTGCCATGTGGGGGGCGTATTCAGGTTTTCGTCGAGCGTTTTTCGCCATTGAGCGATGCTGATCTGTTAGCCAGCATGCAATTGGCGATTTCAAATCGAATGCCTTTCTGTTGGAAGACAAACGTTGAAACTGGAAACCGCACACATGACGGCAGTTTAGACAGTGTCGTTTCGAGTTCAAGCACGATAGACAGCGGCGTTTTTGAGCACACTGTCCAACCGCCTCCAAGACTTGTCATTGTCGGAGCGGTTCATGTTGCGCAGGTGCTCAACGACTTGGTCGCAGCAACAGGTTTTGACGCTGTCATCGTCGACCCTCGGGAAGCGTATGCAAATGATGCGCGGTTTTCGAACGCGCAGCTGATCCGTGAGTGGCCAATTGAAGCGTTAGAGCAAATCGGGCTGGACCATTTTACAGCGATCGCGGCGCTGGCCCATGTTCCTGATATTGATGATCCAGCTCTTAAGGCAGCTGTTCAAAGTCCGGCATTCTACATTGGCGCGCTGGGTTCAACGCGAAATCATGCAAAACGTCGGGAGCGTTTGTTGGCTGCGGGGATGTCACCCGAACAGTTCGCGCGCATTCGTTGTCCCATCGGTTTGGATATTGGTGCGGTCAACCCAGCAGAAATCGCCTTGTCGGTGATGGCGGAGTTTGTTCTGGCTTTGCGCGGTCAAAAGCGCGTCGCAAAGGCGGCGTGAGTATTGGGTGTTGCATACGTTATTCCTGCATGCGGTTTCTCAACTCGTTTTGGTATGAGCAATAAGCTGCTGGCGGATGCCGGTGACGGTGTGCCCGTGCTCGTGCATACGGTGCGGGCTGCGCTCGCGTCCAACGCTTGCTTGATCCTCGTTGTGGTTCGACCTGGAGACGATGCTATGCGGGTCGCGCTGACCGCTTGCTCAGCTACGCAACTCGCGCTCGTTGATAATGAGGACTTTGCTGAGGGGATGTCCTCATCAATACGTACGGGGATTTCTGCGCTGACCGGTGCGTTTGATCTGCCAGACCATCACCTACAGCTTTCGGTTTCTTGCAAGGGTGTTGGCGTATTGCCTGGTGATATGCCGCTCATGTGTGGGGATGTGTTGGATGACTTGATCGAGGCTTTTTATGCGCAGGATGGCGCGCGGGTGATTGTGCCAACGATCCACGCCGAAGGCGGAGGTGACATAGGGAGATTAGAACAGCGAAATCCTGTCATTTGGCCGCGAGCGTTTTGGCCGCAACTTTCCGGGCTTAGCGGCGATCGAGGTGGAAAGACGCTTTTGCAGGCTGTTCCAAACGAGCAGAGGCTGTCAGTTGCGTTCGAAGATGCGATGCCATTTATGGACGTCGATACCCAAGAGGGACTGCTGGATCTCGCGAAAGCCCGTCAGTCTTTTTCGAGGCCTGGCGGCTCGTGATGTGCTGTTTCGAACCTTTTTGATTGCTGCTTGGTTGTTGCGCTATTGGTCTAACTGCTTTGATGCAATGTCTTCGTTTAGGGTTTGTGGAAACAGAAGGTCGACAAACTTCTCGGCAGTTGGTGCAGGTTCGTGGTTGGCCAAGCCTGGGCGTTCGTTTGCTTCGATGATGACATAGTCTGGACCACTCACATCCGGCACGATGAAATCCAGTCCGACAACTGGCATTTCGAGGACACGGGCTGCTGCGATTGCTGCATCACGAAGCTCAGGGTGCACGACATCCGTGACGTCGTGAATTGTGCCACCCGTGTGCAGGTTGGCTGTCTTGCGGACCGCTAGTGTTCTGCCCTTTTCGAGCACGTCGGACATGTGAAAGCCCGCAGTGTGGACGCAACGTTCTGTTTCGGAATCGATTGGAATACGGCTTTCACCGCGCGTGGCCGCGGCGCGTCTGCGGCTTTGTTTTTCGATCAGTTCGGTGATCGTGTGTTGGCCATCGCCGATTATGCTGGCTGGTTTGCGGATTGCTGCTGCGATCATCTCGCCACCAATGACGATAATGCGAAGATCATCACCCGTAACATAGGTCTCAAGGATCACTGTTTCGCAGAGCTTTTTGGCATGCGCGACCGCTGCGCGTACTTCCAAGCCGGACGTGATGTCGACGAAAACGCCATTGCCCTGTTCACCCCTTGCGGGCTTTACGACGATGCTGCTTTCACGTTCTAGAAAGGCGATCGCCTCTTCGTCTGTTGTTACAGTCAACTGTGCGGGCACGCGAATGCCAGCTCCATTCAGAAGCCTGTGCGTCAGGGTCTTGTCATCGCAGCGGCTCATGGCGACGGCAGACGTCAGATCGGAGAGGCTCTCGCGACAACTGATCCGTCGGCCACCGAGTGACAGCGTGAACAAACCTGTGTCGGCGTCCTCGACCTCGACTGTGATGCCACGGCGACGCGCTTCATCAACGATGATTTGCGCATAGATATTGAGTTCTTCGCTGACCTGTGGGCCGACAAAGAGCTTTTCGTTGATGGGGTTCTTCTTTTTGACGCAGAAGACGGGGACTTGTTCGAAGCCTAACTTGCGGTAGAGCGATAGGGCGTCTTCGTTGTCGTACATGACGGACAAGTCCATGAACGTCCGACCTGCGCGGCGAAAACCGTCTGCGAGTTCGGTGATCAAGAAGCGTCCAACACCTGGCACCTTGGCCTGAATATCAACGGCTAACGACCAAAGGCTTGAGCCGCCGCGCGGATCACCGAAAGCTTCGAAGTGGTCCACACCCATCACCACACCCATGGGGCTGCCGCTCATATCTTCGGCGATCAAGCATTTGACACAGCCGGGTGCGTGGCGGTCGGCGAAGAAGCCGGGACGGACCGGAACCATGCCGCGGGCGAGGTAAATCGCATTGATCGTTTTTTCGTCGGATGGACGGGCTGTTCTGATCCGGACGCCAGTTGTGCTTGGGTCTTCGGCTGTCTCAAGACTAGAGCTTGTCAAATCCAAACGGAAGGTGTGTGACGGGTCGAGGAATAATGCATGCGGTGCGTTGGCTAGGACGACATGTGGTTCGCGAACATAGAGCGCGACATCACGCTGGCCGGCTTGCTCGTGGCGGATGGTTTCGGCGAGGTAGGCACTGTCGGAGAATGTTTGCCCAAAAATGAGGTTGCCCCAGCCACAGTCAACGATGGCATCGGGTGTCATTTCTGGATGGTCTTCAACACTCAAGAGCTGGTCCCAATTGTCGTTTAGAGCCGGGCTTGCGTCTGGGGCTCTGTGTTCGTGTGCGGTAGCCATATCTTGGCTCCTTGTTCCCACTTCGTCGATCGTGGTGGTGCTGCTCATGGATGTCGGAGCATCATTTAGGTGTCGTGTGTTTGCAGCCAAAGTTCCAGCAACGCGATCTGCCAGAGTTTGGAGCCTCGAAGTGGCGTGATGTGGGCTGGCGGATCGGCCAGGAGTGTCTCCACATAACCGGGCTTGAACAAGCCTCTCGAACGGGCTTTGCTGTTGGTCAGTGCGTCTTGCACCATATCAAGCACAGGACCCTCAATGTATTTCAACGCGGGGACGGGGAAATAACCCTTTGGTCGGTTGATGACTTCAGAGGGAATGACTTTGCGTGCGACGTCTTTCAAGACGCCTTTGCCATCCTGCTTGAGTTTGTGTTCTTCGGGGATTGATGCGGCCAGCTCGACGACTTCGTGGTCGAGGAATGGGACGCGGGCCTCAAGGCCCCAGGCCATCGTCATGTTGTCGACGCGCTTAACTGGGTCATCGGTCAGCATGATGCGCGTATCAATCCTCAAGGCGCGATCGACGGCGGTATCCGCGCCGGGTTCTGCAAAGTGCGCCTCAACGAAATGACGTGAATGATCTTCACCCAGATACTGATCTGAAACGGCTTCCCCGTATTCACTATGATCGCGATCGAAGAAGGCTTTGGCGTAGTCGGCGACGGCATTGTTTGAATTGCGCAGTGGGGGATACCAGTGGTAACCGCCGAAAATCTCATCTGCGCCCTGACCCGACTGGACGACCTTCACGTGCTTTGAAACCTCCTGACTAAGGAGGAAAAAGCCGATGTTGTCGTGGCTGACCATAGGCTCGGACTGCGCCTTGATGGTTGCTGGCAGGTGGGTCAGTAGGTCGCCTGTTGGCACCTGTAGCTTGTAGTGTTCGGTTCCATAATGACGCGCAATCAGATCGGAATACTGGAACTCATTTCCTTTTTCTCCGCCGACATCGTCGAAGCCCACCGAGAATGTTTTCAGTGACTTTTGTCCGGCTTCGGCTAAGAGGCCAACAATAAGGCTGGAATCGACGCCTCCTGATAGTAGGACGCCAACTGGCACGTCGGCGACCATGCGGCGGTCCACGGCCAGGCGAAGGGCTTCATGAACGCGATGTTCCCATTCTTCGCCAGAAACGTTGAGGTCCGCAGAGGAACGGGCGAAGCTTGGTGTCCAATAAATGCGATCTTGCCGTGTGCCGTCAGCCTCAATGACCGAGATGGTTGCGGGCGGCAACTTCCGGACACCTTTCAAGATCGTATAGGGCGCGGGGACAACGGCGTGGAACGACATGTAGTGATGGAGCGCGATGGGATCGATTGTGGTGTCCACATCGCCACCAGCCAATACGGCTGGTAGCGATGATGCAAATCGCAGTGTCTTACCGTTCTCGGTTTCGGACAGGTAAAGAGGTTTGATGCCAAGCCGATCGCGGGCCATGACGATCCGGCCGCTGTCGCGCTCGTGAATGACAAACGCAAACATGCCGTTGAAGTGTTCCACGCAGGAGGTGCCCCACTCCGCGTAAGACCTCAGGATCACTTCAGTGTCGCTGGTTGAGAAAAACGAATGCCCTTTGCCTTTGAGCTGCTCGCGCAGTTCACGGTAGTTATAGATGCAGCCGTTAAAAACGAGCGTCAGGCCTGACGCCGGATCTGCCATTGGCTGCTGGCCCGTCGCCGACAAGTCGATGATCTGCAACCGGCGATGGCCGAGTGCGACACGGCCTTGGTGGTAAAGACCGCCAGAGTCCGGACCGCGCGGTCGCATAACTTCCGCCATTTTTTCGACTGCAATGGCTGATGCAGGCGCGCCGTTGAAGCGCACCTCTCCGCAGATGCCGCACATAGTGGTCCTTCGAACTTTCGTTGGCTTTACGAGAAGACGGTGTTTGTATCGCAGATCGGCGGCAAAGCCGTTGCTTCATTTGATCGCGCGCATCTGCTCCGGTGAAAAACGCGGTATGAATGAGGGATAATTCCACTTGCCGGCGTGGGTCCCGTAGGCTTGTTGGCGCAACACGCAATCTCAATCCGATGGTGTTATCGTTGCGGGCGATAGCTTGTCAAACCACGCGAATTGGCAAAACGGAGGCTTTAGGACTGCCTAACGCCTGTTTTTACGGCGTATTCACGTCAAGTTCAGTCGCGATATGGACATACTTCAGCAATGCAAGCGTAAGATCTTGGTTGCAGTGTTGAGCGTAGAGAGATTGAGGGCTTAACCACTTGGCCGCACCGGTCTGGCTTCGGGAAGCCCAAGAGGATTTTGATGAACGTTCATAACAGAGATATCAGCGAGCAGGACGCGGTGACACCAGACTCTAAAGTTGTGGAGACCCATGTTTCGCAAGGCGTTCCTGGCGAGACGTTGGACGTGGGCGCTGAACCGGTTCAGTCGGCAGTGATGCCTCGTACCTGGGGCGGCTTTTCACTGTTGATCGGGCGATACCTTACCAAACTGATCTTGCCGCTACTTGTGCTTGCTGGCGGGTATGCTGGCTACGAATACTTTGTTGCCACCAAGCCAGAACCGCCGCGAAAGCCGCAATTGGAGCGCGCGTTTAACGTGCGAACGACAACGGTTCGCATCGGCAACGTTCAACCGACGCTTGAAGTCTTTGGTTCGACGGTTGCTGGCCGTGAAGTTGATATCAGGGCGCTGGTTGCTGGGCGGATCATGGGAACAGCGGACCAACTTCGAGAAGGCGGCACTGTTCCCAAAGACACCACGCTGCTTAGCATTGACCCCATGGACTACAAAACCGAGGTCAATCAGACACGTGCTCAGTTGATGGAAGCTGAAGCCAAGGTCGCTGAGTTCCGTGCGTCTTTGGCGCTTGGGAAATCGTCGCTCACGTTTGCCCGCGATCAACAGAAACTGGCTGCGAAAGATGTTGAGCGGGCCAAACCGCTTGTCTCCCGTGGTGTGACGTCTGAAAAGACAGTTGATGATCGCCAGCAGGTCTTGTTGCAGCGGCAGCAAGCTGCTGACCAACTTGAAAACGAGATTGCTGTTTGGGAAGCACGCATTGTCCAGCAAGAAGCGGTTGCACAACGCCTGCGTGCCACCATTGCTCGAGCTGAGCAACGATTGGTTGATACCAAGCTCCTCTCCCCGTTCGATGCCTATGTGACCGATGTCTCCGCACAGGTCGGGCGGATGGTTGGTGTCAACGACAAGGTTGCGACGCTGATTGACAAGGATTGGGTCGATGCTCGTTTCAACCTGACTGATGAGCAATTCGGCCGGATCATTTCCAGCTCAGGTGATCTTGTCGGACGGAAGGTTGATGTGTTGTGGCGACTTGGGGCCACGACGTTCACATATGATGCGGTCGTCGAGCGTGTCGGTGCGCGTATTGATGCTGCTAGTGGGGGTGTTGTTGTCTTTGCCCGTTTGCAGGACCCGCTGTCACCTCAACCGATCCGCCCGGGTGCGTTCGTAACGGCGCGCGTGCCGGATGCTAAATTCGAGAATGTTGCCGTGTTGCCCAGTACGGCGCTTTACGACGGTGACAAGGTTTTCGTCGTTGAAGAGGGGCGGCTGAAGTCTCGCAACATCAAGATCGTCGGTGTGGAGGGGCAGAACCTTTTGTTTCGTGGCGACCTCAAGGATGGTGACCGTGTTGTGACCTCGCGCATTTCAACGCCGGGCGATGGCGTGCTCGTTAAAGAGGTTGCGACGCCATGAGCAGAGAGCGCGAGACTTCGCGGCCAAACGCCACAAATGTATCTGATGTTGGTTCGGGTCCGTCCGCCATGGCTGATCAGACGTCTGGCCAATCACGCATTGCACGGTTCAATCCGATCCGTGCGGTCAGCGGTGGCGGCGGACGCGGTGGGGATGGTTTGGCGGGTCGTAATGGGGCTGGCGGTGGGTTGGGAGGTGGTGGTCTGATCGGGCTTTTTGTTCGGCATCCGACAGCACCGAACCTGCTCATGGCGATTCTGATTATCGCTGGCCTGTTTTCACTCTCGAAGCTCAACCGTCAGTTCTTTCCGAACTTTGAACTTCCAACGATCTCAGTCACCGTGCCATGGCCGGGTGCGAGTGCTGAGGATGTTGAGAAGAACATTCTCGATACAATCGAGCCGGAACTGCGTTTCCTCGATAACGTTGTTGAAGTTGTTTCGCTTGCACGTGAGGGATCGGCGGGCATTACGATCGAGTTTGATTCCGATGCTGATATGGCGAAGGCTCAGAGCGATATTGAGCAAGCCGTCAGTCGGGTCACGACCTTGCCGGAAGATTCTGAACGGCCCATCATTTCGCGGCGTGTGATCTTCGATCCCGTGGCAAACATCTCTGTGTCGGGGCCATTCTCCGAGCAGGTCTTGAAGACCTATGCCAAGCAGGTTCGCGATGGCCTGCTGGCTGCTGGTGTGGCACGCGTCGAGCTTGAAGGTGCGCGTGACGAAGAGATCTGGATTGAGGTTCGTGAAGAGGAGTTGCGGCGGCTTGGTCTGACGATCGACCAGATCGCGCAGCGTGTTCGCGATAATACTCAAGATCTGCCGGCAGGGAAGCTGGAAGGCGAAGTTGAAATCCAACTGCGTTCGAAGGCTGAACGCAAAACGCCAGAAACCATCGGCGAGATTGAAATCGTTTCGTTGGCCGCGGGCGAGAAGCTCAAACTGCGTGATATTGCTGACATCCGCACTGAGTTTGAACGTGAAGGCAAGGTTGGCGTGCTGGGTGCGCGTAAAGCGATCGAACTGACCGTTCAGCGGTCTCTGACCGGCGACACCCTTGAGACGATGCGGATCATGGAGGACTATCTCGATGAAGTCCGTCCGACGCTTCCACCAACGCTTGACCTATCGGTCTACGATGTGCGCGGCAAATTCGTGGTTCAGCGCTTGGGGATCTTGTTGGACAATGGCTTGCAGGGTCTCGTCCTCGTGCTGGCTATGCTCTTCATATTTCTGAATGCGCGGATTGCGTTCTGGGTTGCTGCCGGTATTCCGGTGGCGATCTTTGCAGCGCTCGCGATGATGTTTTTGACCGGTCAGTCGATCAACATGATCTCGATGTTTGCGCTGATCATGATGCTCGGGATCATCGTCGATGATGCCATTGTGGTTGGTGAACAGACCGCCACGAACGAAGAGAACGGTCTGCGGGGTGCGGATGCTGCCGAGCAGGGTGCGAAGCGTATGTTGGCGCCTGTGACGGCGGCCACGTTTACGACGATGGCTGCGTTCATGCCGTTGTTGCTGATTGGGGACCGGATCGGCGACATCATGGTGGCGATCCCGATGGTGGTCTTGGCCGTCCTTGTCGCCAGCCTTGTTGAGTGTTTTCTGATCTTGCCTGGCCACCTTCGCCATAGCGCTGCTGGCGGTGTCGGTAAACCCAGTCGTGCACGTCAGGCCTTTGATCGTGGGTTTAATGCGTTCCGCGATGGGCCTTTCAAGGCGATTGTTCAAACCAGTTACGCCTGGCGCTACACCACATTTGCTGTGCTGATTGCGAGTTTCATGATTGCAGTTGGCGCCATTTCTGGTGGGCGTGTTGGGTTCCAATTCTTCCCCTCACCTGAGCCGGAATACATCACAGCTTCTGTTGAATTTGGTGCGGGAACGCCGCGCAGTGAACAGATCGAAGCGATACGGGCGATCGAAAAAGCGCTTTACGATCAAGAAGCTCGTCTCATTGAGGCGCAGAACCAGAAAGCCGAAGAAGAAAGTGGAAGCGTTGGGGCCTTCTTCTTGTCGCTCAAAGACAGTCTCAGCATTATGGGTAGTTCGGAGACTGATGAACGCTCCCGGCAAGTTGCCAAGAACAAGTTAGTTGAAGCGTCATTTGCAGTGTTGGGGCGTGCCGGACGCAAGCAGGGTGACAACTTCGGCAACGTCGGTGCCCAGCTTGTTCCAAGCGAGTTTCGTGATGTTCGAACCAAGACTATCCAGCAAGCGTGGCGCAAAGCACTGCCGAACTTGCCGAGCGTGGAACGTGTTGCAATTTCTGGACGGCGTGGCGGTCCGCCAGGCCGCGATGTTGATGTCCGCTTGCAAGCCGCGCCCATTGAGGATCTGAAGGCGGCGGCTGAAGAGCTCAAAAGCATTCTCACGGGCTTTCCCGGTGTCGGCGGAATTGACGATGATGTGCCGTACGGGAAGCAGGAGTATGTGTTTGAACTGACGCCTCGCGGGAACGCACTGGGCTTCACCGGGCAGTCGGTTGGGCAGCAGATCCGGAATGCTTTTGAGGGGCGGATCGCAACCCGGTTCGCGCGCGGTGAAGAAGAGATCACCGTGCGGGTTCTGCGTCAGCAGGATCTTGAAGGTCGGGCTGATCTGGCGCGACTATATCTGTCATCCCCAACGGGTGAGCGGGTTCCGCTCAACGAGATTGTCACGCTGAGTGAGCGGAGAACGTTTGCGCTGGTTCAACGCCGAGACGGCGTTCGCACGGTTGCCGTAACGGCCGATATCGATAGTGACATATCGAGTACGCAGGAAGTGGTTGCCCGGCTCGATAAAGAGGTGATGACGGATCTCGCGCGCAAATACAACTTGCGTTACAGCTTCAAGGGGCGCGCTGATGAGACGGCGAAATCGTTTGCCGATCTTAAGCTTGGTGCCGTCATCGCGCTTGCTCTGATCTACATAATTCTAGCGTGGGTGTTTGGGCATTATTTCAAGCCGTTTGCCGTGATGTTGATCGTGCCGTTCGGATTTGTTGGTGCTGTGATCGGGCACTATGTGACGGGCTACTCCCTCACGATCATCTCAATGATAGGGCTGCTTGGTCTGTCTGGAATTCTGGTGAACGACTCCATCGTTCTGGTCAGTCGAATCCAGGAGCGTTTGTTGCGCGGAGAGAATTTAGAAGACGCGTCGATTGGCGGGGCTTGTGATCGGTTTCGGGCCGTTCTCCTGACCTCGCTTACGACAATCGGCGGGTTGACGCCGCTGCTGTTTGAAACCAGTCGGCAAGCGCAGTTCTTGATTCCGATGGCGGTCACACTCGTGTTCGGCCTAGCGGCTGCGACGGTTCTCGTGCTTATCCTTGTCCCGTCGCTCATGGGGATCGGTGGCGACATTGGCCGGGCTGTCCGAGGCGGATGGGCGTTTGCTTATGGCGGTGGTCGGGACCAGCCGGATGCCAGTTCGACGCCGCAGCGAAGCACATCGAGTATGCCGGTTCCGGGTGAATGAAGGACGGGCTTCAACTTTGCGCGGGTCGTCCGTATCGGCCTCGAGGGGTTAGGCGCAGAGGAATCGAGCGTAGCGGTCGCTTACCGTTTGCTTGAGGATCGAAGCATAAGTTTCAAAGCGATCATGCGTAGGCTCAATCCGCCCGTAGACGATTTCTTCGTCTTTTTGCAACGGCAGATAAACGATCGGCGTGGCAACGGGGGTCAGGTTAGACCCGGGGCCAGCCTGTAGGGTCGTCAGGATGCCATGCATCTCGCCGTTGATTGTTGGGCGTGACAGGACAACCATCCGATATTGACCGTGGCGATTTGTGATCAGGTAGGTGTGACCTGACTGGTGCGGGATTGAGACGTGCCCCCACTGCGTGAACGCGCTGTCGATGCGGTCAGCTTCGCGGAACATCAATTGTGACGTCTCGTCGTCCCAGTCGATCGTCGTGCTGTAGGCATAGACAGCGCCGGTTTCACCGAATGAGGGGCGGAGTGTGAGGTAGCTGCCTTCGATCCAACTGACTGCGGGTCGGGCGTATGATCCCATGCTTTCTGGAGCAAGCCCCAGTGGGATCGCAGGTCCGCCGTAGCCGTTTTCTATTGTTGTTGCGGTTGGGCGTAGAGATACAGTGAGCGCTTCTTCCAATCGAACAAGCGTTGCCATCGTAAACGGACGTTTGCCAGACAAGGCCTTTTCCAACGTCGATAGGCTGATTTTTGCATCGGCAGCTAATTGTTGGCGCGTGATCCTGCGGCGGGCCAACTCCTCGCGGACGCGCAAAGCTGCGCGTTGGTTTGCGTCACAGTTGAGATGCTGTTCGTGGTGTTCGCCCATTTGGTTTTTTCCGTTGCATGCCTTCGTGTGCTCGCAGATCCCCGCCTGAAAGTGCGCCGTGATCTGTGAGCCGTGTCGTCGGTTTTGACAGACAGTTGTTCAACGCAGCGCACATGTCCGCACAAAAACGCCATTGGCATGACCGCTGTGATGTTTGCTCACGGATCATGACGGATTTTCATCGCTCAATACGCTCGACTGCCCTGTTTTTTCGGCAAAAAACTTAACGGGCCACCGAAGAGGTGACCGGTGAGGGACTGATACGCAGGGAGTTTGTTTGATAATGCCTTACAACTTGATGTTTGAACGGGTCGGGCGTGATCGTCGATTGCTGCCCGAGTGTGTCGATGATTTCTGGAATAGGCTCAGTCTCAAGAACCTTGGGGTTCTAGGCCTCATAATTCTGTCGTTGCTGGTTCTGGCACCGCTCTACGGTTTCGCTCACTCGTCGCGCGCGGTTGCATCGCCTGGTGGACAGATGATGCAGCCCGGTGAAGCCCGCATGGGAACTTTGCTGTTCAAAGCAGAAACACCTGGACAGTTTATCGAAGCCCCACGGCTTGGTTCGGATATCGACATTTCGGTCAGTGGGCCGACAGCGCGCGGCCGCATCACGCAGCATTTCACGAACCCGACAGATGGGTGGGTTGAGGCGGTCTATGTGATGCCTCTGCCAGAAGATTCAGCTGTCGATACGCTTCGCATGGTTGTTGGCGAAAAGGTCATCACCGGGGATATCAAGGAGAAGAAGGAAGCGCGGCTGATTTATGAGGCTGCCAAAGCGCGTGGTCAGAAAGCGGCATTGCTGACGCAAGAGCGGCCTAACATCTTCACGCACGAAGTTGCCAACATCGGGCCCGGCGAAACCATCGTTGTGCAAGTTGAGTGGCAACAGACCGTTCCGTTTGATGCCAAACAGTTTGCCTTGCGAATGCCTCTTGTTGTCGGGCCGCGTTTCAACCCCAAGCCGATTGTGCAAACAGTTGAGTTTGATCCGAATGGTGGCGGTCAGGGTTGGGGGCAGGTGATCGATCCTGTACCTGATCGGGCGCGGATCTCGCCACCGGTTCTTGATCCAGCAGAGCGTGCGCCTGCCAATCCGGTTACAATGACTGTTCGGCTTGCGGCCGGCTTCGAAATTGGTGATCTCAAGAGCCACCATCATGATGTTGATGTTGAAAAGCTGGACCCACAAACGCGTGTGGTGCGTTTGAAGGCTGGTGCGGAACCGGCTGATCGGGACTTCGAGTTGACGTGGTCGCCGAAGTCTTCGGCGCTGCCATCAGTTGGGCTGTTTCGCGAAACGATCGATGGCAAAGACTACGTTCTAGCTTTTGTCACGCCCCCGATTTTGAAGGATGAACCACCAGCAAAGGGCTCCAAAGGAGACGAAAGCACCAAAAGCGAGCGCGCCGTTAAACCCCGTGAAGTGATCTTTGTCATTGATAATTCTGGCTCGATGGGTGGTTCGTCCATTCGCCAGGCTCGCGAGAGTTTGCTGTTTGGATTGAAGCGTTTGAAGCCGGGGGATCGGTTCAACGTGATCCGCTTTGACAATACGGTCGACCGCGTTTTTGCAAGACCGGTGTCAGCCAGTGCGACACATATTGCCCGGGCAGTTGCCTACGTTGAGGGGATTGAGGCCTCAGGTGGAACAATGATGGTGCCGCCTATGGCAATGGCATTGCGCGACCATCGAACCTCGCCGCCTGGTGCGCTTCGGCAGGTTGTTTTCCTGACCGATGGAGCGATTGGGAACGAAGCTGAGCTGATGGAGTTGGTGGGCTCAAAGCGTGGCCGTTCGCGTGTGTTCATGGTTGGGATTGGGTCTGCGCCAAACTCATATCTTATGAGCCGGATCTCCGAGTTGGGTCGGGGGACGTTCCTTCACATTGGATCTGCGGATCAGGTGAAGACGCGGATGACGGCGCTGTTTGAGAAGCTCGAAAGCCCCGCTGTGACAGGGTTGAAGCTTTCGTTTGATGGTGTGAGCGCTGATGTGACGCCTTCGTTGCTTCCTGACCTATACCGTGGTGAGCCGCTTGGTATCGCTGCTCAATTGTCTGGGGCCGGCGGTGTTGCGACTTTAACAGGCCGGATTGGCGATCGGCCCTGGACGGTTACGCTTCCACTGGACAAGGCTGCTACTGCTGCAGGGATCTCAAAACTTTGGGCGCGCCGGAAGATCCGAGATGCTGAGATAGGTGCGCGCTTGAAAACGCAGTCGCGTGAAGTCACGGATGGGCAGGTTCTTAAGCTGGCTCTGACGCATGGTCTGATGAGCCGTCTCACGAGCTTGGTGGCTGTGGAAAAAGAGATTAGCCGACCTAAAGGTGCTGCACTTACGCGTGCCGATATTCCGTTGAACCTGCCGAAGGGTTGGGACTTTGAGAAAGTGTTTGGGGCCCGTGGCGAGAGGCAGGGGCAGCGTGCCGAAGGTGATGGACATTTACCAGGTACGCAAAGCGGTTCTGCTGTTCCTCGTCAAAAGGCGTCGCTTCAGGTGACACCGACACAGGGTCCCGGCCAACCGAACGTGGCTTTTCCTGCTGGGCCTATGCCAAGTCAGACTGCGCTGGCACGATTTGCCGGCGTTGCGAAAAAGAACTCCTCGATGGTTGGCATTCTATCCATGCACTCTAACGCTCCGTCGCGGTCGGTTGTCTTGCCGCAAACTGCGACTGATGCCGAACTTCGGATCTGGTTTGGTGTTTTCCTGTTGGTCTTGTCCAGCGTGTTTTGGGTGTGGTCGCGGATTGGATTTGAGTGGCCGGTGCTTGCTCCATCGCGTTTTCGCCTTGGAACTCTTCTCGCTCCTCGACGCCGCTCCCAAGACGGCTCTGAAGACGAAACCGTGATCGTTGGGCGAGACTGACATGTCGACTTCGAACACGCCCTCAATCCTTGCCCCCGCTGCGCGTGAGGGCGTTGGGCGCATGAGAACAACGGGTTCGGTTAGAGACCGGCAGCAGTTGGTGGCTGTTGGCCAACCTAGTCGAGGCTGGCGTTCACTTGGCGCCCTCTGGCGGCGATTGTGGTTATCCCCGCGTCGCGCGATCGCCGCCATTCTCCTGACCTGCGGTCTCGTGTCGTTTGGTCAGGGTATTTTCATTCTTGTGAAGGCTGGTGTTGCGCAAGTTCTGCTCAGCCAGGCGTTTGATGCTTCGCTTAAGAGCGGTGTGCCGGTCAAGCCGTGGTCGTGGGCGGATACCTGGCCGGTGGCGCGACTGCAAGTTGCTCGGCTCAATGCTGGAGCGATCGCGTTGGATGGCGCAAGTGGTCAGGCGCTGGCGTTTGGTCCGGGGCATTTGTCGGGCACGGCGGAGCCGGGGGATGCCGGGCTATCTGTCTTTGCTGCACATCGCGATACGCATTTTTCTTTTTTGAAGGACGTCGTTGTAGGAGACGTTGTGTCTGTCCAGCGCTCAGACGGACGCGCCTTCGATTTCATCGTTCGCACGACGCGAATAGCGCGCTTTGATGCTGCGGGGCTTGACCCTCATCGGTCCGGGGCGTGGCTTGCGCTCACCACCTGCTGGCCGCTTGATGCGCGTGTTCGTGGTCCGATGCGTTTGATTATTGAAGCTGAACTTGTCCAATAAGTAGAGGATAGACGCGCGCGGGTCGCACGTGACTTTCGTCTTCTTTGGTCTCTCGTTATGGTCTCAAAAGTTCCAGCGACATTTTCCAGCGTGCGTGCTTTTCTTTTTCGCTCACCCAGAATTTGCGTAGTTCTTCACCCGTGATGAATTCCCCTTGCAGGCTGTTCTTGTTGCGGTAGCCCTGCCACTCGTCACCTTTGAAGATGTCGTGGAACAAAGAAACGTAATAGTCGCGTGCCGATGATGGCATGGCTTCGGGAGCGACAACGGATCGCTGCATAAAATAGTGGAAGCCCATGCCGGTTTCTTTGAGCGTTGGTGTGCGTAGGTATTGTCGCAGTCGCTGGGGCGTGATGGAGACGATGGGTTTGGTGATTCCAGCGGCATGAAATTCTGCCTGTTCGGCCGGGTTGTTGACCGTGGAGTCGGCGCGTTTTTCCGCCAGATCCTTTGCCACTGCCCCGCCGCCCTTGCGTGCGACGTACGTCATCTTAAGACCATACTGGGAATTGAGAAAATCGGTGAGGAGATTGTCTTCACCTCCCGTTCCCGTTCCAGACATCGTCCATTCGCTGCCCTCCGCTTTTGCTGCCTTGATGAAGTCTTCAAGCGACTTGATGTCGGACCGATCCGAATGAACCCACAACACAAATGTATCGTTGGCCAGCCTTCCGATTGGGGTGAGTTTTGAGATGTCGACGCCAAGGTCGGGATTGTTCAGCGGTGCAGTATAGAACGAGTTCAGGGTGAACATCAGTGTGTAGGCGTCACCCTTCAATTCTTGAATGGACTTCAGCGCATCAGCGCCCGATCGGCCTGATACATTGACGATTTTGATTTCGGGAAGCCCAGGGCGATAGGATTTCATCAACGTCGATAAGAAGCGCACAGCTTTGTCAGCTCCACCTCCTTTGCCGGCCATGACTATGAACGTGATAGGCTTTGAGGGTTGCCACGCTGCTTGAGCCTTGGGGGTCACTATTGTCAGACAGACCGCAACAAAGAGCGTGGCCACAATTGTGAGTATTGCTGATGCGAATTGTCGGGACGCCACTGGAGGAAATCGAAAGAGGTGGGAGCGAATCCTCTGACCGGTGGTTGGTGAAAACTTGACGGTTGTGTTTCTTCCAACGCACATCGCAACTGTTGCCATTGCTTGTGATTTCCTCTCGTTTTCGGCGAACCGGGTCTTATTGGTTTTTGCCGACGACCTTCGAGAAGAAAATGGCGGCATCGTGTTTTTTCCGATGCCGCCAATAATTGATTAGCCCAGCTTTTTTTTATGTTGGTTGTGTGCTGCTCATGTCTTGGATCTTAAAGTTGTCTCCGGTGCGTTTTACTCACCAACCCAGATCTCTACACGGCGGTTGAAACGCCTGCCGTTCTCAGCGTCGTTGCATGCCACCGGTGCTAGTTCTGAAAAAGCATATGTTGCGACTTTCAATCCTGCGAGCTTGTCTTTGTCCTCGGCAAGGAGCGCTGTCTGTACCGCCTTGGCGCGTTGGCGTGAGAGGTCTCTATTCAATGAGAACGCGCCGACCGAGTCTGCGTAGCCAACAATCATGATCGTTTTACCTTTGTAGGTAGGTTGGCTCAGGATGTTGCGAAGACGCTTAATGTCGGCAAGTGATTTGTTATCGAGTTTTGATACGCCGGTCTGGAATCGAAGGGTGGCGGACATTCGCTCAGCATCCTTGAGCGTGGAAATCATGTCCCGCATGAGCGGCATATCAAAGTCTTCTGCCGTCGCATTCAGAGCAAACGCAATTCGCGGTGATTGATCGATGAAGGGCAGTCCGACGGGTGTTTGGTCGATAAAGTCGGATGCATCCACAATCGGTTGGGCATCTTTCGAAGTTGCGAACTCCAGCAAACCACGCGCCAGACTGTCTTCTGGCTGACCGGCGGTGTAGAGGTAAAGGCGGCGTGTCAGCGGGTATTCTTCTGTCTTCATCGAGAACCTGGTGGGCTTTGAAATGAGCCCGCAGGATGTCTCAATATTCAAAGCTTTGGCGTTGCGCTGATATGCGATGCCAACAACACCGATACCGAGTGGGTCTCGGGCAACCAAGTCAGACTGCTCTGAATGGTTTGGTGTCCGCTTCGCGTTGTCCACCAACTTCACTTTGTTGGGTTTCAGGACCAGAGACTTGAAGGTGTCAAACGTTCCTGAGTCTGACGACGGTGCGTAAACGTTGATCTTCCCAGGAGGTAGACCAAGTTGGCCCCAGTCGGTGATCTGTCCGGAAAAGATCTGCGCCACCTTATCCAACGGCAACGCGACGGCTGGGTTTTCTTCTGACGTGATAATCAGCAGTCCGTCCAGACCGATGATGTGTTCGTGCGTGGGTGCCCGCATGTCTCCCAATCCAACGCCAGACAAGCTCGCGACTTCTTTGTCTTTGATGGGGCGCGATGACATTCCTATTTGTGCAGCTCCATCGAGGAGCGCTCTGAACGATGTCGATGAGCCATAGCGCGCCAGGGAAATCTCGGCGACTTCTCGGTTGGAAGCGTCGGCTATCTTGAAAGTCACATCGAGCGGATTTTCACCAACGATCTTTGTTGTCGTGAAGTTGTTCCTGGCTGCGTACGACTGGATCAACGAAGGCATCAACTGGTTGCCAATTGTGTTAGAACCGGCGATTTGGACGTTGCCTGTTGAACCGGACACTAATGCAGCAACTTCCACTGGGGCCGCTAAAGAGCCCGATGGGCAGTTGTCGCCTAGACAATCAAATCTCGAAGCGTCGAGAGACATTGTGCCAAGGGTGTTTGAGAAGATCGTGTACTTGGTGCTATCAAAAGCTTTCAGATCTCCTTGGACCTGAAACCCACCACCTTTCATTCGCAACGTTATCTGCTTGGCTAGAACGGCCGAGGTACCGACGGCCAGCAGCAGTGCTGCGGCCAACATGACAT
>JBCBRD010000019.1:0-24424 GCA_039819885.1 Pseudomonadota bacterium
CCGTGGTTGTCGTTTTACCGGAACCTTGCAGCCCGACCATCAAAATGCCGACGGGTGGTGCCGCGTTCAGGTCAATGGTCTCTGCGTCCGACCCCAACATTGCGATGAGTTCGTCGTGGACGATCTTGACGACCATCTGGCCTGGTGTGACCGACTTGACGACTTCCTGGCCGACAGCTTTGGCTTTGACCTTGTCAGTGAAGCTACGAACAACATCGAGCGCCACGTCGGCTTCCAGAAGGGCGCGACGAACTTCACGCATGGCCTCGGTAACGTCGCTGTCAGACAGCGCACCGCGCTTTGTGAGCTTCTCAAAGACACCTGACAAGCGATCTGAAAGCGACTGAAACATGTGACCTTTCTGGCGATCTGGCTGACGAGCACTATGGTGGTTTGCCGAACCTCATGGTCGGCAATTGCAATGGCCCAAACGAAAATGCATCCGCGGGCGAAACTCGCTGGCGGATGTTGACCTCACTTCCTCCCAGACTGGTCCTTCGCGGTGATCGCCTGCGATTAACAGGCGACTGCGGAGCAAAAGTCGTATGAAATGAGGCGGCTCATGTCGTATGGGCCACAGATTGAGCGCGGAAAATGTGCCAAGCCTGCAAGAATGTCAACGAAAAGGCTCTGTAAAAGGTCTGAGAGGACGTCAATTGAGGAACGCCAGGCAATGATGGATCAGAAGGACACGCGTTTATCGTCGGGGCTTGTTTCGGGGATTTCCGTACTCGTGCTGTTCGTTGCAGGAATGCTCGTTGGTGGTTGCGGGGGCGGGGCTGTGCCGTTTTCCGGGGCGAAATCCGATGACATGCTGTTCGTGAGCGCTGCACAGACGTGGGATATCAACAAAGATAACACTGTGACCTGTGACGAGTGGAAACAGTATACGGCTGAGTTGTTTACGCTGGCTGATGCGAATGCCGACGGTGTGGTCGGAACTGAAGAGTACGCCCGTATCATCAAAGCTGATCGCTTGTTCCAGTCGGCGCAACTTGGATACTTCGATGCGAACAAGGACGGCAAACTAACAAACCAGGAATTTACCGAACGGAGAAATCCCGCGTTCGATATTCTAGATCAAAACAAAGACTGCCAGATCGTCTCGGCGGAAATGGTTCGAACACGTGGCGTGCAATCTGCGCCTCCTTCGGATGGTGGAGCGCCAGCACAGATCCCAGGCGACAGTGGGAGACCAAGGTAATTATGGGTTTGAAGATTAGAATGGCAGGGGCTCTCGGCATTGCGCTGGGGTACTTGGCTGGATCATCGCTGATCGCGCACGCTGCAGGCGATGCTGACTTTCAAGATTCGCGTTGGAAGGTGACGCAACTTGGCACCGAAGATGTCGGTATGGCCGGGGACCTGCATTTTGATAAAGATCGAATGAGCGGGGCGAGCGCATGCAATTTTTTTGGTGCGCAATACTCGTTTGCTGGTGAGAGCGGCCTTACAATCAAAATTGATCGCATGACCCGCAAGGGTTGCTCGGGCGAGGCACTTCGTTTGGAGAAGGGCTACATTGAAGCGCTTGAAAAGGTGCGGTCGTACACTTTTGCCGATACTGATCACACCGTTCTTGATCTCAAGGGAGAAGACGGTGAAGTCGTTGCCCGGCTTGCCAAGCAGGCTCAGTTTACGTTGGAAGGTACGCACCTGAAGGTGGTCTCCTACCTGTTTGACGGCGGGCTTTACAACGTCAACCCAGGCTCCAAACCGACGGTTCGATTCACGGACGGTAAGATCATTGGCGATACCGGTTGTACACGGTTTGAAGGGACGTATGAGCTGACCGAGACGACGGTCAAGATCAAACTCAATCGTCCGTTTTCCAAAGTCGCTAAGTGTCCTGAAGACGATATCCAGCAGGACCGTATGGTGTTGGAAAACCTGGAGCTGACCAATCGCTTCGACAATGGCCGTAACCTCATCCGGCTTTTGCATCCGGAAAAAGAATGGGCTGTGCTTTGGTTGGCTCTTGATCTCAATCCTTCGAAGAAAACATCTGAGGCATTCGTGCCGAAGGAGAACTAAGCACCCTTTGTGCGACGCGCCGCCACCCTGCCTAAGTGGGTTGGCGTGCACTGCGTGGGGGCTTAGCTCGGCTGGCGTGGCGTGAGCTTTAAGAGCGAGCCATTTCGTTCATCGACGAGAACGTAGATTGCGCCGGCTGGACCTTCTCTTACTTCGCGGATACGTAGGCCCTCACCGCTCAAGAGGACTTCTTCTGCGACAACCGAGGTACGGTCATTGTTAAGTTTGAGGCGGCTAAGCTGGGCGCCCGCAAGTCCGCCGACGAGGATGTCGCCGCGCCAGTTGGAGAATTGCTTGCCGGAGACGATTTCCAGACCCGATGTCGCGATCGAAGGGTCCCAGTAATAGACGGGTTGCTCGAAGCCGTCTTTCTTTTGGCCGACGCCAATTTTTGCGCCTGAGTAATCGCGTCCGTAGGTGATCACTGGCCAACCGTAGTTTTTTCCAGCTTCGGGTTTGTTGAGTTCGTCGCCGCCACGGGCGCCATGTTCGGCTGTCCAAAGCGTGCCGGTGTCAGGGTCGATGGCAGCGCCTTGGATATTTCTATGGCCGATCGAGTAGATCTCCGGCTTCCAGCCTGCATTTTTAGGGTTGTCTTTGTGAGGTGTGCCATCCGAGTTGATCCGAGCCACGACACCGATGGTGGTTTGTGGGTCCTGTGCCGACTGTTGTTGGTTGCCTCGATCTCCGGTGGTGATGAAAAGTGAGCCGTCGTTGGCGACCACGATGCGGGAACCAAAATGGCGACCGGAGCTGACCGCCGGTGTTTGTTGGAAAATCACTTGGAGGTCTGACAATCGTGCAGCGTCGGTACCAGCAAGATCGAGCTTTGCACGGGCCACAGCGGTGCGTGACTTGCGGCTTCCAGTCGGTTCTGAATACGACAGATAGAGCAGCCCAGTTTCGGCGTGATCCGGTGAAAGTGTAATGTCCATAAGGCCACCTTGGCCTCTTGCCCGAACCTTCGGGACACCAGTTACGGTGATGGTCGATGCGCCATCGGCTGAAATGATTTTCAATTTGCCGGAGCGCTCGGTCACGAGATATCGACCGTCTGGGAGGAACTCCAGACCCCATGGGTTCGCAAGACCTGATACAACTGTTTCCACGCCAATATTCGAAGTGGGTGCCTCGGGCGCATTCGTTTGTGCTGCAGTGGCTGTTTGCGGCGTGGCACTGAGGGAGATGAGCGTTGCAGACAGAAAGAGACCGAGGGCCGGTAAAGGCATTGTAGAGGTCGTTGCGCGACCGGATGACTTCGGTGTTCGTTGCATTTGTGTTTGTCTCCATCTCGCTTGCCGGGCAGCGTGTCGGGAATTCGCTTTCCGTATTTGGACATGCCGACCCCGACCGCCTCACGCGTCGGTTTCACATGGTGTTAGAAAATCAAATTGAAACCGCAATTAGATCGCCGGTGGGTCGTTCAACCACTTGTGAGCGGGGCCGACGGCGGCGATCCGTGCGACAATGCGCGATGGATTGCTTAAGGTGGCGTGCTCATACCGGATCGTTGTCAGCCGATCTTTGGTCGCTTTGATCAGTTCGCCAGGCTGTAGCAGGAAATCAGGGTTTGACGGCTTTCCGAACCGCTCATTGCCGACGGCAAATGTCTCGTAGATGAGAATGCCGTCATCACTAATGCTCTCAACGATATCGCTGAGAATTGGTCGAAACAGGTAGTTGGTGACGATTGTGCAGCCAACGGACTGCTTGTCGATGGGGTATGGTTTTCCAAGTTCCAGGTCAAAGGTCGAGATGGTCAACGCGGGGTGGTCGCTCAATTCATCTAGCTTCGACGTGTCACGATCAACGGCGTTGACGTTTAGCCCGGCGCCTAGCGCTAACCGGGTGTGCCGCCCGCTACCACAGGCAAGATCGACAACAGTCTTATCAGTCGGTGCACCATGTAACTGAGAGGCGACCCACGCGGATGGCGGCGGAGATGTTGGTGTTTTAGTGGATTGGCCGTTTTGGCATCCCCGATCTGTCATTGTTGGAAGCCTCGTATTGTTTCCAGTGATGGATTGCGGCCAAATCGGTCAACGCGTGGTCTGAGATTGTGTTCGACCCGCCACCTGCCATATATGAGCGATGTCTTACCCTGCTTTACGCACGTATTGGAAAATGCACGGCCTCGGCAACCAGATTCTGGTGGTCGATCAACGCGGTGCTCGGATGCCGGCGGAACAGGCAATTTCACAAGAAGACGTTATGGCTGCTGCGGCTGATCCGATGACATCGTTCGATCAGATGATGGTTTTGATGCCACCGCGCAGTAACGGTCTGTCTGCAAAGGTCGAGATCTATAACTCCGATGGGTCCGAATCCGGCGCATGCGGGAACGGGATGCGGTGCGTCGCGCTTTATGAAGCGGAACGCACCGGTCTTGCGGATTTCACGTTTGAGACGGCGGCCGGCGACTTGTCTGCACGTGTGCGAGGTGCGGATCAGATCACGGTTGATATGGGCCGACCCAAGTTCGGGTGGGAAGATATTCCGCTGGCCGAAGCTTTTCACGATACCCGAGGGATTGAGCTTCAGGTTGGCCCGATTGATGAGCCGATCTTGCACTCGCCTTCGGTTGTGAATGTTGGAAATCCACATGCGATCTTTTGGGTTGATGACGTCATGGCCTATGACTTGGCGGGGTTCGGTCCATTGCTGGAGAACCATCCGATCTTTCCTGAGCGTGCGAATATCTCGCTGGCACAGGTTGTCGATCGTCGATCGATCACTTTGCGTACGTGGGAACGTGGAGCTGGTCTCACGCAAGCTTGTGGGTCAGCTGCATGTGCTGCTGCGGTCTGTGGTGCCAGGAAAAAGCTGGTTGATCGAGCTGTCACAGTTCAACTCCCCGGTGGATCGTTAAAGATCGTCTGGGGTCAGGACGAGCGTATTTGGATGACAGGCCCGGCGGTCGTGGAAACCAAAGGCATCCTGGCTGGGGCCATGACCTGATAGCGCACTACGTGCGAATGAAACGAGATCAATGTCGAAGACAGAAATCATAACACTTGGCTGTCGTCTGAATACCTACGAGAGCGAGGTCATGCGTCGGCATGCTGACGATGCCGGGCTGCGCGATACTGTCATTGTCAACACGTGCGCAGTGACAGGAGAGGCTGTTCGTCAAGCCACGCAGACCATACGACGCTTGCGACGTGAAAGACCCGATGCGCGCATTGTCGTAACGGGGTGTGCAGCGCAAATCGATCCGCAGCGGTTCGGCAACCTGGGTGAGGTCGACCACGTCATCGGCAACGGCGAGAAGATGTTGGCCGAGACCTTTGTGGGCCTCGCGACCGATGGGCTTGAGCGTGTCGTGGTCAATGACATCATGAGCGTGCGCGAGACGGCAGCACATATGATCGAAACGTTTGGGACCCGTGCACGGGCCTATGTTCAGGTGCAGAACGGATGTGACCACCGTTGTACGTTTTGCATCATTCCATATGGCCGGGGCCCATCGCGTTCGGTGCCAATGGGTGATGTGGTTCGCGAAGTTCAAGGGCTCGTGGAAGCTGGGTACAGCGAGGTTGTCCTAACCGGTGTCGACATGACGTCTTATGGCGGGGATCTGCCGGGAGAGCCAAAGCTTGGACGTCTGGTGCAGTCGGTCCTAAAGCATGTCCCCGAACTCAAGCGTCTCCGGCTGTCATCTATTGATCAGGTTGAAGCCGATGCTGACCTGATGCGGGCATTGGGCGATGAGGAAAGGTTGATGCCGCATTTGCACCTGTCTTTGCAGGCGGGTGACGACATGATCCTCAAGCGGATGAAGCGGCGTCACACTCGGGCTCAAGCGGTAGATTTTTGTGAGGAAGCGCGTCGATTGCGGCCTGACGTGGTTTTTGGGGCTGACATTATTGCCGGGTTCCCAACAGAAACCGACGAGATGTTTGAGAACTCACGACGCTTGGTGCGAGATTGCGGGTTGACCCACTGCCATGTGTTTCCATTTTCGCCGCGCGAGGGCACGCCTGCTGCGCGAATGCCGCAACTGTCGCGTGAGATCGTCAAAGCACGCGCCGCGGTTCTGCGTCGGGAAGGTCAAACTGCACTCGTTCAGCACCTAGACCAGATGATTGGACGAACCGTTCTGGTTTTGATGGAAACGCTAACACGGGGCCGTACGCCACAGTTCAGCGAAGTCCGACTTCCAGTAGAAGCTGAAGTCATTCCGTCACCGACGTCCCCTCTCAAGCCTGGAACCGTTCATACGATGACACTCGACCGACACGACGGCGCAAGCCTGCAAGGACAACTCGTTGTCGATGAGGTGGTCGCATGAGTGATGCCAAGTCCAAGGGTAAATCACCTGGGATGTTTGGGCGCTTGTTCGGCAAGGGGGACGCGCAGTCCCTACCGTCGGAGCAGTCTGAGGATGCTGCGAGTGATGGCGTGGTTGCATCAGATGCGAACGCGGCAGACTTGGTGGCCGAGAGTGGAAAACCAGAACCTGGTTCCGGCGACGGCGAAGCTTCAGGGATGGACGCGCCGAAGAAGAGCTGGTTTGCAAAGCTGAAGTCTGGATTATCGAAGACCTCAGGCCAGCTTACTGGAGGTATTACCGGTCTCTTTACGAAGACGAAGCTTGATCCCGAAACACTTGAGGACTTTGAGGATCTTTTGATCCAGGCCGATCTCGGAGTGGCCACTGCATCGCGAATTACCGAAACACTTTCAAAGTCACGGGTCGATAAAACCTTGACCCCGGACGCGGTTCGTCAAGTGCTGATCGAAGAGGTTGAGCGCGTGCTTGAGCCCGTTGCCAAGCCGCTTGTTATTGAGCCGTCGCGTAAACCGCATGTGATCTTGATGGTGGGTGTCAACGGAACGGGAAAGACCACGACGATTGGCAAGTTGGCATCGAAGTATCGTGCGGATGGGTTGTCGGTCATGTTGGCGGCTGGTGACACATTTCGCGCCGCTGCCATCGATCAGCTCACGGTTTGGGGTGAAAGGACGGGTTGCGAGGTTGTGTCGCGGGAGGCGGGATCTGATTCGTCCGGTTTGGCGTTTGATGCTCTGAAAAAAGCCACGGAGCAGGGTACAGATGTTGTCCTGATCGATACGGCCGGCCGGCTTCAGAATAAACAGGTCTTGATGGAAGAACTCGAGAAAGTTGTTCGGGTCATCCAGAAGATCGAACCTTCGGCCCCGCATGACGTTTTGCTTGTTCTTGATGCTACAACCGGGCAAAACGCCCTCCAACAGGTTGAGGCTTTCAGAGACCGCGCTGGGGTGACCGGATTGGTGATGACGAAGCTCGATGGCACGGCTCGCGGTGGTATTCTCGTGGCGATTTCGGAAAAATACAGACTTCCGGTGCATGCTATCGGCGTTGGCGAAGGAACCGACGATTTGCAACCCTTCGAACCCGCAGAGTTTGCGAAAGCGATTGCGGCTTCCTAACTAATGCGTGTTCGCTCCAATTTGCGATGCGAACGCAGTTTGACGATCAAAGTTGTGCCAGGTTTTCAGCGGTGACCCGTTCAGTTGGTCATGAACAGGCTTCAGCTTCTGAGAGACAGATCAAAGCGGACGGACGTTCGTGGAATTTACAGGGGACAGACGACACAATGACGAGCACCGCCCAAAAATCGCTATTGCAACGGATTTATCCGTTCAACGCGGAGCAAACGGTCAATATTCTCAGCGAGTTCGGCCCGCTCGTGACGTTGTTCGTTGTCAATGCCATTTATGGCGTGACCGCTGGGATCTGGTCCCTGATTGGTACTACAATCCTGTCGCTCATCGTGATGTGGGTGGTCTTGAAGCGGTTGCCGATGTTTGCCCTGATTGCTGGTGGTATCACGCTGATCTTCAGCGGCATTTCGCTGTATTATGATGACCCGATGTGGGTGCAACTCAAAGTTACCCTGTTCAACGCCGTTTTTGCCCTGTTCTTGATGGCGGGCCTGGCGATGAATAAGAACTTCTTCAAATACACATTCGGCAAGACGTTCCATTACTCCGAGGAAGGCTGGCGCAAGTTCACTAAGAGCTTCATCTACCTGTTCCTTTTCCTTGCTGCCGCCAACGAAGCGATCCGGATCTATTTCTGGCACACGGAACAATTCAATCTTCTTGGATGGCAGACCGATGGGTTGAATGTCTGGGTGATGTTCAAGGTTGTTATCGTGATGCCGCTGACAGGGATCTACGCTTGGTGGATGACTCGGCTCATGCAGAAGTATCGGGTTGACGATCCCAATGAGGTGCCTTCGGCGGGTGTGCATAAGCCTGGTAGTCCTGCCGCCGTTTAAGTGGTTTTCAGCGCGCGATGCTACTGCCACATGCCATGTCCACAATGGAGGGGATTGATTGCATGGCAGTGTGTACCGCGCGTTTTTTGATCCAAACATTCAAACTTCAGTGGACGGACCCCAATCCAGTGCACCATGTTGTGGCATGGTTTGAGAAGCGCGTGGAACTGTTGGGCGCAACTTAGCTTTGAAAAAAATCGAAAGAAGTCAAATGACTGAGCAAACCGGTTTGTCTCGATCACCTAAGCCGGAAGCGCCTGTTGAAGGTCCAGATCAGCCGCCGCTGGGCAAGATGTTGCTCGAGCTTGGCCCGCTTGTTGTCTTCTTTTTTGTAAATTCACAATACGGAATATTTGTTGGAACTGGGTGGTTTATGGCTGCCACAGCAGTTGCTTTGACGGCTTCCTGGTTTTTGTATGGCAAAGTGCCCGTCATGCCGCTCGTTAGCGGTGCTTTCATTCTTGTTTTCGGGGGTCTGACACTCGCCCTAGCCGACGATACTTTCATTAAAATCAAACCGACTATTGTGAATAGTATTTTTGCGACGGTGTTATTCGGCGGGCTCTATTTTGGGCATTCCCTTTTAAAGTATCTGTTCGGTGAAGTGTTCGCCCTCACCGAAGAGGGTTGGCGCCTACTGACGTTCAGATGGGCCTGTTTTTTCGTGGTTTTGGCTGTTCTCAACGAAGTCGTCTGGCGATCATTCTCGAATGAATTTTGGATCGGATTCAAGTTGTTCGGAATCATGCCGCTCACACTCGTGTTTGCGATTTCGCAGGTGGGTCTTCTGAAACGTCACGAACTTAAATCATCGAATTCTTGAGCCGTTGAAACAACACTTTGCGCATACTTATAATCATCCCACAGATGAATTGTGTGAGTGTCAGTTATTGGCGCAGTGATTAATACATTTGACGTGAACATTTGTCATTTGCACTGGACGACTGCTTAAGATTCGTATTGTGTTTGCTTCGAATTAGACCTTCTTCGAAAGAAAGAAGATCTGCCTTAATCGCTAAAAGGTGAAACAAGGATGCCTCCGAGACCATTTGGTTTCGTGACCGGCTCAGAGAGAAGCGAAAGACCCATGGCAAAGCAGCAGACACTGTCTCAGTCGGACGTTGAGATCGAGCAGTCGCCTATGCATTTGCTCCATCGTGTCGGCCAATGCGCAACGGACGTGTTTCAAGCCGAGATGGCAGGAGCAGATTTGACCGCTCGGCAGTTTGCCGTGCTCGCTTCTATCGCGCGACGCGAAGGCGCAAGTCAGACTGACCTGGTTGAAATGACAGGGATTGATCGGTCGACGTTGGCAGACATCGTTCGCAGGATGTTGAAAAAAGGGTTAGTTCAACGTCGGCGAACAAAAGAAGATGCGCGTGCTTATGCCGTGAAGCTGACCGAAGAGGGTCGTAGGGCATTGGATTATGCCGGGCCGCTGGTTAGCCGTGTGGATGAGCGCATCCTTGAGGCGATCCCGAGCCAGGAACGCAAGGGTTTTCTTGATGCGCTTTTGAATATCGTCTCTGTACTGGGTGACGTGCCGAGTTCCGAGAATGAAAAGCCTTCTAGAAAGTCCGCACCTGGGCGTGCGGCTCCCAGAAAGGCCGCTTCACGGAAACGTCCTGCCAAGAAGGCCCGCTGAGGCCTCGGGGCGGCGTTTGCACTCTGATCGTCCCTTTTTGATATGGCTACCGGCTAGATCGTCAGGCGATTTATCTGAATCACCCGATGATCGTCGTATGTTAGCGTTCGCGCCGGTTTACGCGAAAAACCGTGTCCACTTTGTCGCCCGGCGCTCTAGGCGTTACGCCGCGTCATCAAAGTACTTCCTCTCGATCATTGTCTCGGCGATCTGCACTGTGTTGAGAGCTGCACCTTTCAGCAGGTTGTCCGATACCACCCACAGAGCAATTCCATTTTCGACGGTTGCGTCCTCTCGAATGCGGGAGACGTAAGTGGTGTATTCGCCGGCTGCCTCAACTGGCGTGACGTAGCCCCCAGCTTCGCGCCGGTCGACGACACTAAGGCCGGGTGCATTGCGCAGGATTTCACGTGCCTCTTCAGCACTGATCGGTTGCTCGAATTCAATGTTCACGGCTTCGGCATGGCCGACAAAGACTGGCACGCGGACACAGGTCGCAGACAACTTGATCGCCGGATCAATCATCTTTTTGGTCTCAGCCAGCATCTTCCATTCTTCCTTCGTGTATCCATCCTCCATGAAGACATCGATGTGAGGGATACAGTTGAAGGCGATTTGTTTTGGGAACTTGGCAGGTGCAACTTCCTGGCCCGGGACGAATGACCCTTTGGTCTGCGCCCATAGTTCGTCCATTGCGTCTTTGCCTGCACCGGATACCGATTGGTATGTCGAGACGACAACACGCTTGATCTCGGCCTGATCGTGCAGGGGCTTCAGTGCCAGCACCAACTGGGATGTTGAGCAGTTGGGGTTGGCAATGATGTACTTCTGTTTGTAGCCAAGTAGCGCCTCAGGATTGACCTCGGGCACGACCAGCGGCACATCCTGGTCATAACGCCAGCACGATGAGTTATCGATAACGATGCAGCCTTTAGAGCCGATCTTAGGTGACCATTCCCGCGACACGGTCGATCCGGCTGACATCAGGCAGAAGTCGGCCTGGGAAAAGTCGTAGGTTTCCAGATCTTGGCATTTGAGTGTCTTGTCGCCGAGCGAAACTTCTGTGCCGATCGAGCGGCGAGAGGCGAGTGGAACGATCGTGTCTACCGGGAAGTTTCTTTCAGCAAGCACGTTCAGCATTTCGCGCCCGACGTTGCCGGTCGCGCCGACGATGGCGACGGTGTAGCCCATTTTGGTGTCCTTCGTTCGCGCGCGTTTGCCTGGGTTCGCACGCGGTGGATGTGTTGGGAAGCTCCGTCATGTACTGCGTCTGCCACCTGCTGACAATGCATCGATACTCAATCGTTTGGTTGAGGTCGCAAATACGTTGAGTAGTCGGGTTATTATGCTGGCTTTCGACAGGAGGTGGGCACCTTAGCGGCTTTTCATCTCTTGTTGGCGCATCGGCATTGCGTCGATCACCTGGAAAAGCTGGCGCGGCCCGAGTGGTTTGCTACTGGCTTTCTTGGTTCCGCCGTCCTTTCCAACCAATATGGAACGGAAAGTTCTTCGTGCGACGCGATAACGCTTTCGTAACGCATCTGCAGAGCTGCTGGGTGGTGACCCAAACGACGCTGTGGTCGACGCGCCCACGACATAGATGACGACCATGTCTCGCTCTTTCATGCCCGTCTGGGCCGCTGAGACAATTTGGCGTTGTTTGTTGAGTTTGGGATGTGAGGCGGAAGGCGCAAAGACGATTAGCGGACGGCTTTTCCAAAGGTAGTTTTCCATCGCTCGGACTTCACCGGCCGTGCCGCCAAAGATGAGGATGAGGCAAACACAAAGTGAGAGGGTGGCATGGTTTGATAACATCGCTTGGTTCGAACTACCTTTGTCGCTTCGCCTATTGAGGTGATGCTGTTTGAGTGACGGATATGACGGTTTATTGGTTCTGTTGTGTTTGATCGGAGTCAGTTGTGGACCTTCGATTTTCGGACGGGTGCTTGAACGTAAGTGGGGTGAGCAAGTTGCGTTTTAGAATGTCTCATCAACAGGCTAAGAGCGCTCGATTGATAACTTGTGCTGCATTCGTCGTCGCGATCCTGAGTTCGGACCAACTGGGTGCTTCGGATGCTTGGCTGAGCTCTGCGGATATTCAATCGACGTTTGGCGGTCAGACCATCGACGGGCGCTATACAGACAAGCGCAGTTTTTCAGAGCGTTATGACAATGATGGCAGTCTGGAATATCAAGAACCGTTTCGGCGTACAGCTGGGCGCTGGTCGGTGCAGCGAGATACCTTCTGCACGATCTATGATCGCGACCCGACCGGTGGGTGTTTTCGGGTTAAGCGCGTGAGTTCGAACTGTTTTGAGTTCTACTTTGTGGCGCGGTCCATCGAACAGGCTTCAGCTGATCCACTGCGTCCTGACGCCTGGACTGCCCGTGGCTGGCGACGCGAGATGCCCTCAACCTGCGAAGATGATGCGATTGCATGATTGTTGGAACCGCAGGGACGAGGCTTCGTTCTGGTTTTTGTTGAGCAGGCTCTCACTACTCGGTGGCTGGCGGGAGGACACGGCCGAACATCCAACAGGCTACCTGTACAATGGCACCAGGGGTAATTTCGCCGGTGATGCATGTTGGGTCAGCCACGACGTCAAACGTTGCATCGAGGCTCTTCACCAGCATCCATTGATAACGGCCTTGCGTGTGCTCGTTTACGAATTCGCTGGCCTCAATAACCTCTCCGGCAAACATGGCGTGGGATGACGGTGTTTGGTTCTCGCCAGACGCAGCAGCGAACATTCCGACAGGGAAAAACGATTGAGCTGCGAGTGGGTGGGGTGATGACTTCTGTGCCTCATCGAATGCTGTTTCAGTTTCGTAGGCTGCGACTTCGCGTGCGAAGCCGGTTAGCCGGACGTTGCATTTTGCAGGTACGGTGCTTGCCGAATGGGCGGCGTATTCGACGCAATCGAAGATGATTGGATAGACGCCATCATCCAAATCGTCGTCGGCTGTTTCGTCGCTGGCATTCCCTCCCGAACCGTTCAGGTTTGCCGTTGGGTCCGCGATGACCCATGCCTGGATAGCGCCTTCGAAGGGTGTGTCGTTCTCGCGCTGGAAGTGGTTTGTAATGTTGACGGTGACGTTGCTCTTGCCTTCGAAGAAGGGCGTTAGGCCAACGATCTCGCGTTCGTTCGGGCCGCCGTTTTCGGACGCAGACCCTGCTACATGGAACCACAATTCTGCGCCGGTGCGAGATCGCCAGATCCGGTAATCACCCACATTGGTTCCAAGCCCCGCAGATGCTTCAGCGGCGAGCTTGACGACGAGGGCTTCGAGTTCGCCCTCGTCGGCTATTGAAAACCCCAGTGACGACATATTACTGACCATGGCGCTCACACGTTCAGTTGGATTGACTACGTTCGTTTTTCGGCGGAAGTCTCGCTTGAAAAAACGTTCTTAGGTTTAGGAGATGGTTGCCTTCAGTTCTTCGATGATGGCATCGCCCATGTCGGTGGTTCCGACCTGTGTCATACCATCCTGCATGATGTCACCGGTTCGTAGTCCTTTCGCAAGGACGCTTGCGATCGCTGCATCAATTTTGTCGGCTTCATCAGTTAGGTCTAGTGAGTAGCGCAGGGCCATTGCGAAACTTGCAATCATCGCGATTGGGTTTGCGAGCCCTTTTCCGGCAATATCAGGTGCGGACCCGTGCACGGGTTCGTACATCGATTTGCGCTTGCCTGTCTTCTCATTGGGTGCGCCGAGCGATGCAGAGGGTAGCATGCCCAATGAGCCGGTCATCATTGCAGCCTCATCGGACAGAACATCGCCAAATAGGTTGTCGGTAACAATGACGTCGAACTGTTTTGGATTCCGGATCAATTGCATGGCGCAGTTGTCAGCCAAGATCAGATGCAGATCCACGTCGGGCGCATAGGCCTTGTGGGTCGCAGTTGTCACCTGTTGCCAAAGGACGCCGGAACGCATGACGTTCCACTTCGCCGCCATGTGGAGTTTGTTGCCGCGCACCTTTGCGAGATCGAGACCGACTTTGACGATGCGTTCAACTTCTTGCGTCGTGTAAACCGTTGTGTCGACGGCACGCTGTTGCCCGTCCTCCAGCGTAACCATCTCCTTGGGTTCGCCGAAGTAGGTGCCGCCGGTGAGTTCACGCAGAATCAGGATATCCAGGCCTTCGACGATGTCGCGCTTTAGTGATGATGCGTCGGCCAGTGCTGGGTAGCAAATGGCTGGGCGAAGGTTGGCAAACAGGTCGAGATCTTTTCGGAGGCGGAGAAGGCCTGCTTCAGGGCGGATGTCGTAGGCAACGTTGTCCCACTGTGGTCCACCGACAGCTCCGAAGATGACGGCGTCGGCTTCGTCGGCAAGCTTCATGGCCGCATCGCTCACCGGCTGTCCGATGGCATCAATTGCGGCGCCGCCGACGAGGTCTTTTTCGAATTCGAAGGTCTGCCCGCCAGCTTCGTTGAACAGCGCGATGATGCGCTCAACTTCGGACATTGCTTCCACGCCGATACCGTCACCGGGTAGGAGGAGGAGTTTGTGCGTTGCCATTTCTGATCCGCTTTTTGTGTTTTTTGGTTGTGCGCTTGGCTGGCCTCGGTCACCTGCGATTGCGGGCCCGGTCCAGGTTTTCCAGCTTCGGTGTCGATGAACCCGATATCGGCACGTCAGCGATCTTGGGTGAGGTGGGTCGTCGCTCGATACTGCTAGCGAAATGGTCGGCTTGCAGCAAGCATTGAGCGGCCTTGCTGATGCTTGTTTGCGCTTTTTGCGCTCGGTGCCGCTTGCGCAGTCATCAAGTGGGCCGTGTTATAGAATGATTTATCAAAACCGCGGCATACGAGGTTGTGATTTGAAAATTCATTCTCCGCATGGCCTGTTGAATGGGCCGGGCTATGCCGGCGACCCCTGATCCGGGAGGAAAAACCTTGAAAAAAAATCTACTCACACTTGCGTTCGCTGCCGTTGCAGCGATCGCGATGATGTTTTCTGTTGCTGTGACAGCATCTGCTGAGGGCGATCGTTACGGCAAACAGAAGGTCGTCTATCACATCAACTATGATGCTGGCAGCGACGGGAAGGCCTACAAGCGTGCGCTGCGGAACATTCAGAATCACATCAACGCAGTGGGTGCTGACAATCTGGATGTGAAGGTGGTCCTTCACGGTGATGGTCTTTATCTACTCAAAAGTGCGAAAGATGATCTTACGCTCCAGGGCAATGTCTCCAGCCTCAAAACTCAGAACGTGAATTTCGCGGTTTGCAGCAACACACTTCGCGGTCGGAAGATTAGCTATGAGAACGATCTCTTTGAAGTGTTTGATGACGACATCGTTCCGTCCGGTGTGGCAGAGCTCGCTTATCTGCAGGCCAAAGGTTACACATACATCAAGCCATAACCGCGTGCCGCCGATCCTGCGAACGCGACTGACGGCAGCGAGTGTGCTTGGCATGCTCGCTGTTTTTGTTGGGAATGCGCTGTGGCTGGAATCATCGGCGGCACTTGCTGGTGACCGGCTCGTCTTGTCCCTCCCCATCGCATGCGATGTCGGGCAAGACTGCTTTGTACAATCCTACGTCGATTTGAAGGACGGGCCGGGCGTGCTTGATCATCGTTGCGGGTCTGCGACCTACGATGGGCACAAGGGCGTCGACTTCCGTGTTCGATCTGCGGCTGACGCGGCAAAGGGTGTCAGCGTCTTGGCAGCGGCACCTGGCGTTGTCAAAGGTCTGCGCGATGGCATGCGTGACAGGCTGATTGCGCCGGACGGCCGCGACAAGTCCTTGGTAGCAGGTCGCGAGTGCGGAAATGGCGTTGTCATCGATCACGGGGGTGGTTGGGAAACGCAATACTGCCATCTGAAGCGCAACTCGGTTGTTGTGCGCAAAGGTGACAAGGTGAGTCGCGGCACCGTCCTGGGCGATGTTGGCTATTCAGGTGCCGCTGCGTTCGCCCACTTGCATTTGAGTGTGCGGTCAAATGGCCGGGTGATTGATCCATTTTCAGGCAAACGAGTTTCCAAGTCGCTCGCCTGTCCGTCGGGCGGCCAAGTCATCGGTGATATTGGGACCGACAAGACAGGTTTGTGGGAGCCGGGGCTCTCCAAACAGATCCGTTACACGAGTGGCGTCGTGATTGATGTGGGATTTGCGGGCGGGGCACCGAAGAAGCGCGATCTGGAATTTCTGAGATCATTTCCCAAGCCAACACTGCGAAGTGCAGCGCTTGTGTTTTTTGCGCGAGCGATAAATGTGCGTAAGGGCGACCGACTGGCTCTTGAGCTCACTGGTCCAGATGGTTTTTCGGTTAGTACGCGGGGCGAGCCGATGGATCGCAATCGGGCGCTTTGGATGACATTTGCTGGCAAGAAACTTCGCAAGCAGAGTTGGACTGTTGGTCGCTATACGGGCAAGGCAACCGTGTACCGCAATGGTGACCCGATCAGTGTGCAAACGCTTAATCTGAACCTGGACTGATTTTGATGAGTTGCGCGTTTACGACGTCGTGTCGATTGTTTCACCCTCGCGGTCACTGCCGGGCGCCATCACCAAGTCCTCAAATGTTTTGACTGAGCCGTCTGCGTTTAGTTGATAGATCAGTGGTGCGCCGGTTGCGACTTCTCGCTTCAGGATCTCTTCAGTTGAGAGTTTTTCCAGGTGCATGATGAGCGCGCGGATCGAGTTGCCGTGTGCAGCCACGATGACCGTTTTGCCAGCCTGGAGATCGGGCCAAATCTTCTCGGTATAATACGGGATCACACGCTCTGCTGTATCCTTTAGGCTTTCGCCACCTGGTGGTGGGACATCGAAGCTGCGACGCCAGATGTGGATTTGCTCCGCGCCCCACTTCTCGCGTGCCTCGTCTTTGTTCATGCCTGAGATGTCGCCATAGTCGCGTTCGTTGAGCGCCTGATCACGGTGGGTTGCCAGATCGGTCTGCTCCAGTTCACCGAGCATGAGCGCGAGAGTGCGGTTCGCACGTTGCAGTAAGCTGGTGTAGGCGATGTCGAAGTTGAAGCCTCTTGCTTTCAACAGTCGGCCAGCTTCGTGCGCTTCAGCGACACCTTGTTCCGTCAGATCAGGGTCGCGCCAACCGGTGAACAAGTTGAGTTTGTTCCATTCGCTTTGGCCGTGGCGTACCAGGACAAGGGCGTTCTGCATGGCGCTTCGTATTCCTCTAATCAGTCTGGTGTTGCGAACCGGCGCGTCCGTGTTCGCTTAGTTGGGTTTGATGTGCGATCTCTCGGTTTAGTCGAGGCCAAGAACGTCATGCATCGAGAAGATGCCGGGGCCCTTTTGTCGGCCCCAGAGTGCGGCCTTGACGGCACCTTTTGCGAAGATGGACCGGTCTTGGGCCTTGTGCGTCAGTTCAATGCGTTCCCCATCGCCGGCAAAGATCACTGTGTGGTCACCGACGACAGAGCCGCCGCGTAACGTTTGCATTCCTATGGTTTCGCGGACCCTGGGGCCTGTGTGACCGTCTCGGACGCGTACAGATTTGTCTTTCAGCGAGACCTTACGACCGCCAGCCGCGGCCTCTCCCAGCATTAGGGCTGTTCCAGATGGTGCATCGACTTTGTGCCGATGGTGCATTTCAATGATTTCAATATCGAAGTCGGCGTCCAAAGCTTCTGCAACCTTTCGCGTCAGGGCTGTGAGGAGATTGACGCCCAAGCTCATGTTGCCGGCTTTGACGATTGTTGCGTGTCGGGCTGCGGCTGCGATTGCGGCTTCCTGGTCTTCCGAAAATCCGGTTGTGCCAATGACGTGAATGATGCGCGCGTTGGCTGCAAGTCCGGCAAACTCAACGGTGGCTGCCGGCGATGTGAAGTCGAGTATGGCCTCAACATGCGTGAAAAGTTCCAGTGCATCATCAGTGACGGGAACACCGAGTTCTCCGACCCCGATCAACGTTCCTGCATCGGCACCTAAATCCGGCGAGCCTGGTTGTTCAACGGCGCCTGCAATCGCTGCTCCGTCGGTTTCGTGCACGGCTTTGAGGAGTTCGCGCCCCATTCGTCCAGCGGCGCCCATAACGGCAATCTTCATGTCTTTCAAAGGTTGCTCCAGATTGGTCGTTGATCGACTTCTTGTTTAATGGGCTGTGTCAGAAATGTGAAATTCGATGTGGCTCTACTGCCCGGCCTGCATGATGGCTGACCGGGCAGGTTGATTTCTATCCAGTGCTTTGGTTTCAGGGTCTTAGGTTCGCTTAAGCAGCTTTCGAGGCCTTTGCACGTTCAACGGCCTGAGTGATTTGCTTTTTGGCTTCATCAACGTCGCCCCAGCGACCGATCTTCACCCACTTGTTTGGCTCGAGGTCTTTGTAGTGGTTGAAGAAGTGCTCAATCTGGCTGAGCGTGATTTCTGGAAGGTCGGTGTAGTTTGCGACCTTGTCGTAGCGCTGTGTCAGCTTGGGGCTTGGAACTGCGAGAAGCTTCTCGTCACCACCGCCATCGTCTTCCATGATCAAGACACCGACCGGTCTGCAGTTGATGACGGAGCCTGGGAAGAGGGGGCGCGTGTTGCAGACGATCACGTCGATTGGATCGCCGTCCGCTGACAGCGTATGGGGGACAAAACCATAGTTACCAGGGTAGCGCATGGGCGTGTACAGGAACCGGTCGACAAACAAAGTGCCGGCGTCCTTATCCATCTCATACTTGATGGGCTCGCCTCCGACTGACACCTCAATGATAACATTGATGTCGTCGGGTGGGTTTTTGCCGATGTCGATTGCGTCGATGCGCATAATGGTCTCCTGGAGCGTAGGTCGTGGGCGAGAGGTGTGCAGGGCTTGGTTTGATTAAGATTTTTGGCGCACGCCTTGTTTCGAGGTGCAGTCTAACTGCTGCACCTGCGGTGACGTCGAAACAATGCGCCATTGGTTTATTGATACGACGAACGAAGAAGACGTGCGCGGCCCAAATTGACTGGAATGCTCGGTTTGCGGCGTTGGACCGCGCATGTCATCAAGTCGATGGTGCGCGCGACTTCAATGCCGCCAATTATTGTAAAGCGCAGAGTGTTGGGAGAGCCAATTCATCCCTCGACGGGAAGCGACAGATCCCAGGCCATGAGTGTCTTTTGCAGTGGAACGCCAGCAAACCGAAACTTGCGTGTCGCGATCGCTTCGCCGCCTAAGCTTTGGTAGAAATCGATTGCGCGGGTGTTCTTGCTCAAGACCCAGATGATCAAACCATTGGACCATTGCAGGTCAAGCCGTGCGCGACAGGCTTCGAAGAGGTCTGTTCCGTGTCCAAGACCTTGATACTCTGGGGCGAGATAAAGCTCGTAAATCTCTCCGAGTTTGGTCGTGGTTTGGCGGCTCGGTCCGTATGTGGCGTATCCGCCAATCTGTCCGCCAATCTCAAAGACGATTGTGGGATTTACCCCGTCCAAAGCACGCCGCCACCATGCTGCGTCGTGATTGGCGATGGTCCGTGACAATTCTTGAGCCGGGATGATGTCGCGGTAGCTCGATGACCATGATGACTTGAAGATGTCAGCAAGGCGCGGTGCGTCTGAAAGTTGCGCAGTCCTGAAATCGATTGTGCTTGCTGATCCCAACATGGAGAGAGCTTAGCGCAGGAAACGCGGCTTGTGTATGGTGGATTGCTGGATGTCGCTTGGATCAGTTAAGGCTGGTGGCTGTTCTTACGAACAAGACCCGATTTGCTCTTCGATCATAGAGAAACGGCGCACAGACCCGTGAGGTCAGTGCGCCGTCGCTTGAGGTCTACCTAGAGTAAGTTGGCTAACTTACTTCTTGAACTGCTCGAAGCTTTTTGCTGTGACAGAGTTCATTGTTTCGAACGTTTGCTGAGCAATTTTGGTTGAAAGCTCAAAGAGTTCTTTGGATTGAGCACCGGCGATAGCCATTTGCTGCTGCATGAAGTTAGCCTGCAAACGGGCTGCTTCTGGAACAGTGTCAGCACGAGCGATGGCCTGAGCGGCATCGAAAGCGGCTTCTGTATTGATCGCTGTGTTGTGGATGATCTTTTCGCCGATGGCCTTTGCGCCAGCCTGTGCTGCCAGCATGACATCTTCAACGGCTTTGACGTTGTCTTGAGCCGCACCGTTGAACTGCTGAAACGCGTCACGTGTCTTGGCAACAGTGTCTTCAGCAATTGACTGGAAGTTTTCAGGAATCTTCGCGTCTTTTGCAGCGTTGAACATGTCTTGTGCTTGGCGTGTAAATTGTTCGTTCATGGCGTCTCTCCTGAGGGTCGAACGTTCTTCGATGAGGGTTCAGCGTCAATTCAGTTTGCGGCCGAGTTATTGAGACCGCGGTCGTGCGAACTCCTCTTCGGCTGTGAAGTACTATAGTTCGCATCTTTGTGCGGCGCAACATTAGCTGGCTTTTGTGGTTTGCTACTTTGTGTCGCAGCGCACACAAGAGTGTACAAAACACCAGTGAAAATGGCGTTATTGCGATGCAGCAAACATCATCATGCTGATTCGTTTGTTATGCAAGGTAAGAATACAAAACCATTGAAATCGCAGATCTAAATCTGTTCAAAGACGTCGCGATAGCCCATTGCGCTCGGGTCGAATAGGATATCTCGCGGTTGCAGCGGTCTTGCGAATGCCAAGCCTTCCATCGTGCGGCAGCGCGATAATGCGACGTAGGCTTGACCGTGTGCAAAGGTGCCGCGACCTAGGTCGATGTAGACCCGGTCCAGTGTCAGGCCTTGTGATTTGTGGATTGTCAGAGCCCAAGCCAGCCGAAGTGGAAACTGCTTAAACGTGCCGGCGATGGTTTCAACGATCTTTTCTTGAGATAGGTCAAATGCGTATCGGCGGTTTTCCCAAGCGACTTGATCGATTTCGTACTCTTTGCCCCCGACTTCGATCCAGACTTGATCTTCACTTAGGCGAGCAACACGCGCGACCGTGCCATTGACCCAGCGTCGTTCGGCATCGTTTCGAAGCAAAATGACTTTTGCGCCAACCTTCAAGACCAAGGAGGTGTCTGTCGGATGGGCCCCCTTTGAGAACTCACCGGCCACTCCGGCCTCGTACGTGAATGGTTTCGACGGCAAAGCATGAAGGAATGCGGCATTGATCCGTTGGGCGGCGGCGTTGGTTGGTGTGAGTATCACGTACGGGTCCCCCTCACCGAGTGTTCGAATGGGGCTAACGCGTTCGTTGAGGCCAACCAAGTCGTCTTCGGTCACGTCGCCGTCACGAATGCGATTGAGGACGTCGATGAGGTCTTCGTCGGATTGGCGGAAGACGTGGCTCAGCTCGATCAAGCAAGTTCCCGCGCCTTCTTGTAACGCCGAGACTGAGAAAAAGAAAGGCCCACCATATTGGCTTTCCAGGTGTTCTGCGACTTCAGCTTCCTGTACGACTGGCGGGAGCTGGTGAAGGTCACCGAACATCACCAGCCTGACACCGCCAAATGGTTCGCGTGGGCGGCCGCGATTGACGCGCAGGGACTGATCGATTGCTGCCATCAGGTCAGAGCGGACCATGGAGACTTCATCAACAAACAGAAACTTCATGCGGCGCATGACGCGACCGTTGCGGCTACGTTTGATGTCTTCGGGTCTGATTAGGCGTGGGGGTAGCCCGAAAAAAGAGTGTATCGTCTGGCCGCCAACGTTAACCGCAGCGAGGCCTGTCGGTGCGACGATAACCGTGTCGTCACCGGACTGATCACGGAGCGCGCGTAATAGCGTCGATTTACCGGTCCCGGCACGGCCTGTAATGAACAGATGCCCGTCACAGGTATTTATGAATTCGACAGCCGCCTCGAATTCCGGCGTTGGCGTCATGCCGTTCGGCCAAATGTTCGCCAAGGTGTCACTTCTGGTCTTGGCTGACACCTGGGGCAACTCGGTCATGGCGACATATGCCTTGTCGTTTGGGCCCAGGAGCTTGATGTCAGACACTGTGTGTCATATGGCCCTGGGCTGGACAGGATGTACCGTTCTGGCCCCGATCTGACGCTTGGACAATAGTGGGGGCACGTTTCGCGAATCGGCTCGACGCGGGTGCTTAGTAGGCACGCGCGAGCGGTGGTCTGTCAAAAGCCATGATGATTTGCTCCCCAGGTCTGTCCGCCAAGGGGTAACGCTAGGTGCCAACGGATAGTCTACGCCGCAATCAACGTCGCGTTGATGGTGTCGATTTCGGTCCGGGAGGTTTCCGGAGGAAGCTGCAGTATCGCTCCAGACTGCATGACCAGTTGGGGTTCGTGCCAGCTGTATCCGTCATCATCGTAGCAGAGCTCGAGCCTTGCCTGTTCAATTTTATGAAGAGGGATGTCCACCACTGTGTGGGCAAGTGGCCCCGCACGCGTGACGCGCGCATAACCGGAGCGTCCACTAAACGTCATTGCAACGACGGGCCCTGGATTGAACACGCTCACTAAAAAGACGCCGAGTGAGAATGCCATCAAAACGATTAGGTAGATGGTCAGAACTGATTGCGCGCCGCCGAGTAGCTCTGGCGCGAAGTACATTAGGGAAAGCGCAGGGACTGACAGGCCAATGAGGATGGGCACAAGCGCGTGGCCACCGGAGTAGCTGTCGATAGCACCGACGCTTGCTTCTCCAGTCGCCAGTTGTGGTTGAATGCCTCGGTAGGTGTTTGCCATAATCTGTGCCGGTCTGATTTTGGGGCTCCATTTGAATGCTCAGCATACGTGAGACCATTTGGAATTCAGTTACGGGATTGAATAAATTTAGACATGATAAATTATTGATTTGTTTATCTACGCTTTCAACAATCTTCTTTTTAGTTATTTTCCGAAATGGAAAAGGCCGAGGCCTCTTTTCGTGAGGTCTCGGCCTGATCGAAGGCTATTTCGGTGATAAGGCTGCGATGGCCTGGTATCAGTCGCGTGTGAGGCTGATCAATTTAAAGTCCTTGTCGAGCTTGGCGTCGAACTGGTTTCCATCAGGGCAGGTCGTGTCGTCGACTTCAAAGACGCCAGTCCCCTCGGTCTCTTTTTCATACTCGCCGCCTTTGCAGCCCCAAGCTGTCATCGTTGCTTCGATGGACTTTGCCTCGTCTGCGGATGGTTTATCATCGGCTAGGGCGAATGACGTCGACATGGCCAGGGCGGCAGCGACAGCTACGATACGTTTCATGAGGCTCACTCCAGTGTTGCTTGATCAAATTTTTTCATTTGTTCAGACGTTGCAGAACAATTCATTAAACGTAGTATTTTATCAGTTGGTTTCTATTCCCGGGACATTTCGGGATTTCTTCCCGACATTGGTGTGCTCCGATCTTTTAGTCTCGCTCTCCGCCAATGAGATCAAATGACTTTGTAAACTTGAATTCGTACTCTTTGCCGTCTTTGCAAACCGCGTCGTCGACCTCGTACGTTCCGTCAGATTCTCTTTCGAATTCACCGCCGTGGCAGCCGATGTCACGGAGAGCCTCACGGAGTTGGGCGTGCTCGTATTTCGTGAGGTCGTCATCATCCGCAATCGCCGGTATCGTTGAGAGGCCGATCAGTAGGGCGGCTGCGACTGAGAGTGCTTTGGCTTTCATGATGGGTGTCTCCATTTTTTGCGATCACAGTGCGCCTGGTCTTTAGACGTGTGGGCGCAGCGGTAGCCGTTAGCGCGAGGCCAATCGACTGCCAGTTTCCTACGGAACAGGTTGGGATCAAATGTGACTATCGCTTATTCGCGTTTCATTGAAACGCAAATCCGCTCTAGGTCTTTGTCTTACGCATGTTCTGGGCGGAAAACCGCTCACACTTTTCCTAAACATGCTCTCGGGCACCGACGGCAGCAGGCTATGCCGCTGTACTGGACATCTTTTCCCGTTTTTTGCGTTCGTTTGGATCCAACCAACGTTTGCGCAACCGAATACTCTCCGGCGTTACCTCAACGAGTTCGTCGTCTTGCACGTATGAAAGAGCCCGTTCGAGCGGGAGTTTCATTGGAGGTGTTAATGTCAACGCTTCGTCTTTGCCAGACGAGCGCACATTGGTGAGTTTTTTGTTGACGACGACATTCACGATAAGATCGTTTTCACGCGAGTGTTCACCCACCAACATGCCTTCGTAGACTTTGGTTTGTGGGCCAATCATCATTGAGCCGCGGTCTTGAAGGTTGAAAAGCGAATATGCCGTCGCGTCACCCACGCTGTTGGAGATCAACACGCCCGCGCGGCGGCCCTGGATCTCGCCCTTGTAGGGTGCGTAACTGTGAAACAAGCGGTTCATGACAGCTGTGCCGCGTGTGTCCGACAGCAGCTCGCTTTGATAGCCAAGGAGGCCTCGCGTCGGCGCGTGTAGAACGAGGCGCTGCCTCCCGCCGCCCGACGGTTTCATCTCCATCAAGTCCGCCCGCCGCTCGGAGAGTTTTTGGACCACAACGCCGGAGTGCTCTTCGTCCACGTCGATGATGACCTCTTCGATCGGTTCAACGCGTTCTCCAGTTTCTTCGTTTGTTTTGAAGACGACGCGTGGTCGGCGAACTACAGCTCGCCATTCTCATCGAGAACATGCGCCGTGAAGGTTTTGAGC
>JBCBRD010000020.1:0-24006 GCA_039819885.1 Pseudomonadota bacterium
TGTCGCCAATAGCAGCCAAGAGGCTCGGCACATAGCGACCGCCGATCCATCGGCCGCCCTGGGGATCAAACACGGCCTGAAGCTCTTCAGCCACGAATGAAACATCACCACCACGCCGAAACACGGCGCTGATCATCCGGGTCAGAGCAACTGTCCAAGCGTAGTGTTCGAGGTTGCGCGTATTGATGAAGATTTCGAACGGACGACGGCGACCGTCAGTCTCGATATCATTGAGTGTCACATAGATCGCATGGTCGCTGTCAGGCCATTTCAATTTGTAAGTCACGCCAGCCAAAGCGCGATCCCGGGCGAGCGGTTCCGCCATGTAGACCACATCACTCGTCGACTCCGAGCGCGATGCATGATGCCCAACATCAGGGCGGGCTGGAGCAGCCCTTTCTCGTGCTGGTTTGTTGGGCTCTATCAAACCGCCGGTCTCAACAATGCTGTCTTCTGAGCGCATGCGCTTCGTCTGAACTGCTAGTGGTTCGGCGTCATCAGCAGCAATTGAGGACAAGACCGAGCCGCGCATTGGTGTAGGCCGATATGTCGTGCAACCCTTGAGGCCGTAACGATACGCAGTCTGGTAAACATCCTTGACGTCACCGAAGGTCGCGGTTTCCGGACAGTTGATCGTTTTTGAAATCGAGCTGTCGACGTAGGGTTGCAGGGCATCTTGCATTTTCAGATGCGCTTCCGGCGAAAGCTGAGACGCAGTGACAAAGCTCTCTGGACGGTTGCGGCTTTCAAAACCAACCTGGTCAGCAACACCACCCTCAGCCAAGCGACGTTTGAACACCGAATACGCAAAGTCTTCGATCTCAATCGTCTCCGTCGAACCACCGGCGTTCAAGACACTGCGCTCGTACGTCAGATCGAAGACGGGTTCGATCCCGCTCGACACGTTTCCAGCCAACAGTGAGATCGTTCCAGTTGGGGCAATTGACGTCAGGCACCCGTTGCGCAAGCCATGCTCTTTGATGGCCGACCGAACGCGCTTTGGAAGTCGTTTCACATTCGCGGATGCGAGAATTGCGTCCCCATCAAACAGCGGGAATGAGCCTTTTTCAGCAGCCAGAGCTGCACTCGCTGCATAGGCTTCCGTTTGAATAAACGACATCCAAGCTTGTGCGTTCCGACGGGCGTCCTCTGTATCGTATCGGTGGCCAGTGAAAATCAGAGCATCGGCCAGTCCGGTCACACCAAGCCCCATCCGACGCTTTGCAATGGCTTCTTGCTTTTGTGCTTCCAGTGGATAGTGCGAGACATCGATCAGATTATCCAACATACGGACGGCAACGTGGACATCCTGTTTCAGGCCGGCAAGGTCCATCTTGGCATCCGCCCCAAACGGATCATCCACATAGCGCGCAAGATTGAATGACCCGAGAAGGCATGCCCCGAACGGTGGCAAAGGTTGCTCACCGCATGGGTTGGTGGTGAAAATTTCTTCGCAGTAACTGAGGTTGTTTTGCTGGTTAACCCGGTCAATGAAGATCACACCGGGCTCAGACGTTTCATACGTCGCCTGCATGATCTGATCCCAAAGATCACGGGCACGAATGGTCCGATAGTGGGTCCCGTCAAACGTCAAAGACCAGTCCGTATCTGCATCAACAGCCGCCATCAGCGCATCGGGCACAAGGACCGAGAGGTTGAAGTTGGTCAGTCGGCCAGGAACGGCCTTCGCCGAAATGAAGTCCTCGATATCAGGGTGATCGGCTCGCAGCGTGGCCATCATGGCGCCGCGTCGTGCGCCAGCAGACATGATGGTGCCGCACATGGCATCCCACACCTGCATGAAACTCACCGGGCCGGAGGCGTCCGCGTCGATAGAAGCTACAAGCGCGCCACGCGGTCTCAAGGTCGAAAAATCAACACCAATACCGCCACCGGTTTGCATGGTCAGCGCGGACTGCTTCAGCGTATCGAAAATGCCATCAAGAGAATCGGGCACCTCTCCCATGACAAAGCAGTTGAAGAGCGTCACATCGCGGTCGCTACCTGCACCTGCCAAGATCCGGCCAGCAGGCAAAAAACGATAGTCGCTCAACGTTTTGCAAAACCGCTGTTCCCAAAGTCGGCGAAACTCTTCAGGCTCAGCGCCTGCCGCAGCGTTTGCAACCCGCGCAAACGTGTCCCGAGGGCCTTGGTCGATGGGACCACCAGCATTTTTTAGCTGATATTTGTCGGACCAAATCCGCTTCGAAATAGGTGCGAGAAAGTCTTTAGTCATTGCAGTGCAATCGGTCCTATATCTCTCATTAAAGAGGCAGCCCACAAGCGGCTGACCTCCCACCAAACGCTATTGGAAAATAAGATCGAAGCCTCAAAGAGTCAATCAATGTTCGCTAAATATTCTTTATTTGTTCCAAAGTGAGTAGCCATGGCAACCTGACTTTTGCGATAGACATCTCGTCGGTCCAGCGATCAAACCCCTGTTCGATCCAATTGACGTCTTGCTCAAACCGCCTGACTGCACAGGAATAAAGCGGCGACTATGCCGCGTCGCGTGCCTCATCCACCAGACGGTGCGTGGCAGCCTCAATCCGCGTCTCCAAAGCTTTCAAAAAGTCTTTCCGGTTCAGCCCCGGCGGTATCGGTTCAAGGACCTCGACAACAATTGTGCCCTTGCGACGCATCAGGCTGTTGCGTGGCCAAAAGAGACCTGAATTCAAGGCAACAGGAACACAAGGGACATCCAGTCCAGAGTACAAGGCCACTACTCCTGGCTTATAGTCTGGCGGCGCATCAACAAGTCGCCGCGTGCCCTCTGGAAAAATAACAATGTCGCGTCCTTCCTGGCTGCGCGCTTTCGCCGTCCGCAACATTGCGCGTAGTGCCGACGGGCCGCGGTCGCGTTGGACGAGGATGTGTTCGAACTTGCGCGAAAACCAGCCGTAAAATGGAATCTTCCCAAGCTCAGCTTTCATAACCATGGCGGGATCGCGAAACAGCGGGATGAGCGCGAACGTATCCCAAGCCGACTGATGCTTGGCGGCGATCAGCGCCGGGCCTTCGGGAAGGCGTTCCAGACCGCGCACCTCCAGCCGTGTCCCAACGATCACTCGGAACCACCAAAGTGAAGCCCGCGCATGCAAGCGCAGCCCTGTCATGGCCCATTGGCGCGGCCCAAACAAAAGCGGCGAACCCAGCAGCAAAAACACGGCCGTGTTCAGATAAAAGACCACGCCAAACAGGAGGGAACGGATCATAGGTGGGCGTTGTTCTTGTTTCGATATCGAAGCGATGATGAAGCTTTGAGGGAAAAGGATCCGGCGACCGATGCGCGACCAAGCGGCCATTGCCGCGACACGTGCCCTAAAGCCGCGCCTCGAAAGAGCCCTTACGCTCACCAGCTTTGTTGCCAGCCATTGTGGGCGGTGTCCATGGTCCAATGATGCGAGAGGCACCAAGCTTGATTACCGCTGGCAGGTACTTCACGTATTCATAAGCGAGCAACTTTGTGGCCTGACCGTTCAGCCACCACGGCCCTTCGCGCAACGCCACTGGCACGACAACATGAGGCGTTAGCTGGGCTGCAGGAAATGCACTGCCGACTTCGGCCATGGCGCGCGGCATATGATAATTCGACGTCACCACAATCAGTTTTGAAAAGCTCCGGTCAGCAGCCCAATTCGCAATTTCATGAGCATTGCCGCGCGTGTTTCGAGCTTCGTACCCAAGGTCCACACAGCAGTCGAAACGATCAGCATGTCCATTCAAAAGACGCTTGATGTCTCGGCGTTTAGTGACCCGGTTGACGCCTGAAATGAGGAGGCGCTGCCCCTGGCCCATGTTGAGCAGGCGCATCCCCTCCTTGATCCGATGCTGTGCGCCAGTGAGGACCACAATCCCGTCAGCACTGACCATACTGGCATCGCTGTCTCGCATCGCGGCATTCGCAAACACCACAAACCCAAACAGCAACAAGCAGACGCTGATTGCGCCCGCCGCCGCCAACCATGTCCCACGCCTGCGCATGATTGTGTCGCTGTCCAAACAATTCTCGAAGCCCGGCAGGTGCCGAGCGTGCTTCATAGGGTTTTAACGCCAGAGTTTCAAAGCAAATGAACGACAGTTATTTTCGCACACAAGTGTGACGCAAACGGGTGCGTTCGCCAACTCTCCTAAGCCAGATCGGAGGCAAAAGCCCGGTATGTGTATCAAAGCATGCGTCGACCAGTGCTAAGCCTGTGGAAAATCAACAACCCGCCTGTGGTCTATAGGCGCTATGCGCCTATTGCCTCGAACACCGGGCGGTGCTGGGCAACGGCCGTGCTCAGACGGGTGTCACGGCCGATTGGTCAAGATCCGATACACACCGTATCGCGAGGTCAGCATACACAGAGCCGCAATTACGAACACGACAATGCCTAAGAGAATGTACCCTGCGAGGTCCAGTGCACCGCCGCCAGCTAAACGCTCCAGTTCGATCAGCGACATTGATCCACCACCCAGAAGTGTCACCCAGGGGAGTATGAGGAAGACCAGCATTGCAGATGCTGCCCCGATCAGTCCGGCTCGGATGCCGAGCCTGAGAAAATGCTTCTCGAACTCGCGCGCAATAAAACCGTCAGTGGCACCGACAAAATGCAAGACCTCGACAATATCGCGATTGGAAGCCATCGCGGCACGCGTTGCTGAAACGATAATCGCCGTCGTAGCGGCCGCAACGAGCGCTAGGATCGCAATGCCCCCGAGTGCGAATGACCGGGTGACTGTCTTGATCTGCTGTTGCCATTGCCGGTGATCATCCAGCCGCACGCCCGTCGGGAATGCTCCCGTTAGGTCTCCGCGCAGTTTGTCAAAATCAGGTGGGTTGTCACGGTCGACACTCACGGCGATCAAGCGAGGAACAGGCAGCGCTTTGAGGGCCTCCGTCTGTCCCAACCAGGGCTCCAGCAACTCCGTTGAGGCATCAACACCCAATGGTGTCGCGCCGGCGACACCCTGTTTCGAGCGGAGAAAGTCAGCCACACGCGTCGTGGTTGCTTCGATATCTGCCGCATTGGCGCCGATCGGTTCGATCTGGACGGTCACTTCGCTGACCACATCGCGGAGCCAGGCATTCGCCGACTTGTTGATCAGATAAACCGCACCAGAGGTCAGACAAGCCAGAAAACACATGATGGAAATCACGAGTGTCAATGAGCGACCGGTGACCGATCCTGCAGGCACAACCGGGCTATTCAGCCCCCGGTCACCTTTTCGTCCGCGCGTAGGAGCAGTGAATTCCGGTGATCCAGCCGTATCGTCGAACTGATCTGTCGGCCGGAAATCAGCAGGTCCCCCAAGCGTCCGTTCAAATGCCGGGTCTCCCACCGCATACTCAATGGCAGTCGGTGGGCCAGTAGTGGAATCGTCATAGCGATCCTGCTGGTTATACGTCCCATGTTCCGTTCGCCTTTCAGCTGGACCGCTTTGCGGTGGCCGGGCGTTCGGGTCTCTGGGGTCAAACGATCCTGACATGGCCTTCGTGCAGCTCCAAACGTGGCGCTTTATATTGGCGCATGAGTTGATGATCGTGTGTTGCAATAAGAACCGATGTTCCAAGCCGGTTCAATTCAATGAAGAGACGCAGAAGCCGACGAGCCATTTGCGGGTCGACGTTTCCGGTGGGTTCATCCGCCAGCAAGAGTTCTGGCTTTCCAATTACGGCTCTAGCGATCGCCGCGCGTTGCTGTTCGCCGCCTGATAAAACAGATGGGTAGGCGTGCATGCGATCACCAAGTCCAACCCACTGTAACAGATCCGTCACGTCTTCTCTGTAGTCGTCGAGAGGCTTGCCGACGACGCGCAGTGGTAACGCGACATTCTCCCACGTCGACAGGTGGTCCAAGAGCCTGAAGTCCTGGAACACAATCCCAATCCTTCGCCGCAGTTGAGCACGTCGCTGCGTCGAAACGTTGGAGACATCCTGATTAAAGAGATGGATTTGCCCACGGGAGGGATGCAGTGACATGAACAGCATCCGCAACAAGGACGTCTTGCCCGCGCCCGATGGTCCGGTCAGAAAGTGAAACGAGCCTGGACGCAGGTGAAAGTCGACACCGGCCAACACGTCGGGTCCACGATCATATTTCAAGGCTACATTATTAAGTCGGATCAAAGCGATCGCATCCAGTCAGGTTGTCTTCAAAGGAACGGCATCATCATTTATCGGTTCTGTGAGACAACATGGCGCTTTGGACAGCCGACGCACAAATAAAGATAGTCAGCACGTCATAAGCAGCCGCCGCCCGCTGATCAATGGACACCAACAGAATTAAGCCGATCGTCTCCCCTAAAACTCAAGTTAAGTGCTTCGCCAAGGATTGTGGCATGGCCAAGGGCGCGTAACCCCCAACCCCGACATGACTTGTTAAAGCGAGGCTAGAGGGATCAGCCGCAAGCCGGGCAAAAAACCAAGTGCGCAATCAGTATCTGGCCTCATTCCAACCTGGCCAAATTCCCCGCGGTTCAGTCCTCCAAAATGCCCAAAGCAGTTGCTAGACCTGGCAACGTATAGCCGCCGCAATTGTGGGTTTTGGGTGTGGAGATCTGGCGACAAGCGGGTTGAGATACTACATTGACGTCAAACAAGTGAGGTCATGCTCACTTGCAAAGTCTCCGCAAGCCCCCGAGGAATGTCATCGGCCAAGCCTTACATGCGGGCGACCCTCGATCGCGTTCCGAGCCCCTCTCGACCAAAGCATGGAAAGAGTGCCTCGAATTGGACATGTGGCTCCAGCTGTCAAAACGGCTGGTTTTTGACGAAAGAGAATAGAAATGACGTCGATTTCGGCAGAGGCTGAAACAACCAACAATGGTCAAACAATCGAAGTTCTCATTCCGCGCGAAGACATCGATGTGAGGCTGAACGAACTTGCAGCCGAGATCAGTGCCAATGAAGCGGAAAACCTATTGGTCATCGCCGTGTTGAAGGGAAGCTTCATCTTCGCAGCTGACTTGATCCGGGCGCTCCACACAGTGGGTCTGAAACCCGAAGTCGATTTCATGACGCTGTCGAGCTATCGCAAAAGCACTGTGTCGTCAGGAGCTGTCGATATCCTCCGAGATTGCGAAGTGGAAGTCTCAGGGCGAAGCGTTCTGTTGGTCGATGATGTTCTCGATTCTGGGAGAACACTGGCCTTTGCGAAAGATCTTCTAACTGCGCGCGGCGCATCGAAGATCAGTACCTGCGTCTTGCTGGAAAAGCAGAAGCATCGCGCTGTCGAACTTGAAGCCGATTACAGCGCGTTCCCATGCCCGGAGACATTCGTCATTGGCTACGGCATGGACTTGGCTCACCGTTATCGGGAGTTACCATTTGTTGGGCGCTTGGTTATGGATGACGAAGCGTAAGTAGTCTCGGCGCTGAACCCACAAACCTGGCCAGGTTAGGTCGGCGCCAGCCTGCGATGGTAGATCATGTTCCGCAAGATAGGACGCGCTATAAGAATCTAGAAGTTAGGGGGACTTCAATGCACGTGTTGATTGCCGAAGATGATCAAGCGACGCGAGATCTGGCTGCCCGGGCTTTGGAGGCAGCTGGCCACACGGTTCTTGCTTGCGATGACGGGCCATCGGCTGCGTCTGCCCTGACAGCTGACGGCAATGCCGTTGACCTCGTGATCACAGATGTTGAGATGCCAGGCATGGGAGGCGCAGAGCTTGCTGCACGAGCCCGGTCCTCAAATCCAACGGTGAAGATCCTGCTCATTTCTGGGTTCGAGGCTGAACTCGATAAAGCGCATACCAGTCTGGGAAGTACAGCGGGAAAGCTGCTCAAGCCCTTTACCCTGGCCGAACTTCGCAAGGCAGTCGATGATGTGACGAGCTGACCATTCAAACGGTTAACGAGCACATCAGTCTCGGTTGCTACCCGCCCGTCACAGACATATGCCGCCCGACAGCGGGTTTTTGCGAGCGCCGATCAATAACGAAGTCATGCCCTTTGGGCTTTCGCGAAATCGCTTCGTCAATCGCAGCATGCAGCAGCTCGTCGCTTTCGCTGGCCCGCATCGCTCCACGAAGATCTGCGGCATCCTCTTGACCAAGGCACATGTACAGCGTGCCCGTACACGTTAGCCGTACGCGGTTGCAGCTTTCACAGAAGTTGTGCGTCAACGGTGTGATGAACCCAATCCGTCCGCCGGTTTCTTTGACAGAGACATACCGTGCAGGGCCGCCTGTTTTGTAGGCGATATCGTCCAGCGTAAACGTATCCATCAACCGCGCCCGCACCACGGACAGGGGCAGGTACTGATCGGTTCGATCTCCGTCGATATCACCAAGCGGCATTGTCTCGATGAAGGTTACATCCGCACCACGGTTGTGCGCGAAGTGGATGAGGTCTTCGATCTCGTCATCATTGAAGTTTTTAAGTGCAACGGCATTGATTTTGACCTTGAGTCCGGCTTTGTCAGCGGCGTCCAGCCCACGCAACACGGTCTCGAGCTCACCCCACCGCGTAATCGCCTTGAACCGTTCAGGCTTCAAAGTATCGATCGAAACGTTGATGCGGCGCACGCCGGCCGCGTAGAGATCAGCGGCATAACGCTCCAGCTGACTGCCATTCGTCGTGAGCGTCAGCTCTTCAAGCGCGCCGCTCTCAAGATGCCGACCAAGCTGGTTAAACAGCCACATGATATTTTTGCGAACAAGCGGCTCACCGCCTGTAATCCGTAGCTTGCGTACGCCACGTGAGACAAAAGCCGAGCACATGCGATCAAGCTCTTCGAGTGACAGCAGGTCTTTCTTTGGCAAGAAGGTCATGTGCTCCGACATGCAATACACGCATCGGAAATCGCACCTGTCCGTCACCGAGACACGAAGGTAGGTGACGTCGCGACCAAACGGATCGACAAGATTGGGCTCCAACATGTTGTCCAAGAGCGCGTCCCCTAAATCTTTTTCATTGTTCTTCGAGATGTGGCGTTTGTTCATATATCGACGACAGCCGCGCGGCCTGCAAGGGCTGAGGCGTTAGTCGTGCCACCCAACTTGCACAGATACGGTGCAACCTTCGTACTAGGCCGAAAAAATTGCTGCGCTGCAATAGTTTGTCGGCTTGATCAAAGTTCACACCGCATCCAAAAATTAGGCACGAAACCTCGCGAGTAGACTTGCAGTTTGAGCCGTTTCGTCGCAGTGTGCCCGGAGTGTATGCAAGGCGAAAGATTGGTACAGGCGACTGTGTCGAACAATCAAGAACAACCCTCTTCCAGCGGCCCTGGATCAGCTATGGATGGTGAGCGGTCATCACTTTACACTCTTCTTGCAGCTCTACTGGCTGCGGAACCGACACATGACGTTTTACGGACCGCGGCAGGCATCGAAGCGGCAGATACCAAACTCGGAAACACACTTAACGAGCTGGCGGGTTTAGCCGCCAATGCAGATCCGGAAGCCTTGCGAGACGAATACTTTCAGCTTTTTGTTGGGGTTGGTCGCGGTCTTCTCGTGCCTTATGGCTCTTACTATCAGACTGGGTTCTTGAACGAAAAACCTCTCGCGAGGCTGCGTGCAGACATGGCGCGGTTGGGAATAGAACGAGACCCGGACGTCAAGGAGCCAGAAGATCACATCGCAACAGTATTCGAGATTATGGCAGGTCTACTGTCGGGCGTATTTGAGGCCGGAGATCAAGTAAGCCAGGAGGTTGAGGCCCATCGCTTTTTCGAAGCCCACATCGCGCCGTGGGCGACTGTGTTCTTCAATGATCTCGCAGAGACGAACGTTTCACCGCTCTATTGCGCAGTCGGACGAGTAGGGTACGCCTTCATAGATATAGAACAAAAAGCTTTTGACTACGCCGCTTAGAAAAGACGTGAGAAGCAAATAAGGGCTTGGACAGACGAGTGTCCGTTCAACCCTCTGAAGACGGAAGAATAAACGGAATTAGATCAAGACTGGAGGATCGAATGGCAGAACAGGAAACAAAGGCTGACCGCCGTGGTTTTCTTAAACTCGCCGGTGCTGGAGTTGTTGGCGGTTCGGCTGCCGCTGCAGCCGCCGTGGCTGGCACAACTGTAGCCAACGCCAGCACTGAAGAGGCAAACCCCGACCGACTGTATCAGGAAACGGAGCACGTAAAGCGCTTCTACGCGTTGGCTCGCGAATTCTAAGAAACGGTTGCGGCCAACGGGATCGCAAGGTCCTTCGGCCTTCTCATATCGCGCTTTTCGAACCGGCAGAATGAACCAGGCCGGATACGGGAGTTGAAGACATGCTCAAAAAGAAACGCCTAAGTGCTAGCGCCCATCGCGGGTTGTTAGCGGCTGCGGCCAGTTCACAAGCACCAGGAACAATCGATCGAAGGACGTTCCTGCGAAATTCCGGATTAGCGGTTGGAGGTCTCACGGCCGCCTCTGCACTTTCAACAGGCCGCGTGCGCCAAGCCAAGGCTGCCGGTCCAGCTGCTGCTGGCGCAAAGATGGATCTCAAAAAATCCGTCTGCACTCACTGCTCTGTTGGCTGCACGGTCATCGCAGAAGTCTCAAACGGCGTCTGGGTCGGCCAAGAGCCCGGTTGGGACAGCCCGTTTAACCTCGGTGCTCACTGCGCTAAAGGTGCTGCAGTTCGCGAACACGCACACGGTGAACGCCGCCTAAAATACCCAGTGAAACTGGTCGGTGGAAAGTGGCAGCGCATCTCTTGGGATGCCGCAATCACTGAAGTCGGCGACAAGATGTTGAAGATTCGCGAAGAGTCGGGTCCAGACTCAGTCTACTGGCTCGGTTCAGCGAAGTGGAACAACGAGCAAGCCTATCTAGGCCGTAAGTTCGCTGCCTTCTGGGGCACGAACAACATCGACCATCAGGCTCGGATCTGTCACTCGACCACGGTTGCAGGTGTTGCAAACACCTGGGGCTACGGGGCGATGACAAACTCCTACAACGACATTCTCAAGTCGAAGGCGATCTTCCTGATCGGCGGCAACCCAGCAGAAGCGCACCCGGTTTCGCTTCAGCATATCCTCAAGTGTAAAGAGCAAAACAACGCGCCTTTGATCGTCTGCGACCCACGCTTTACGCGGACAGCCGCACACGCATCAGAGTATGTCCGTTTCCGTCCCGGTACGGACGTTGCTCTGATCTGGGGCATCCTCTGGCACCTCTTCGAAAACGGCTGGGAAGACAAAGAGTTCATTCGCACGCGCGTATGGGGAATGGATGACGTCAAAGCCGAAGTCGCAAAGTGGAACCCTAAGGAAGTCGAACGCGTAACAGGCGTTCCAGGGTCACAAATGCGGCGTGTCGCAAAGACGCTCGCAACCCATCGCCCAGGTACGGTCATCTGGTGCATGGGCGGAACCCAGCACACCAACGGTAACGACAACACGCGGTCGTACTGCATCCTGCAGCTCGCGCTCGGCAACATGGGCACCGCAGGCGGCGGAACAAACATCTTCCGCGGCCACGATAACGTGCAGGGCGCAACCGACCTCGGCGTCCTGATGGACACACTGCCAGGCTACTACGGTCTCTCTAAAGGCTCATGGAAGCACTGGGCACGTGTCTGGGAAGTTGGCGACGACTACATGCTTGGCCGCTTCAAGAGCCAGGAGATGATGAACGCCAAAGGCATTCCGGTCAGCCGGTGGTTCGATGGTGTGTTGGAAGATAAAGCCAACCTTGATCAGCCAGATAACGTTCGCGGTATGGTCTTCTGGGGTCACGCACCGAACTCGCAAACGCGTGGTCCAGATCAGAAGAAGGCAATGGAGAAACTCGACCTACTGGTTGTGATCGATCCATTCCCGACGGTATCAGCTGTCATGCATGACCGCACAGACGGCGTGTACCTCCTGCCAACGACAACGCAGTTTGAGACCTATGGATCGGTAACGGCCTCCAACCGCTCCATCCAATGGCGCGAAAAAGTCGTCGAACCACTCTTCGAGTCGAAGGTTGACCACGAGATCATGTATCTCCTGGCCAAAAAGTTCGGCTTCGAAACGGAGATGTTCAAGAACATCAAGGTCGAAGGCACGATCCCGCACATCGAAGACATTACCGGCGAGATCAACCGTGGCATGTGGACGATCGGGTATACCGGCCAGTCGCCTGAGCGGCTGAAACTCCACATGGCCAACCAGCAGACCTTCGACAGGGTCACGCTGAAGGCCAACGGTGGCCCTTGCGATGGCGACTACTACGGTATGCCTTGGCCAGCCTGGGGCAACCCGGATATGGAACTGCCAAGCGGCAAGAAAGGTCACCCAGGGACACCAAACCTGTACGACACATCGATGCCGGTTGCTGAAGGTGGACTTTGCTTCCGTGCGCGGTTCGGCGTTACGGCACCTGAGAAGTACGCAAAAGGTGACGAGGTTGCAGACAACCTTCTCGCCGTTGACAGCTACCCAGAAGGTTCCGCGATCAAGGACGGTTATCCTGAAATCACCTATGCAATGCTCGACAAGCTTGGCTTTGCAGGTGAGTTGACGGCTGATGAGAAAGCGACAATCGAACGGGTTGCCGGTTCCACAGATGCCGCGAAAGTCGGCAAGGTGAACTGGAAAGTCGACCTGTCAGGTGGCCTCCAACGCGTCGCCATCAAGAATGGCCTTGCGCCGTTCGGTAACGCCAAGGCCCGCGCCGTGGTCTGGACCTTCCCAGATCCAGTGCCAATGCACCGCGAGCCGTTGTACTCGGCCCGTCCAGACCTTGTGCCAGACTACCCAACCTTCGCGGACCGCAAGCTGCACCGTCTACCGGTGCTCTACGAAACGATCCAGAAGAAGGCTTTGGAGAACAAGACTGCGGACGAGTATCCGATCATCCTCACATCCGGCCGCTTGGTCGAATACGAGGGCGGCGGCGACGAGACCCGGTCGAACCCTTGGTTGGCAGAGCTTCAGCAGAACATGTTCGTTGAAGTTAATCCGACCGATGCGAACAACCTTGGCGTCAAGGATGGCGAGCAGGTCTGGGTTGAGGGACCTGAGAAGGGCAAGGTCAAAGTCATGGCCTTGGTCACCGAACGGGTCGGCAAGGGCGTTGCCTTCATGCCATTCCACTTCGGCGGCATGTTCCAGGGCAAAGACCTCAGGTCGAAATACCCCGAAGGTGCTGATCCCTATGTCTTGGGTGAAGCCACCAACACTGCACAAACATACGGTTATGACTCAGTCACCCAGATGCAGGAATCCAAGGTGACGCTTTGTAAGATCTGGAGGGCTTAAACCATGGCTCGCATGAAGTTCCTTTGTGACTCAGAGCGCTGCATCGAATGTAACGCCTGTGTCACCGCTTGTAAGAACGAGCACGAAGTGCAGTGGGGCGTAAACCGCCGCCGCGTTGTCACCATCAATGATGGCCAGCCCGGCGAACGGTCAATCTCCGTAGCCTGCATGCACTGCTCGGATGCACCGTGCATGGCCGTCTGTCCGGTTGACTGCTTCTATCAGACGGAAGAAGGCGTCGTCCTGCACAGCAAAGACCTCTGCATCGGCTGCGGTTACTGCTTCTACGCCTGTCCGTTTGGCGCACCGCAGTACCCGCAGGCGTCGAACTTCGGCTCGCGCGGCAAGATGGACAAATGCACATTCTGTGCAGGTGGCCCGGACGCCAACCATTCCGAAGCCGAGTTCAAGAAGTACGGTCGCAACCGTCTCGCAGAGGGCAAGCTGCCGTTGTGCGCAGAGATGTGCTCAACAAAAGCGCTGCTTGCCGGTGACGGCGACGTCGTCTCCGACATCTACCGCGAACGCGTCGTGGCACGCGGCTTTGGCTCAGGCGCCTGGGGTTGGGGCAAAGCCTACCCAGGCCCGCAGGGCTAAGCTCAACGCGAGCAACAAAGCGTCCGGTCACATGAATATATTGTGGCCGGACGCTCGTCCGTTCCGGTTGAAAACAATAAGATTGAGAACGTACAGAACACAACTGAGCGGTGTTCGTGCGGAGTGAAATCAACACAACAGCGATAGAACGGTAATGATCAAAACACTTGCAGGACCAGCTTTGAAAGCTCAGTCACGCTCGGCGAAGAAGCAACCGTGCGTAGCGACCGCGCTCTTTGTTGCCGTGTTGACCTCAGGCCTTGCGGGTTGTCTGGAACAGTCAGAGCCGGGCGTTTACCCTGGAAAGCCCGATCAAGCTTTGGAGAAACAAGAGCTGAAGCAGCTCCAGGATCGAGCAAAATTGCAGCGTTAGTCTTGGGAACGAAGATAGCGCTCGAAATTCAAATACAACGCAAACCAGACTGAAGTGTTTGAGACGGCGTGCATAGGGAGTGAACTATGGGTTTGGAAACCGGACGGACGGAAGCCGAACAGCATAGGCTAGTTCGCAAAGCCAACGTTCGCGGCATGGGTGCGACGACCCCTCGCGTAGTCGCACAGCGTCGAAATGCAGACGCAGCAGCTACTAGCACCTTCGTGATGGCGACTTTGGCGCTTCTCGCTGCAGCTATGATTTGGGTGATGCTTGCAGGGACAGCGGCTGCTCAAAATGTGCGCCCCCCTTCAAACGCATCTCAATCCCTTCCACCAAATGTTGGCGGTAACGTCCAGACATCTCCGGATCAGGGCGGGAACTACAACATCGAAATGTGGAGCCAGATCCGCAAGAACGCCCAGGGCAGCGTTTCTATACCTGATAAGAAATCAGGGATCTTGGTCGACAGTTCGGGCGAAAGCTGGCGCAGTTTCCGCAATGGTCCGCTGCCTGCATACGGCGGCTACGCGCTCGGCGGAATCATTGTCCTGCTGGGCGTCTTCTACCTGCTTCGCGGCAAGGTCATGATCGATCATGGTCGCGCTGGCTGGACCATTGAGCGGTTCACCGACATCGAGCGTATGGGCCACTGGCTCTTAGCGACGTCATTCATCATTCTAGCCCTGACGGGATTGAACGTTCTCTACGGGCGGGACGTCCTGATGCCGATCATCGGAAAAGAAGCATTTGCCTCGATGTCAATTGCCGCGAAATGGCTGCACAACTATGTGGCGTTCGCCTTCATGCTGGGTCTGCTGATTACGTTCGTTTTGTGGATCAAGAACAACATCCCAAGTTCGACAGACCTCGTCTGGTTTGCCAAGGGTGGCGGATTGTTTGGTGGCGAACATCCACCGGCGAAGAAGTTCAATGGCGGACAAAAGGTGTTGTTCTGGCTCGTAATGCTGGGTGGTGTATCAATCTCTCTGTCGGGTCTGCAGCTGTTGTTCCCCTATGAACTGCCTATGTTCGCCAAGACGTTTGCGTTCCTGAATAGTTTTGGAATGGGTCTGCCAACGGAGTTAACACCGAACCAAGAACAGCAATTCGCAACAAGCTGGCACGGCATCATGGCGCTGTTCCTAACGGTTGTTATAATCGCGCATATCTACATTGGTTCGATCGGTATGGAAGGCGCGTTCGATGCCATGGGATCCGGCCAGGTCGACGCGAACTGGGCCAAGGAGCACCACTCCATATGGGCTGATGAGGTGATCGAAGGCGAACGTGTGACATCACGCGGAAGTGCACCAACAGGTGGCGGTTCAGCCAAGCCGGTACCGGCTGAGTAGCGCAGTCCATATGAGGTTGGCTGCCTTCAAGCATCGCACGCAACGTCGAGTTCCTCGCGGTGCGAAAGCGCCTGCCGCAGTTAGACACATCATGACTGCGGCCGCTATGGCGGCAACAGTGTTAGCCGTCGTGGTCTCGACTTCACAGACAGCTCGTTCAGATCAGCCAGTCCCAACTGCGGACAACCCAGACCCGACGCCAAAGTCAAGGGCTGCTCAAGCGCTCTCCTCCGGCTTGTCGGAACACGGTGGGCCGGTGAAGGCGTTGGCGATCAGCCCAACGGGAAAGAACCTTGTCAGCGGATCATTCGACTATTCGTTTATCGTCTGGAACCTTGACCGCACACCCGAACAGCTGACAAGTCGGTTCGACAAAGTCGACGGAGCCATCAACGCCGTTGCATTTGTTCCAGGACAAAACAAACAAGTCGTGGCCGCTGGCGATGCAGGAAAAGTCATCCTCTATGATGCGGCCAGAAAGTCAGAGCTCGCGCGCCTAAACGGACATGTTGCTAAAGTCGTTGGCATCGCCGTGTCGAACGATGGGCGCATGGCGGCAACGGCGTCCTGGGATCGCACAGTCCGACTGTGGGATTTGGAAACCAAGCGCGCCGGGCCGGTCTTAAACGAGCACAAAGGCCCGGTAAATGACGTTGCGTTTTCCTCCGACGGTCGTGCTGTTTTCACAGCCAGTGCTGATGGTGAGATCCGCCAATTCGATGCGGCAACAGGCAAGTTCGTCAGGCCCGTTTATCGACATGGTTGGGGCGTGAACGTGCTGTCGCGTGTCGCTGCAAATGGAAAAGACCTCATTTTGTTTGGTGCCTTGGACGGCGGCATTGGCATTGTCGACCCAAGAGAAGCAAAACTCATCCAACCGCTTCCAGCCCATGAGAAACCCGTTCTCGCAATCGCCGTTTCAAACGACGGCCAAAAAGCTGCAACATCGGGTGGAGATGGCCTGATCAAAGTCTGGAAGACATCCGACTGGCAACTTGTTGAGACGTTCCAAAACCCGTACGGGCCGATCTGGGCATTGGCCTTCAACGCTGGCGGTGACGGCCTCTACTATGGCGGTTTGGATGACACCATTCACCGCTGGCAGGTTGCCCCTCGGCTCCCCTTTGAGCCCGTTGAGAGCCCCTATCCCCGTCGCTTCCAGCTAACTGGCCGACCTGACGATCCGGTCGCCTGGGGAAAAATTCAATTCGCACGCAAATGTAGCGTTTGTCATACCCTGGAACCAGACGGAAAAAATCGTGCAGGTCCTACGCTTTACGGTATTTTCGGCAGACGCATTGCAACTCTGCCCGGTTACAGCTATTCGCCTGGTTTGAAAGAACTCGACATTGTTTGGTCACCTGAGACAGTGTCAAAGCTGTTCGAGTTAGGGCCCGAGCACTTTACGCCGGGGTCCAAGATGCCGTTGCAGAAAATGCGAGACCCGGAAGCCCGCGCCGCATTGATTGCCTATCTCGAAGTAGCAACCATTCCTGGTGCAAACGGCGCCACAAATGAAACCGAAAAATCTTCGTCCCAATCCGAAAAAGGCACGAAGGACAAGACTGGAGGAGACGCCCGATGAAAGCTTTTCTGATGAGCATCGCCGTTCTGGCGATTGTCACAGTTGGTGCAGCTATGACCCTCGGTACGATGGAGCAATCCTCGACAGACACTTTCAAAGTGAAGCAAAGCGTTCGGCTGTGAGCGACAGGCGGTGATCAAATCGCCAGGAGCCAAAACTGCAACAGCAAACCGCCACTCGCCATTGCGTTGCGGGATGGCGTGGGCGACCGTGCCGCTGTTGATATCGTTCATAGCAACAGCGCCAGCTGAGGCGCGCAGTCTGTTCGTAGACACCTCGGCTGAAAACCTTGCCAAAGCAATGACCTCTGTTGTCGCGATCCTGCCTGAGTGGCCAAAGGACGCTAAGCGTACGGAAGAGCCCGAAGCGAGTGGCGTGGTTTGGACTACCGGCCGTCACATCGTAACCGCCTATCATGTGGTCGCAAAGGCGCGCGCGATCCAGATCAAGACATCCGATGGCCGCCTGCTACCAGCTCAAATGGCCGGACATGATATGGCGACCGACTTGGCACTGCTGCGCATCAACGAAGACCTCACACCATCCGCATTGGCAACAACGTCTCCAACACCGGGCCAACAAAGCTGCGCCATCGGCAATGCCTTTGGACTGGGCGTGTCTCTCACCTGTGGCGTGGTTTCCGCCATCAACAAGGCAGGTGTCGGCTTCAATCCGATCGAAGACTTTGTTCAGACCGATACAGCCGTGAACCCTGGCGCCTCGGGCGGAGCGCTCGTCAACCGAGACGGCGAAGTGATCGGCGTCCTGTCAGCAATTTTCACCAAAAAATCAGACGCGAACATCGGCGTAAACTTCGCGGTATCAACGGCTTTGACGAACCGCATCATCGACGACCTTTTGGATGACGGGCGCGTGCAGCGGCGCAACCCCGGTGTGCGGTTGGCTGGCCCATCTGGTCGCTTCCGAGGTATCCCAGGACAGCAAATTGCGCCGCGTGTTGTCGGCGTCGCATCCGGTTCACCAGCCGAAGCGGCAGGATTAGCCATCGGTGACATGATTGTTGATGCCGGAGGCCGCAGAACGCAATCGCCAGCTGACTTCAATTCGGTTCTCGACCTGGCACGCGTCTCAGGACAACTCAAAATCCGATTGATCCGTGGTTCGTCGGAAGTCGAAACGACACTTGTTATTGGCCAACCCCTAAAACACGGCCACAAAGCCCAGGTAGGAAAACCTCCGCCCGTGGGTCAAGCCCCCACACCACGCTAGACTTGCTGTGAGATCCGCAAAATCACAACAGCAAACTCGGACGCGCCGAACGCCCCAGAGGAGATGACAATGGCCGACATAGACGAAGAAAAGTTCAACCTCTCACTCCGTAAGTTCCTCAAGCAGGTCGGTGTGACGTCCCAACGGGAAATTGAAAACCTGGTTCGGACAAACGATAGCGTCCCAAGCCCGCTTAAAGTGCAGGTCGTCTTAACGGCAGAAGGCACCGATCTAACGCATTCGGTCGAAGGTGAAATTGAGCTTGGCTGACCCACAAATGACAAGCGCAAACGGTCTCGATGGAAGCAGCGCCCAGGTCACGCAACCTATGCTACCACCGATCCTGACGGCACATGTCCAAGCCGCCGATGTGGACGTATTCGATGCGGCGGTCAAAGGCGCATCAGAACATAAGCTGGAAGCGACTGACTGCCTGTGGAGCACCCGCACGGCACGCGCTGAGTTCGCGATCGTGCTTGAACCAGACGTCTCTGCGCAGGCCGCCAAGCAGATGGGTCCATTGATGTTCGGTGCGGTCGCCGACAGTCTCGGCGTACTGATGCCACCCAAAACGTCTGTCCTGTTGCGATGGCCAATGACCATACTTGTCAACGCCGGTGCAGCGGGCAGCATTCGCCTGGCAGTCGCTGAAACCGCCAACCTGACCGATGTCCCAGATTGGCTGGTGGTTGGTTGCAGCGTCCGGATCTTCCGCTCAAATTCTGCGACAGAGCCAGGCGCAAACCCAAACGAAACGGTCCTGCACGAAGAAGGCGGTGTGGACCTGGAACGTTCGCAGATCATTCAGTCGATTGCAGCCCACTTCCTAACCAGGCTAAACCACTGGCAAGACGACGGTTTTAAATCCGCGCATGATTCGATCATCGGTCGTGTGGAAGGTCACGAACAGGCAGCCGACATCCAAGATGCAACCGGCACAATCTGGAACGGCGCAACCGTTCTGGGGATCAGCGAAGATGCAGAGCTTCTGATTAAATCAGAGACCGGCGAACACCATGCGCTCGCGCAGTTTGCGCCCCCCGGATCGGCCCAAGGATCGGTCGAGAGATCGTGATGCGGCGGTTGCTGCGAACCATCCGCTTTGATGGCAGTGACGAATATGTTTACGACGTCGCAGCTGAACCCGGAGAATTCGCTGTTTCAGGGGCTTTCGCCTTTTCAAACGCTCAACCAGGCGAACTGGCAGGAAAAACGCGGCAGGCCTTTGCAAATGGTTTTCTCGGAGTTGGGAGTTTTGGTCGCTCGACGTTTTCAACGGTCGGAGAAGTCGCAGACGATGAGTATGAAGATATCATTCTCGCCTTGGCCGATCATTTTGTTAGCCATTACGGAGCGCCCGACCGTGATGCGGCACGACCTGCCGCCGAAGCCGAGGTTGCGTTTGTTGAGGAATTGGTGAAAGACGCACCACTCAACACTGTATTCACGGTACGCCGAACGTTTTCGGAAAGCGAAAACACAACTGCAGCCGAACTCCGTGAAGAATTCCGCACCATCAAGCCTCCGACGGATGAACCCCTCCATGCCCGCATCTGGACCATTGACGCCACCGACGAACACAAATGACTTTTGGAAATCGGCAGGGCTGCATCTTCTTGAAGTCGGGGAGAACGGCTGGCTGAAAGTGACGCCAAACTTTGTGCGCGCTTACTTGACGAGGCCGGAAGTGCATCCGATCGATGGATCGTGCAAGGCCGAGCATCGCCTCCATGAAGCCTTGCTCGAAGATCCGTTTCGCGAAGTGACCGAAGATGAGCTGAAAGCCATTGCCGACGCAGATGCGATTGAGAACTATACCGTCGTGCTGGCTTTCAGAAAGGCATTGATGGATGCGGGAACCCTCGAAGCCGCCTACCTCTCGTTGATGCGCCAGCCGGTCGCCAACATCCCACCGGTCTTTATCGATCAATTGGTCCACGTCATTCTGCGCAACGCGCTCGCTGACGTCACAGATCCAATCCGCCTACGTGCTGCCGAAATTTTCTTTCGGGACCAATCCGTGTCGACCGACGACGGTCGGTTGATGCTCGCCGATGAAGAGATCATCGGTATGCACGCCCAAACAGGATCACAGACAGGCATCGGACAGTTGCTTGCCGAAACGGGTACGCCGCTTCGCGAAGTCACACTCGATGTGTTGGATGAAGACAACAAAGACATCTACTGGGCGCGCTCTGACAGGTTCGACACAGTGGTCGACTTTCGCTTCGAACAACCCGCACTCGATGGCTTCGCCCGCGTAATCGAAACGTGGCTACAGCATCTCTTGGGTGTCACGGTTCGTGTTGAACCCCGCCCAAAACTTGAGGACAGCGACTGGCGTTGGCACATCGGTCTGGATCGTGTCGCAACCGAAGTCCTTAACAAAATGTACGAAGGCTCCGAAACTACGCTCGACGAAATGGAATCGATTATCGGATTGTTTCGCATGCGTATCCTCGATGACAGTCAAGTCATCGACCGCGTAAAGGGGCGACCGATCTACCTGGCTCTTGCGCAATCACCAGCAGGCACCGTGAAGATGAAGCCGCAAAACCTGATCACAAACCTGCCTGTCATCCAGGCAAGCTAACCGGGCTCTTGAAAACAACTGCTCAATCAGGCCTGCCCAACACGGGCTTGCCGAGTGTTGGCAAACCAACGGGCGGCCTGTTGACCACCCTGTTCAATCAGGCCTGCCCAACACCGGCCCGCCGAGTGTTGGCAAACCGACGGGGGCGCCTGTTGACCACCCTGCTCAATCAGGCCCTTGGGCCTGTTGACCACCACCAAGAGCGCACCACGCTCAACTGAGAAAATCGTCGGGTTCCAGTTTTCCGCCCTGCCGCGCCTTCTCCTTCAAGCGTTCCTCAGCTTTAAGGTAGTCATCCGTCGTGCGCACAACAGGTCGGTCACCGCCACGAAACGGATCGTCTTCACCGGTGGCCTGCGTGACAATGCGGCAGTCATCGCACATCTGGATCAGTCGCAGTTTTTCGGCGTCCTGAAACATCGAATGCCCCTTGAGGCGATCGACGACACGCTCAACCGTTGCTTTCGTTCCAAACGCCTTGCCGCACTCAACGCAGTGGAACGGTTCTTCGGTTTTCACCGTTGCTGGGCTTAAGGCCTCAGTCGCAAACGAATAGCGCGCTTCCAACTTGATCACGCTTTCCGGGCACGTGGCCACGCAGACACCGCATTGAACGCAAGCTGCTTCGGTAAAGGAAAGTTGCGGGCGCTCGGGGTGGTCCGATAGCGCATTCGCAGGGCACGCGCCGACGCAGGAGAGGCACAACGTGCATCCCTCAGTATCAACAACAATCCGGCCGTAGGGCGCAGTCTCTGGAAGCGGCACCGTTTCCACCGGCTCTGGAGCTGCACTGTGAAGCTTCCCAAGGATTGTCCGCGCCACGTCCCGCTTCGTGCCGACCCACTCCGCCGAACTTCGCGCCGTCGCAGGCAGAGGCGCCAGCTCATAGAGCATTGCCTCGACCGCGTCAGGATCAGCCTCATCAAGAAGCTGAACGCGGCCACTCCCATAGCCAAGCCCGGACAGAAACGCTTCGGCGATCTCGACTTGGCCCACCATTGAGCCCAACTCATCTCGTCGCGTCGGAGGGGCAAGCGCGATCACGCGTTCCGCACCAAGCGCAATGGCCCCCGCCATCACTTCGTGACCCACCGAAAGCACCGACGGCAATGAGAGTGGCAGCACATTCGGTGGTAGACCGCGCCCAAAACGCGCCATCGCGTTGATTAGCTCAGGCCCGTGCGCCTCATCAGACAGAAGAACAATCGGCCCCTCACCACCAGCGCCCAGATAGGTCGCAAGCAAAGCATCCATCCGGCGTAAAACATCGCCGCGTTGCGGATAGGTATAATTCGCAGCACCTGTTGGGCACACGGATGCGCAGTTTCCGCATCCCCCGCAGATCGCAGCATCAAAATGGACACCGTCACCGTTGGGGGCAATGGCACTGACCGGGCAAACATCCAAGCAGTTCGTGCACCCCGTTTGGTCTGATCGGGAATGAGCACAAATTGAAGCGTCGTAAGAAACGTATCGAGGTTTTTCGAACTCTCCGACCAGATCAGAAGCTTTGAACAACACATCCAGCACGTCAGCGGGGCTGTCGGGATCAGCGCGCAGGTAGCCATCACGCCGCTCACCTGCCGGGAACAAAGGCGGTTCTCCGCTCAGGTCGATAATGACATGACATTGCGCCTTCGCACCATCACGCGGCATGGCAAACGCAAACCCATCCTTTGATGACGGCAGCACATCAGCATAGCCATCGACGGTGACATCGAATGCACCCAAGTGGCCGGTGGCGCGGGCAATGCGGCCCATATGAATAGGTTGGTCGATCGAAGCTGGTGGCAAAGCATCATCTGCATCGATCAGCAAGACGCTCACAGGCAATCGATCGCCAAGCCGTCGCGCCGCGTCAAGTGCGGCCTGACCATGTCCATAAACAAGGCAAATGCCGTCTGAAACCAGTGTTAGAGATGGCGCCGGCTGATCGTCGACAAGACCGGCAGCGAGTAACGCAGCAATCTTCGCGGACCCATTTTGCGCCTCACTTAGCCATCCAGACGCATCACGAATGTCTGTGAAGCGCAGTTCCAGATTGTCGACATCAGCATCCTGAGCCATCTCGCGAAACAGCCCGGCTTCCTGCCGGCAGGCAATTTGCACCACCGTCGGTATACCACCAGCGGTCAGTTTGGAGTCCTCAGTGCCCGCACTTGATGCATGATCAAGAATATCTTGGAGCTTGGCTAACTCCCCACGGCACAGCTCAGAGTGGACTGTGAGCGGGGCCTGCTCCCCTAAAAAGGCAGCAATTTCAGCGCCATCAAGTCCGAAAGACTTCTGGCAATTACACAGCAGGCGGATGGTTTTACGGTCAGCCAAGTCTCATCTTCCTCAATGTGGGCAAGTATTTTCTTTAAGCGCATTGCCCGGTATTTGCCCTAACGAACAATTGTCGTAAGAATAAAGACTAACATACACTTTCGACTGACGTCGTGATGTATGGTCGCCAAGGGAGCGTGGACCGCAAATGCCCAATGAGCTATCAATACCCCTTGGGGTCATCATTGCCCGAGAAAAAATCTCAAACCCTTGGCAGGATTATCGATGGCGTCCGGTCAGCGTCTTCTTTGATGCGCCGACGACGCCTGAGTGGACCGAACTTCGGAAGGGCCCAGGATTTGTCCACTATCACGCCGCAACCTTGATCCTTACGCTGCATCGCAAAGAGACCATGGCCTATCGCGTAAACTTGGCCAATGGCGAACCATCAATTTACGTTGTCCTGCGTGATGATGGCGAAGACAGCGAAGGACGTCCAATCGACGTGCACCTACTGACTGCATCACCATTCGAGGCGCAATCTCACGGCGAGCTTGGTTTTGACTTCGTTGAGGCCGTGCCAATGCCCGATCGTCTCGTTGGCATCGTCGAAAACTTTATCACGGTCCACCATACCGACGAGAGCTTCTACAAGCGCAAACGTGATCGCGCGTCTCGCCCGGAGGACCACAAATTTGGCCAAGAACCGTTGATTGTTCTCCGCGAACGCATGGGCGCCGATGCATTGAAAGTTCGCCCTGACCACTCGAATAAACGCAACAAGTAAACTGGGGGCGACGACGGCCGGACGCACCGCTATCATCGGCCACC
>JBCBRD010000021.1:0-23233 GCA_039819885.1 Pseudomonadota bacterium
GTCCATCGTTGCGGTAATTGTTCAAGAGTTTTGAGACAGCCCGGATGGAAACCAACCCATCCGGCGGGGTCTCCAGGAGTGGAAGCACGTGCGTGGCTGTGCCGGACGAGCAATCAAGCCAAACATCAAAATGCTCACGCGAAAGTACCAACGGCATCCGTTCGTGGACGGCACGCATTTCCCGATTAGCCGCAACCGTCAAAATCGCCATGGTCTCCAACTCACTGCCATCTGCACCGAGCCAGTGCTCCCAAAGCCCCGCGAACCCCATCAGACTTCCAGTCATCTCTGACACCGTGTCTCCGCGCCGCGCAATAAGGTGAGGCTGCTTCGCGCCTGCCGACCCGGTCCACTCGTAAAAACCGTCAGCAGGGATTAGGCAACGCTTATGGCGTATAGCGCCGCGAAATGAAGGTTTCTCGGGTGCCGATTCAGCCCGCGCATTGATCATCGTTGACAGTTTGGAAGGGTCTTTGGACCACGGAGGGATCAGCCCCCAGCGCACCAACGTCGCTTCGCGATGACCAGATATACCATTGCGTACAATCAACACCGGTTGCGTCGGCGCAATGTTGTAACGGGGAGGAAAAGGGTCGATCGTGTTTAGAGAAAACAACCGAGCCACGGCTTCAGGCGGCGACGTCAGACTGTACCGGGAACACATCTCACCACCTGTCAAACCTCATGCATGTGGACGGACACTGCCGCTGGCCTTCGCAATGCCACATCGAACATGATAAACCCTGACCAAACGAACCGATCGCATGCACGCTGGGCAGTATGATCAAGACCAAAACCGCAAAACCCGTCAACAAAAGTGTGTGGTCCAACCAAACAGACTGGCCAGTGACCTTGCGTAGAAAGTTGCTCACAGCAGGCCTTGTTTTAGCAATGACCCTGGCCGCATCCAACGTGGCCTTCTCTCAGGCCCAAAAACCCTACGATAAAGAATTGATGCGCCTGTCTGAGATCCTCGGCGCAGTCCACTATCTGCGCGAGCTATGTGGGTCGGAGGACGGACAGCTTTGGCGTGATCAAATGAACGAACTGATTAGCGCCGAAGGTTCCTCGGCGTTGCGGCGCGCACGCCTCACGCGGCGTTTTAACCAAGGTTATCGCAGCTACAGCCGAACCTATAACGTCTGCACGGCTTCAGCGCGCACGGCCATCGAGCGCTTTATTTCTGAGGGTGTCGAACTCTCAGAGGGTGTTCTCAAAAGGATTCCCTGACGCATTGAAATTCAAAGAAAATCGGCCCACGGATTTTTGTGGAGTATTTACAATTAATTGGTGATGGGGGCTCCTCGGCCCTCCGGGGTATGATAGCTCACTGCATAGTCATTTGTGTCGACTGAAGCCCGGCCACGGCCGAACACTCAATACCAAGTAACGAAGGTCGCTATTCATGCCGCCAAACGACATGTCTCAAATGCAGGCTTCCCCGGCAGAAGACGACAGCCATCGCGCGTTCAGCCTCATTGAAGCTGCGTGGATGGAAGGCGAGGAAACCGGCGTTCCAACCGAAATGATGGCGTATGCAGCCATCTTCGCAGCCATGCGCGGTCTTGTTGGCAGATTTGGCGAAGACGCCGTCGCGGATTTGGCCAAACGGCTAGAGCAACGCGTACAGCTTGGTGAATTCTCAGAAAACAACACACGCCAGTAGATCTGGCGATGGCACCACCGTCGTTGCAGTCCCCGTCGAGCGGGCAAAATGAGCCACATTGCAACGCACATCCGGTCGTTAGATGATTTGATAGCCGGCCATTTCAAACGCCATTTCACCAAGCAGCGCGACTCCAAACACGAGAAGTGCTAGCCCCGCGATCTGATTGACCTTCCTGAGGTTTTCCGCATTGAAGCGATAACGGAACTTGGCGACCAAATACGATAATCCAAACCACCAAAGCAGGCTGCCCCCCATGATGGCGACCACCATCAACAACGCCTCGCCCAAGCCGCTGATTTGAACATACGTTCCGATGCCGCCGAAGATTGCAAACAATCCCAGAACAGCACCGGGATTGGTCACTGTCAGCAAGAATGTACGCGCCACATCCCACAGGTACACGCGCAAATCATGCGGATTTCCCTTGTCTTTCGAGGGCGCAATAAACTGGGGCTCGGACCGATAGAGTGTCCATCCGAATGCCAGCAGAACAATCCCACCCACCAGCAAAATCGTCGTGCGGTAGTTCTCGACCACCCCGGTCACTAACCCGATCCCAAGCGCGGCACTGAGTGCAATCAAGCCATCGCCAAATACCGCACCAAGCCCAGCCGCCACACCGCCGGCCATTCCCCGTGAGATCGAGCGTTGGACACACAGAACATTGACCGGCCCGACAGGCGCGGCCACAAGAATACCGATGACCATGCCAACAGGGATGATGAGTGGGTTCAAAAGCACGTGGCAGGCTCCGCCGTGCTCAAGCGCTTGCAATCGCCCCAATACCCATGGCCTTGATGCCGAACCATCACCTTTTCAACCGAGCTGAACGCATGCCGTTTCCAACCCGATCGCACCTTATCTTTCAACGTCGTGGTGTCCCTGCATTGGCGCGCCCCAAACAGCGTGCCTGCGCCGCCGAAACCAGACCTTGCCCCGGTCACCGGTCTCGTCCGAACCATAGAATCAGACCGGTAGGGATAATAGTGCTCACGGCGATTGTCTACGCAGTGAGCCCATGGCCTTTCGCGCAGGTCCTCCAGTCAGCCACAGCCATGGCAGCGGAGCCTGCAAAGAAGAAAACAACCGAACAAAGCACTGACCAGGCAAAGTCCCGCAACCTGCCTCCAAAGCGCGTCAAACGGGTCGGCCTGCCACCTGGGCTGCTGCCACTATCCGCGCTTCCCGACCCTGTTCTGGAGATGCGCGATGCCATTCTCGAAGCCGTTGCATCTGGCAATATCGAAGACCTCCGCTTAGCGCTTGAATGGAACGAATTACGCCCCGACCTCGGCATCGGTCGTAAAACGGATGCTATCGCGAATTTCAAACAGATCAGCGCTTTAGGTGACGGACTGGAAACCCTTGCCGTTCTCGGGACCATACTGAACACCCCACCAGCAAAACTGCCGGTTGGGCGCGACTTTGAGAACAACGCCATCTACGTCTGGCCCGGCTTGTCCGAAATGGATCTCAAATCACTCTCAAGTGCTCAGAAGGTCCAACTCCACCAGCTCATGCCGACGACCGATGCACTTCAAACAATTAAATCCCACAAATGGCATTGGTACCGATTGGCGATCGGTGCAGACGGCACGTGGCACGTTTTCAAAAAAAATGATTGAGAATCAACACTGCGATTGTGCGCCGCACCATGAAATTAACCATACGGCGCCCGGTCGCATCGCCAACTTACGGTTAACGCGCTAGACCCCACAGCGTATGAGAGCGCAGTACAACATCTCAACTCGCGTGAGCTAACAGGGCTGAAGTCATGAACTTTTTCAAACCAACACTGGTGGCCATCGCCGCACTAGTGGTGATGGTTGGAGCGTTTGCGCAACCCGCATCTGCCCAGTCAAACCGTTATTACAACGACAACTACAACTGGGTCACGCCAAGCTGGCGCGCACCCAAATACAAGAAGCGCTATCGCCACCAACAAGGTTACGGCGCAAAGAAGTACTACGGTAAAGCTAAGAAGAACCCGGCAGTCCTGAGCGGCGGACCTCGGCCATATATCGCGCCGAAAAGACCGAAGGTCGTCAAGTTCAGGAAAAAGTACAAGAACGGCTCGATCGTCATCGATACAAAAAAACGCCGCCTGTACTATGTGCTCGGCAAGGGTCGCGCCTACAGCTATCCAATCGCAGTTGGAAAGCAGGGCTTTGCGTGGACTGGAACATCAAAGATCTCGGCCAAGAAGAACTGGCCAGATTGGCGCCCACCCAAAGAGATGCGGCAGAGAAAACCAAACTTGCCCAAACTCATGCACGGCGGACTGTACAATCCACTTGGTGCGAAAGCTCTTTATCTCGGCAAGTCACTCTATCGGATTCACGGCACAAACAACGCCAAATCAATCGGTACGGCGTCGTCCTCGGGCTGCTTCCGTATGCTGAACAGCCACGTGGCCCATCTATCAAAGATTACGAAGATCGGCGCCAAAGTCTACGTGAAGTCAAAGCTTTGAGGCGTTTGAGCCTGAAGTCAACAACGCGACCAAAAACACGCGGTCCAAACTCTGGGTCGCGTGTTTTTTAATCAAACCCGCCTTAACCACAAACTCCCTTAAGACGGCTTAAACCCTTCACAAAGTTGCGCTTTACAAAAGCTTGCAACGCGGACCTAAGCTGGCGCACACTCACTCAGCGACCACTAAAGAGGCGTTTTGTAATGCGTAAAACCCGTCTTCTGTATGCTGTCCCAGGCCTGCTTCTCGCCACGGCCACCTGGGGAATTGGCACGACATTGATGCCGTCATCGGTAAATGCAGAAATCATTTGGCGCGACGGCTCACCAGTCTGGATCGACCGCGCTGCCGAAGCACGTCGAAAGGCACTCCAGCGAAAGCGCGCCAAGCGCCGCTACCCATCGAAGATGTCAGGTGGCGCAAAACCGAGCATCACCCCAAAAGCACCTCAGACCGTCGCCATCGCCAATACAGAGAAAGCCGGCACGGTGATCATCGACACTTCTGCCCGCAAGCTCTTCTACGTGAAATCAGCAAGTGAAGTCCTCGTCTACCCTATCTCAGTTGGCCGCATCGGCTTCCAATGGACGGGGACGGAAACGGTAAGCCGCATTGCAGACTGGCCCAGTTGGCACCCACCTGCCGAAATGCGCAAACGCGAACCCTATCTTCCGAAAGTTATGACGGGCGGCGTGCGTAATCCTCTGGGTGCCAAGGCCATTTACTTGGGGCAATCGCTCTATCGCATCCACGGAACCAACAAGCCAAAAACGATTGGACGTGCTGCATCATCCGGCTGCTTTAGGATGATGAACCATCACGTGATCCACCTGGCCAGCCTCATAGATATTGGCGCGACAGTAAAGGTCGTAAAGAAGTGGGATCGCGCAGTAGGCGCAGTCGCATCGCTGAATTAAATGACCTCGCAAGAGCCTAACCGGTGGTGCTGACTTCACGCCAAACGGCCCGGAGTTCTTTAGCAACCGGCCATAAAGGGGCATGCAAAGGCGAGTGCCCCTCAATCAGATCGATACCTGCCGCGGACTTCGCCACATACGCACCAGCCGTGAGGCCTGCGAGTAACCCCATCGAACAGGCACCCAGCGCCATCCCACGGCAAAACCCACCAAGGGATGAGACGCGACGAGGGCTTTCGCGTTCCACGAGGGATTGAGCCATTTTGAGACACTCCTTAACCGACCACATCGGTCGAGGAGCAACCCGCGTGCCAGCCAAAGGTCGCCGACACCAATCAACACACATCATAGAACCGAACCGGTGCACCACCAGCTTGATCTGCCAGTTCACCCTGCCACATGACCTGGCTACCCCGCACATACGTTCCAACCGGCCAGCCAGTGACCGTAACACCATCATAGGGTGTCCACCCGCATCGGCTTTCAATCCATGCATCGGTGATCGTCTCGCGGCGCTTCAGATCGACAATCGTAAAGTCTGCATCATACCCGACGGCAATCCGACCTTTGCCGCGCAACCCAAATAGCCGTTGAGGACCAGCGCTCGTCAGGTCGACAAACCGCTGCAGACTGAGCCGACCAGCATTCACATGATCAAGCATCATGGGCACAAGCGTTTGAACGCCCGTCATGCCTGAGTGCGAATCTGGGTAAGTGTGCTCCTTCTCCTCCCGCACATGTGGCGCGTGATCTGACCCCAAAACATCGACGGTCCCATCAGTGATACCACGCCAAAGCCCCGCCTGATGATGCGCGTCGCGAACAGGCGGGTTCATCTGTGCATACCCACCAAGCCGTTCGTAACAATCCGGCGCAACAAGCGTCAGGTGGTGCGGCGTTACCTCAACACTTGCCCACTCCTTGTGATGCCCGAGAAATGCCATCTCATCTGCCGTTGAGATGTGCAGCACGTGCACGCGCTTTCGGTGGGTTTCGGCAAGCTTCACCAATCGCTGGGTCGCCATTATCGCTGCCGTCACATCCCGCCATACAGGGTGCGAAGATGGATCACCCGACACGCGCTCGCCCATTCGCGAAATCAGTCGCTCCTCGTCTTCCGCGTGAAACGAAGCTCGGCGCGACAGTTTAGAAATGATCTGGTCCAGCGAGGGCTCATCTTCCACCAGCAACGAACCGGTCGATGACCCCATAAAGACCTTGATACCGGCCGAACCTTCGAGTTGCTCCAGCATCGGAATTTGATCAATGTTGTCTCGCGTACCGCCGACGAAAAACGCAAAGTCGCAAAACATCCGGTCGCGTGCCAAGGCCACTTTCTCGGCGAGCAATTCAGCCGTCGTTGTAAGTGGATTGGTGTTTGGCATTTCGAAGACCGCCGTCACTCCGCCCATCACTGCGGCCCGACTGCCTGTCTCCAAATCCTCCTTGTGGGTCAACCCCGGCTCGCGAAAGTGCACCTGACTGTCGATCACGCCCGGCAACACGGTTAGGCCCTTGAGATCCAGCACCTGTTCGCTCACCGCGGACCCCAGATTCCCGATCGCTGCTACGCGTCCGTTCTGAACCGCAATATCGGCCTGTGCTGACCCACCATGCGAAACGACCGTACCGCCACGCAAAATGAGGTCATAGCGATCTGCCATTGGGAAACACTCCGGATTTCTGATTTGACTTGAGGGAAACACGCCCGTTTATGCGGCGATGTTCGACCCGCTTGCAAGCCGCTGCTTGCATCATGTGTGCGGACTGTCCAAAGCTACCGAGCGATAACTCACATCATTGCACTGGCACCGCCAACGCATCATCGCAGAACTTAGAAACTTGCTCGAACAAGAGTGCATACCATGACCAAATGGAACCTCGCCCTGCGGCCCGACCGCGGCGTCGTTGAAGTCAAAGGCCTAGACAGCACCAAGCTGCTTCAGGGATTGATCACCAATGACGTCGATCAACTGAAGAAAGGCAACGCAGTCTATGCTGCGCTTCTGACGCCACAAGGCAAAATCCTCTTTGACTTCTTCGTCTATTGCAAAGCGGATAATGACTTCTTGATCGACATCACGCGCGAGCAGGCCGTCCCGTTGGTCAAACGGCTAAGCATGTACAAACTGCGCAGTTCCGTCACAATCGAAGACGTCTCATCCGACTATACCGTTTCTACGCTCTGGTCCAACGAGAACCCAGACGTGATACAGATGCCAAAAAGTGGCGCATACGTTTTCATAGATCCGCGCTTAAATACCTTGGGCATGAGACTCCTGGTGACGCTCACGACCGACTGGGTGCCAGGAGAGCTTCAAGCGACACCAGCAACGGCCGATGCCTACCACGCACACCGAATTGCGCTGGGCGTGCCAGACAGCGGGCACGACTTCAAACTGTCAGACGCCTTCCCACATGAAGCCATGATGGATCAACTAAGTGGCATCGACTTTGAGAAAGGCTGCTATGTCGGACAAGAAGTCGTCTCCCGCATGCAACATCGCGGAACAGCAAGAAAACGGGTCGTGCAAGTTTCGGCAGACACGCCGCTTCCGCCATCTGGAACCGACGTAAACGCAGATCAAGCAATGATCGGTACGCTTGGGTCTGTGAGTGGCAAAACAGGCTTGGCAGTCGTGAGATTGGACCGTGCAGCAGAAGCCCAATCCAAACAGATCCCGCTAAGCACAGCAGACGTCGAAATCAGTGTCACGATACCCGCATGGGCAAAATTCCAACTCACCGATTTTGCACCCAGCAAACCGGTCGCCACGGACTCAAATAGCTGACCTATGACCATCACCGATCACACGCTTAAACGATGCGTATGGCCAGGGATCGAGAACCCGGAATACACCCGCTACCACGATGAAGAATGGGGGGTGCCAATCACGGATGGAAGTCGCCTATTTGAAAAGCTCGTCCTGGAAAGCTTCCAAGCCGGTCTGTCGTGGCTGACTATCCTGCGTAAGCGCGAGAATTTCCGCAAAGCCTTCGTCAGGTTTGACGCGGCAAAGATTGCAACATTCACGTCAAAAGATGTCGAACGCCTGATGGCTGACGCGGGCATCGTCCGCAACCGAGCCAAGATTGAAGCAACGATCAACAACGCAAGAGCCTATCTGGCTCTGAGCAAACAGCGCGATTTCGCTGACATCATCTGGAGCCACGTCAGTCACAAGCCGATCATTAACAGCCCTAAGTCGATGAACGACATACCAGCAACAACGGAACAATCGAAAGCTTTGTCCAAAACTCTCAAGGCCGCCGGTTTCAACTTTGTCGGTCCAACGACGATGTATGCGTTGATGCAATCGAGCGGGCTCGTGAACGATCACCTCATCACCTGTCATCGTCACGCCGCCTGTGCCAAATTACAGGCCAATATCTCTTTCAACTGAAACGGTTTTCAAACCGCACCACATCCATGACAGACAACCAAAAAACCGCCACCACGAAGCGCGTCAACACAGCCCAATCAAACACACGGTCCAGACCGGCAACATCGAAGCGGCAGCCCCCTTCGAAACGTGCATGGCAACGGATGTTGTCGGGCCGTCGGCTAGACCTACTCGATCCCTCACCTGTCGATATTGAAATCGAGGACATCGCCCATGGTCTGGCACGCGTCGCGCGTTGGAACGGTCAGACAACCGGGGACCATGCCCTCTCTGTCGCCCAACATGTACTCATGGTTGAGGAAATCTGCACCGACCGAAACCCCGACTGGCCGATCAAATGGAAACGCGCGGCACTGCTGCATGACGCGGCCGAATATGTCGTCGGCGATCTCATCAGCCCGTTCAAAAACGCCATTGGATTTGATTATCGGGAACTCGAAAACCGACTTCTTGAAGCGATCCATATTCGATTTTCCCTACCAGCCATATTGCCCAAGACAATATCTGGCGAAATCAAATCGGCTGACCGCATTTCTGCATATTTCGAAGCAACAACCTTGGCGGGTTTTGCACACAACGAAGCCGAACAGTTTTTCAACAAGCCACCAAAACTCTCAACTGAACTGCAAACAAAACTCGAATCACTTGCGCCCTGGCCAGCTAAAGAAGCTCAAATTCGTCTCCTAAAGCGCTTTCAGACGCTTCAAGAGCATAATCTTTGACGCGCTTAGAGACCAACTGACTTTTCTCAAAAAACCGCGTAACCACTTGCATTTGCGGCAATAATCAGACCCCTGCCATTGGGTTTAATTCATTTTTGCAATTCTGTTTATCTCAAAACGGCCATGATCGAGCACTAGCGGTCACGTGTCGCTTGATTTGGGGAGGTCAGCGGCTTGGAGACATCATGAACCGGGGCTTAGCTGAAATGCCGGTGACGAACCACGAGACCTTCCACGTGCCATCGCAAAGGATGGAGACCGCTGCCGTTGAAATCGGCTTGAATGCGGCAATTGTTGCAGTACAGCACGACGAACCTGTCGTACTTGTAGTGCGCGATACTCCAGACGACGGCGGAGCATGTGACGGCCTTCCATTTGGTCCGTTTTCACCGGTCGCACATCGAACTCTCGATATGGGCCTTCGATCCTGGGTCACTGACCAGACAGGATTGGAACTGGGCTATGTTGAACAACTCTATACGTTTGGCGATCGCGGTCGCCATGCGGAGCCAAACGATATCCGGCCACACGTCATGTCAATCGGGTATCTCGCACTGACCCAAGCATCTGAAATAGAAAGTGCTGAAGAAGGTCATTGGCGCAGTTGGTATCAATTCTTCCCCTGGGAAGATTGGCGCAAGGGCCGCCCAGAAATTCTCGAGACGGTCCTTGAACCTGAACTGATGAAATGGGCTAACCAAACCTCGTTCCATCAAAACCCGTTTCGCCTCACGGATCGCGCACAGCGTGTCCGACTGTGTTTTGGGTTTGACGGTGGAACCTGGGATGAAGAAAAGGTTCTGGAGCGTTACGAGCTTCTGTACGAAGCAGGCTTGGTTTCTGAAGCGAGCCGCGACCGCCCAGAACGCGCGAGTGGGGCAACGGCCGTCATACGACGAACTGGGCTTCCAATGCGCTACGACCACCGGCGGATCCTCGCCACGGCCATCGGTCGGGTGCGGGCAAAGATCAAGTACCGCCCGGTCGTGTTCGAACTCATGCAGCAGGAATTCACGCTGTTTGAATTGCAAAAGACCGTGGAAGCAATTCTGGGCCCCCATCTTCACAAGCAGAACTTCCGTCGCTTGGTGGAAAGTGCAGGTCTGGTGGAGCCAACAGGCGAGATGAAGACCCGCACGGGTGGCCGTCCCGCCAAGCTGTTCCGCTTCCGCCGTGAGGTTCTGTTGGAACGTCCAGCACCCGGTGTTCGCGTAAAAGCGGTAGCTGCACGCAACTAGCGTCTCGCCGTTAGCACAACGAGACCCAAATAGGGCGCGAGGCGATGAGTCAGCGCCCTATTTCATGACATCAAGGCATCGAAATCGCAGAGCTTGAAGCAGAAATCTGAATTTCTTTGTGACGCAGTCGCGTACCATCCGAATCCGCTGCAGCGGGACGAAACGTCAACACATTCAGTACCATAGGGACACCTCGCAAAGCACATACGGCGCTTTGCTGATATAGAATACCAAACAATTGAACATCGTTTAGAGGCGCAGAACCTAGATTTTGCGCTCAAGACGCACTAAGTTGTAAGCAACAAGGAATACTCAAACCGAGCATATAGACGAGCGGCCTTAACAGCCGCACAAACTTGGATCTTATTAATGCTCGACATGAGTATATCAAGCAAACAGCCGGAGTATCAAGGGCAAAATTGCGCATAGACCGGCAGCGCATCTCAGACCGACGGCGGTCCAAAGGCAAAGGGCAAATCCGCAATGCGGGATCACTCGAACACAACGATCTGATGTGAGGCGGCGCAAAATCGCGCTGAGATAGCACCAAGCCGAACATAACACCCAACCACTCCGCCGAAGAAAACCAATCTAGGGCTGCGCAATCACACTGGCCAAAAACACCAGTCGCGCCGCCGACCTAAGACGACGAGGAGAACCGACTATGACAGTCATCGAGACAGTAGCGCCACCAACACCACGTACGGCAGCTCCAGTCCCTCCCATGCCAACTCCAACCCCACTCGATCTGCCCTACACACCAGAATTGGCAGCTGAGATGGCGCCGATGTACGAACGTGTCAAAAACGTCGTCACACCCATGGAGTGGCCGCATTACGCACCATTAATCAAGGCGATCAATGACCTGAAGAAAGAGCGCAACGCGGTCATACTTGCGCACAACTACATGACGCCGGAGATCTTCCACTGCGTGGGGGACTTCATGGGTGATAGCCTCCAACTTGCAAAAGAAGCCGCGAAGGTCGATGCGGACATCATCGTCCAGGCTGGCGTACACTTCATGGCTGAAACATCCAAGCTCATGAGCCCGGATAAGACCGTCCTCATTCCAGACATGCGCGCTGGCTGTTCACTCGCCGCATCCATCACGGCAGAAGACGTGCGCGCCCTTCGCGAAGCCTACCCCGGCGTACCAATCGTGACCTACGTAAACACGTCCGCCGCCGTCAAAGCAGAGTGCGACATCACCTGTACATCATCGAATGCAGTCCAGGTTGTTGAAAGCCTCGGTGCGAAGCGCGTTCTGTTGATCCCCGATGAGTATCTCGCCAAGTATGTGGCGACCCAGACCGATGTCGAAATCATCGCTTGGAAGGGACGTTGTGAAGTGCATGAGCGCTTCACCGCGGAGGAGCTGGAAAGCCTTCGTGAGGACGACCCAAGCATTAAGATCATCGCACACCCCGAGTGTCCCCCGGACGTGATCGAAACCGCCGACTTCACCGGCTCGACGGCCGCTATGATCAATTGGGTGAAGGACAAGCGCCCGCCCAAGGTGATCCTTGTGACCGAATGTTCAATGTCATCTAACGTGGCCCAAGAGACGCCAGATGTGGAGTTCATCCGGCCATGTAATTTGTGTCCTCACATGAAGCGCATCAGCCTGGAAAACATCTACGATGCGTTGCTCAATATGCGCCACGAGGTCACTGTTGATCCAGAGGTCGCTGACAAGGCACGACGCGCCGTTGAGCGCATGGTCAACCTGACCAACTGAACCCAACATGGCAGATCACAACCCGACAATGAGCACATTCAAGCCCTTTGAGAGTTCGGACCAGCGCCGCGCCGCAGGTGACATTGTCATCATCGGTGCGGGGCTTGCCGGTCTGTTTGCAGCCTTAAAGCTGAGCCCGTTGCCGGTCACAGTCGTGTCCGCTGCACCACTTGGCGAGGGCGCATCAAGCGCATGGGCGCAAGGTGGCATTGCCGCCGCTGTAGGTCTCGCCGATACCCCTGAAAAACACGCCGCTGATACGATCAAAGCAGGCGCTGGTCTTGTTGATGCGGACGTTGCCAACACAATCGCCGCAGAAGCACCTGACCGCATTGCAGACTTGCTCAGATATGGCGTCCCCTTCGACCGTGATCTAGAAGGCCATTTCGTTCTATCCCGCGAAGCCGCCCATTCCGAAAAACGCGTCGTCCGCGTGACGGGAGATCGCGCAGGTCATGCGATTATGCAGTCCCTCATTGCAACGGTTCGCAAGACACCATCAATTCGGGTCTTGGAAGGGTTTGCAGCCGAAGACCTGATGCTACGGAATGGCTCTGTTGCCGGTGTCCGCCTCATGCGCACGCGATTAGACGGCGACACGGCCTATGAGCTTGTACCAGCCAATGCAGTCATCCTTGCAACCGGCGGCCTAAGCGGGCTTTTTGCTGCCACAACGAACCCGGAATACGCACGCGGCGAGGGCATCGGAATGGCTGCCCGCGCAGGTGCGACGATTGCAGATGCCGAATTCGTCCAATTCCATCCAACAGCATTCGACGTGCCCGAGCGCCCAACACCTCTTGCGACCGAAGCCCTACGCGGCGAAGGCGCAACACTGGTCAACGGCGATGGCAAGCGCTTCATGCCAGACATCCATGCCGATGCTGAAATGGCCCCTCGGGACATCGTCGCTCGCGTCGTTTTCGAAGAAAGAGCCGCTGGAAGAGGTGCGTACCTCGATTGTCGCAGCGCCATAGGCGCGGCCTTTGAAACCAGGTTCCCAACCGTCTATGCCCATTGCCAACGCTATGGCATCGATCCGGAAACAGATTTGATACCGATCACGCCGGCAGCCCATTATCACATGGGCGGAGTTGCAACAGATCTGAATGCACGCAGCGACGTCCCTGGCTTATGGGCAATCGGTGAGGTTGCCTCAACCGGACTGCACGGCGCCAACCGGCTCGCATCGAATTCGCTTCTCGAAGCGACCGTTATGGCTGCCCGCGCGGCATCAGACATCGCAGCCCAAAGCGAGCCGGAATTCCTCATCCGGGCCGAACTTCGTGCCTGTCCAGCAAGTGGTCGCGTGGCAGAAACTAAGCGAAAGGCCTTGCTTGAACAGGTGAGCAACGCACTGTCAGACAAAGTCGGCGTGGTCCGTGATGCTATCGGACTTACTAGCGCGCTCGAAACCGTTGCGGAGGCAAACAACGTTGCAACCAGAGCCGACGACACAGCAATGATCAATGCATGCCTTGCTGCAGGTCTTCTTGTAACTGCAGCACAGATGCGATGCGAAAGCCGGGGCGGGCACTTCCGATCCGATTTCCCAGAGATAAGCGCGGACGATTGCAATCGCACCTTCCTTAACATCAAGAACGTGGACGCATCCCTCAAAAAAACTGTCGCGACCACCAGCCGAGACAAAACAGAAGCCGCAAAACGATTTGTGGTTAGTCCTCAAAAGCCGTGTCCGATTGACCCCGCCGCTGCAGTCCACGGGATCAGCACATGACACAAATCGCTGGGCTCCCGCACGCGACAATCTCAAAGGCTGTCGCTGATGCGCTCTCTGAAGATCTCGGCTTGGTAGGCGATATCACAACGAACGCCACCATCCCGGAAACCGCGCGGATCAGAGCAACCATTACAGCGCGCCAGGCTGGCATCGTCTCGGGTATCGAAGTCGCGCATGCCGCATTCTCGCAAATCAATGCTGGAACCAAATTCCACGCGGCAAAGCATGACGGTCACGCGATTGCGCCCGGCGATGGTCTCGCCACCATCACGGGCCCGGCACGCGCAATCCTCACAGCCGAGCGTGTCGCCCTAAACTTTATGGGGCGGATGTCCGGCATTGCGACACTGACGCGCGACTACGTCAACGCCATTGCCCACACCAAAGCGACAATCGTCGACACAAGAAAAACCACACCCGGTCTCCGGGCGTTTGAAAAATACGCCGTGAAGTGTGGTGGCGGCGGCAATCACCGGTTTGGTTTATTTGACGCCGTTCTTATCAAAGACAACCACATCGCCGCCTGTGGAGGAATTGAACAGGCCCTGAAGGCTGCCCATAAACGCGCCGGTCACTTGGTCAAAATCGAGATTGAAGTCGATACGCTTAAGCAACTCCGCGAGGTTGACTTCGCGATCGCCGACTGCGTGCTTCTCGACAACATGTCGCCCGAGCAACTGCGCGAAGCCGTGAACTATGTAAACGGGCATGCACTGACGGAAGCCTCAGGGGGCGTCAACATTGGAACAGTCGCCGGGATAGCTCAAACTGGCGTGGACCTCATCTCCGTTGGCGCATTGACCCATTCAGCCCCCGTTCTGGACTTAGGGCTCGACTTTAACACCCAAGAATGATCAGCTCTCGCTCGACGCGTCGGTGATCCTGTCAAACCAACAGCGCCTAGGCGGCTATAAACCGTTCTCCAACAGTCAGCTTGCTTTCGCCATGATCACCACCCAAATATAAACGAACAATTCGCGGTTCACCGACACGCGAGAGAGAGAGTTGGGAGGACACATGAGCGGCGCATTCTGGATTGTAGCCTGGGGACTGGTTGCTACAGGTTCAGCAGCCGTCGCTGGCATTCTCGCTAGTGTCAAAAACCGCGACTATTCGTTCTGGATCGCCTGGACGTTTGTTTTCCCGCCCATGGCAATCATCTTAGCCGCCTTGCCAGCCTACAAGGGGCCACGGCCAAAACGCCCGCGCCTTGATGAAGATCATCACGACCGGGTTTGGTGACGGCGGCGAGCGTTACCGAAAAATTTCGCGCCCATGATCATCGGTCTCCGCGCCTCTATACGGATCTTCAAAGTACACCCGGCAACCTTCTTCCTGACTGACATTAAGGGCCTGGTCGCACGTTTTCGGGTTCCTGAAACCTTGCTCTTCAGCGGTCAAAAATCCGATCGCGTGTTCGGAACAATCATCCACGCAGCTATAGCCGCCAAACGATCGCACCTCGGCTGATGCCGATGACACGGCAACAAAACCTGCCATCGCGACTGCTCCAAAAAACTGCACGGCATAACGGTGGCGCACCATCGCAAGAGGCTCCTATGCAGCACCCTTTGCTCTGAGTGAGGCCTGCGCCGCCGCCAGCCGCGCAACTGGCACGCGGAACGGCGAACACGAGACATAATCAAGGCCACTCTCATCACAGAACGCGACCGACTTCGGGTCACCGCCATGCTCACCACAGATGCCGATCTTGAGATCGGGCTTTACAGCCCGCCCCTTTTCCGTCCCGATCCGGACCAGCTCGCCGACCCCGGACGTATCGATAGATACGAACGGATCAACCTCAAAGATACCCTGCTCAATGTAAGTCTGTAAAATCGGCCCGGCATCGTCACGCGACAACCCGAGACACGTCTGCGTCATGTCATTCGTGCCAAATGAAAAGAACTCAGCACCATCATCCCCACGCGCAATCTCGTCAGCCAGCAGCGCGCATCGCGGCAACTCGACCATCGTCCCGATGTCATAGGCAAGCGTCGCACCGGTTTCATCTTCGACAGCCTTCGCAGTCACGCGAATGACATTGGCAAGAATGTCGAACTCTTTGCGGTAAACCACCAGCGGGATCATCACCTCGGGTCGCACAGGCTGCCCGGTTTCTTTCGCAGCATTCACAGCAGCTTCGAAAATCGCGCGCGCCTGCATTTCGGTGATTTCAGGATATCGGATCGCCAGTCTGCAACCACGAAACCCGAGCATCGGATTGAATTCAGCTAACTCATTGACCCGTGCTGTCAGCTTCGCAACTGAGATCCCAAGCGCTTCAGCAACGACATCACGATCCGCAGCTTTATGCGGCAGGAACTCATGCAACGGTGGATCAAGCAGCCGAATGGTCACCGGCAGGCCCGCCATGATCTTGAATAGATCTTCAAAGTCTGCCCGCTGCATCGGCAGAATCTTAGCAAGGGCCGCCCGACGTCCGTCCTCGCTCTCAGAGCAAATCATCTCACGCATTGCCAGAATACGCGCATCGTCAAAAAACATATGCTCGGTGCGACACAGACCAATGCCCTCAGCACCAAAGTCCCGCGCAACCTTCGCATCCCGCGGCGTATCGGCATTCGTGCGAACACCCAACGTTCGCACTTTATCAGCCCAACCCATCAGCGTACCAAAGGCACCAGATAGTTCTGGCTGACGCATCTTCGCACGCCCATCAAGCACCTGGCCTGTCGTACCGTCGATCGTAATGACATCGCCCTTTTGAAAGGTCTTCGCACCAATTGTCAGCGTGCCTCCTTTGACATCAATACGCATCGCACCTGCACCCGACACACAAGGACGCCCCATCCCGCGTGCCACGACAGCCGCATGGCTGGTCATGCCGCCACGTGCCGTCAAAATACCAACCGCTGCATGCATGCCATGAATATCCTCGGGGCTCGTCTCGACACGCACAAGGATCACATCCTTGTTCTGTGAATGCATGGCTTCCGCATCATCAGCCGTGAAAACGATCTCACCGGCAGCAGCACCAGGCGATGCCGGAAGCCCGCGCGTCAGCACCACCTTCTCAGCATCGGGATCCAACATCGGGTGAAGCAACTGATCAAGACCGGCAGGATCAACCCGGAGTACAGCCTCATCTCGTGTGAGAACACCTTCTTCCGCCATCGCAACAGCAATGTTGAGAGCAGCCTCTGCCGTCCGTTTGCCAGACCGCGTTTGCAGCATCCAAAGCTTACCGTCTTGGATGGTGAATTCGATGTCTTGCATATCGCGATAGTGAGACTCGAGCTTTGCAAAAACAGCCTTCAACTCAACAAACGTGTCCGGCATCGCTTCTTCGAGCGACAACGTCTTTTCGCCCGCTTCTTTACGCGCCTTCTTTGTCAGTGATTGAGGCGTCCGAATTCCAGCAACAACATCCTCACCCTGCGCATTGATCAGGTACTCGCCGTAAATCTCGTTGACGCCCGTCGAAGGGTTACGCGTAAACGCGACGCCGGTTGCGCTGGTCTCACCAAGGTTTCCAAACACCATCGCCTGCACGTTGACAGCCGTCCCCCAGCTTTCTGGAATATCGTGCAGCCGACGATAGGTGTTGGCGCGTGCATTCCGCCAGGACCCAAACACTGCGCCAATGGCGCCCCAAAGCTGTTCGTTCGTGTCTTGTGGAAATGGTCGCCCCAAAGCGCTCTCAACAGCGGCCTTGTATTGATCGATGATATCGCGCCAATCATCGGCGGTCAGCTCGGTATCAAGCCCGTACCCTTCGAGGTTTTTGAAATTCTCCAACGTATCTTCGAAGATGCCATGGTCCACACCCAGTACAACGTCGGCATACATCTGGATAAACCGGCGATAGCTATCGAGCGCGAACCGCTCATCTTTGGAACGCGTAGCGAGCCCTTTCACGGTCTCATCGTTCAGTCCAAGATTGAGAATGGTATCCATCATCCCAGGCATCGACGCCCGGGCACCCGACCGCACTGAAACCAGCAGTGGGTTCTCGACGTCACCAAACCGCATCCCAACGGACTTGCCCACGTCGTCAATGGCAGCGATGACTTGCGGCCCAACACCGTCCGGCATTTTACGACCCGCTGCGTAGTAGCCGGTGCAAACCTCAGTGGTTAGCGTAAACCCTGGCGGCACCGGCAAACCCAACTTGGCCATCTCAGCGAGATTGGCCCCCTTGCCGCCAAGCAAATTTCTCAATGTCGCATCACCCTCGGACGGGCCAGCACCAAACACGTACACCCACTTCTGAGAGGACGTACTTGCGGATTCTGACATGGTGATGCCTCCTGCAGACACTGAAATTCGTTCTTTGATGCATTTGACTTAGCAAGCAGCCGACCAAACGAAAAGCTAACACCATCGTTTCCGAACATCATGCATTGGGGTAAACAAGCCCAAGCCCATTGAAGCCCGATTTGTGACGGGCGAAATCCGACCGATGACGCAAGGACATTGAACGATGCCGAAAAAGCCGCTCAACACACTGGCGCAGGTGCTGGACCACATCGACAGCGACAAAGACGCAGCTCTTGAGCGCTGCTTCGAGCTATTGCGCATACCAAGCGTGTCGACCGACCCCGCGTTCAAATCAGGGTGCGATGAGGCAGCAAACTGGTGTGTAAACACGTTACGCGACATTGGGTTTAAGGCTGATCTCAAAAAAACAACGGGCCATCCCATGGTTGTCGCACACGACCGCAAATCAGTACCCAAAGGCATGCCGCACGTTCTCTTCTACGGCCATTACGACGTTCAGCCACCAGACCCGTTGGACCTTTGGAAAACAAAACCGTTTGAACCACGCATCGCGACCGAAAAGGGCAACGGGAAAGTCATTGTCGCCCGCGGAGCAGAAGACAACAAAGGTCAGCTCTGCACATTCCTCGAAGCCGCACGGGCCTGGAAAACGATTGCAGGCGAACTGCCGATCGCCGTCTCCGTTCTGATCGAAGGCGAAGAAGAGTGCGGTTCGCCCTCCCTACCTGCTTTTCTGAAAAAGCATGGCAAGGAAATCAAAGCCGACTTCGCCATGGTCTGCGACACCAGCCAATGGGACAAAGACACACCCGCCATCACCACCATGTTGCGTGGCCTGGCCGGTATCGAAATCGAACTGACAGCCGCCAAGCGAGATCTTCACTCGGGACTTTACGGCGGCCCGGCATTGAACCCCATCCGCGTCCTCACACGCATCCTGGCAGACATGCATGACGCCAAAGGCAAGGTGACCATACCGGGCTTCTACGACGGCGTGAAAAAGCCAACTGCCAAACAGCTCAGACAATGGGATGCGTTGGACTTCAAATTGGAAAACTTCCTCGGCCCAGTTGGACTGGAAATTCCCGCTGGTGAAACCAAGCATTCCGCACTTGAACAACTCTGGTCACGCCCGACGCTGGAATTCAACGGCATCACAGGCGGCTACCAAGGCCCGGGTTCAAAGACGATTGTACCCTCTAAAGCGTCCGCCAAAATCACCTGCCGCCTCGTGCCAGGCCAAAACCCAAAGCCCATTCTGAAAGCCATCGAAACATTCGTGAAAGACCGCGTGCCCGGCGATTGCAAAGCCCGCTGTTTTGATCAACACGGTTCAGCCGCGATTGGCTTCGATACCGATACAGACTTCATTCAGGCTGCAAGCGAAGCGCTGACTGATGAATGGAACAAACCAGCAGCCCTCATGGGTTGCGGGGCCTCCATCCCCATCGTGACATCCTTCAAAGATAAGTTGAAAATGGACACGCTTTTGGTCGGTTATGGCCTTGAGGACGACCGCATTCACGCCCCCAATGAAAAATACAACCTCAAGAGTTTCCAAAAAGGCGCCCGGAGCTGGGCACGTATTCTCGCCCGCCTAGCAGATCTCTAAACCCGCCAAACGAAATCGCATCACGAAAAGACCAAGACCCCAAATGCACATGACCAAGACAAAGACCCAATCACAAGCCACACGACTTACAGCCGCATGTCTCGCCCTGATTGCACTCGCGGCACCGCTTATCATCATCGCAACAAGTGCCGAGGCGCAACGCGCGCCTTACCGCCAAGACGACAAGCGCGGCAAAAAACACATCGCTGGGAAGTTCGACTACTACGCGCTTGTCCTGTCTTGGTCCCCGACATACTGCGCGTCTCGCAAATCGAAGCGCTACGAACCGCAATGCGACGCCAAACGCGCACGCCCTTATGCATTTGTGTTGCATGGGCTATGGCCGCAGTACACGCGCGGCTACCCAGAACGTTGCTGGACGCGCGAGCGCCCGTTTGTCCCAAAGCGGCTGATCAACCAGATGCTCGATATCATGCCGTCGCCAAGACTCGTCATCCACGAGTATAAAAAGCACGGGACCTGTTCCGGCCTGACGCCGAATGGATACTACGATCTGTCGCGCAAACTGTACGACACGATCACGATCCCAGAACAGTTCACCCAGCCAGTTAAAGCCCAGATGGTATCGCCTGACGCCCTGTCAGATGCCTTCGTCAAAGCAAATCCCGACTTGCGCTCTGACATGCTCGCGATCTCCTGCGGAGGTGCAGGCAACCGGCTCCGCGAAATCCGGATCTGTTTCTCGAAAAGTGGCAAACCAACGCCCTGCGGCCGCAATGAAAACCAACGACGGATGTGCTCAGCTAAGCGGATGTTCATCCCACCCGTGCGGGTCGGCCGTTAATCGGCTCAACACTCAGTCTGACTGAAACCGAACTGTGGACATTCAACAGCAATCGATCTGGTGAAAACCCAGACCGGTTGCACGGACGTCGTCTGGCCAACACAGTTGTGAAAACGATTCCTTCACGACAGGGCCATGATAGATGACTGAACTTCCAAGATATCCGAACGCGTCATCACCTCCCCAGGCGGGATACGCACCGCCGCGCCCACCTCAGCTAAGCCCGACCCCGCACCACGAAGACGGATCGCCGCCGGGCCCAGATCACCAAGAAAAATCGCGCAAAGTAGAACCATCTCCGAAGTCGTCTCACGGCTGGCTATATGGACTGGCAGGATTCGTACTCGGTGCCGTGTTTTGGCACGCCGTTGGGTTCTGGGCCTTCGTTTCAGAAGCGGTATTTTCAGGACCTCGAGAACAGATTGCGAGACCCGCACAATCGCCCACATACACCGGTTCAATAACAACAGGTTCAATCCGCAGCACTGCGGTACCATCGAACGCTGGCTTTGCTTCCAGCCCGTTTTCGCCTGCCCGTCCAACGCCAGCACCTGCCCAAACACCGAATGGCAAACAGGCCGGTGCTCTCAATTCAAGCCAAGCACTTGAGCCGGTGTTGCCAACGGGAACGCTGAACTGTGCTGACCTCGCATTGGATCGCCAGACCGGAACAACTTGGTCCGGCGCGTGTGACCCGTTGGTCGCCACAAAAGACGGAGCAGGTTCAGACAACACTCAACGCTCCGATCAACTCCCGATTGCGAGCAACATTCCAACGGCAGCAGGATGGTCGGCTGCCGTTGAGACGTCATCGAACAGATGAGCACCACTGCTCTTTGAAACAGGCGGGGATAAGATCCACCGAAAGCAATCTTCGATCAACGCTGCCGTATGTCGTCCAGATTCACAGACCACACTGCGATAATGGTTTCAGCAAACGTCAGCGAGGTAAAAGCAGTGATGTATGAGACGAACCAGCAGTGGGCCTATGCAGCACCTCCTGGCTATGAAGCATCGCGCATTATCATCGGCGCCATCGTGTCTTGGGGCAAGAATGAACGCGTTATCTGCGCAAGTGTGACCGGTGCACCCAGACGCGAACCGAACGGCGGTATCGCTGCTGTCACCATCCCTTTTCTCCCCATGACTGAAGCAGCCTTCTCAAAGACTGTCACAGAGCTGGACGGCCGGGCAGATCCGGCAGCTGGATTTGCGTCTGCATTTACGGAATGGAGCAATGACCAGCGTGGCCTGTCTGTCTTCACCGTCCAATTTGACGGGTTCCTGGATCGCTTCATCGCGCGCCAAATGGCCGAAATAGTATCTCCACAACAAGCTCGGCATTCAGCCGAACAACACCCGTAAGTTGCACTTGTGTGTAAATTAAACAACCGTAGATGTACGCGAATATAATCCTGTAACACACCAAAATCATTGAAAGATTTTGAAACACGTCTTCAGCCGATTTTAACCTCAAGCCCCCATTCTCACGACTCCAAGCACAAGGTGTGCGGCCCCGGAGTCTCAAAGTATGTGCGTGTTCATTGTCAATACGAATAGCTGGCTTGCGCGAGCACGCGCGGCCAAGCAGAGCGCACAGGATGTCGTGCCGAAGTGGCAGACAGCAGTTGACCAGTTCATTCCGGCGGCAAATGTAGCTGAGGATCGCCTGACAGGACTGTTGTGCCCTCAAGTCGATCCACCAATGATTACCCTGGCGGAAGAAACACCTGAACCCGCGATTAGCCCGTCATTAGCGTCCAACTGGGAATTACCGGCAAGGCTTGCGATTACCGCACGATCGTATCGTCATCATCGCAAACACGCTGCAAGAACCCTGATTGCGAGATCACCGGATCGAAGAGTGCGAAGGCCTGTTGCCACCGCAAACAACCAACCCACAAGCCACCGGTCCGGCAAGTCTCCGATAAACGAGAGGAAACAAGACTGCACCGGCAAGGGTCGCGCCCCAAGACTGCTTGGGTCATCGTATCACTCCAAATGCCAGCCAAAACGCCAAGTGAAACCGGTGAAAAAGCTACGCCGCGTAGCTTGAAGTGTGTCCTGACAACTCAGCACGCCACGCAGCAGGCACAACGCCAACATACCCAAGGCTGCTAGGATCACCATCGACGAAACCAATACGTGTTGGGTCGATACTCCAAACTTGTGCCAGCATCAGCACGTGCTCTTCCGTGGGGTGCAGCAAGAGTTCCCCGCCAGCATCTCCATGCCGATCACGAACGCCACGCAATTCAAACAACCTGAGGCCAAGTGCACGCTCTTCAGCCGTTGGCATTCCCTTGTTTGCCACCACGCCTTCATCGGTAGCAGCGAACACGCGAACAAACCGGCCATCTCGGAACCGTTGCCAGGAAAAGTAATCGAATTCGGAATAGTTCAGAAAATACTGAACATCTGGAAAGTCGCGCCCCAGAGCTGCAAGCAATGGCATCACTTTGTCCTTGAAGCCATCTCCCATCGGATGGGGAAGGGCGAGGCCCACCACAAACGTCCACCCCGAAACAGGGGGCGACACAAAAACTGTCGTGTCAGAAAGTGGCGGATCTGCAAGTGTACGCAAACCCTTGGACCAATTCACTGATCGCGGCTCAACAAGTCTTAGGGCCTCAACGACAGACACCGTATGCGTGGTTTGGATCGCGAGC
>JBCBRD010000022.1:0-7863 GCA_039819885.1 Pseudomonadota bacterium
TGAAGCACTCTACCGGCTGTATGAGCACTCGGGGTTTTCGATGGCGGGTGCCGTTGCATTCTCGTTTGTCGTCTCGTTGTTTCCATTCTGTCTTTTTCTTGCCGGACTGGCCGGGATCATCGGTAGTCCGGAGTTGGCCGAACAGGCCGTCAACCAGCTATTTGAGACCCTGCCACGAAGCGTCGCCCAAGCTCTCGCCCCACAGGTCGTTTCGATCATGGGCACAACACGGATCGACCTTCTGACATTTGGTGGTGTGATCGCCTTGTTCTTTGCGACCAGTGCGGTCGAAACACTGAGAGCGGCCTTGAACGGTGCTTACCGTGTGCGGGAGACGCGGCCGTACATCCTGTGCCTTTTGATCAGTATGCTGTACGTTTTTGTCAGTGCTGTTACGATGTTGGTGCTGTCTTGGGCTGTCATTGTCGGTCCTGGTGTTGCCGCTCGATTTGAACCGTCGTGGCTCAAAACGATCCTGGACTCCACCTGGGTCAGTGCAGGTGCGCGCTACGGGCTCGCCATCGCCGTTATCACCGGGCAGTTGATTGCCCTTCATATTTGGCTTGCTGCCGGGCGGAGGACCATCGGGGAGGTTATGCCGGGCATTTTGCTATCGGCATTCCTGTGGGTTCTTTCCGGGGTCGTCTACTCGTACTATCTGGAATTCAGCGACTACTCCCGCTTCTACGCGGGCCTGTCGCAACTCATGGTGGCACTCATCTTCTTCCAGGTGACCGCCGTGATTGTGATCCTGGGTGCTGAGGTGAACAGGGGCTTGATCGAGCTGAAGAAGATGGCAGCGATTGGTGCTGGGGCGATGCCTTAAGCCCATGGCACCTTAGTCACTGGCCAGGTTCGATCCGCGTGGTCCCGAAGTCCTTCTGAACGCCATGCGCGGAAAGCCCCGCTCTTCCATGCAAGGGCCAATCATCAGATACGAAAAAGCGGCCAGCAGTTTCCCGCGGGCCGCTCGTGTTTTCAAGGTTAGACGTCCTCGGGATGTTAACCGAGCTTTGCTGCTGAGGCTTCCCGCGTATCTTCAAGTGTCCGCAGGCCTGTTGTCGGCGCGCATACCAGCACAGACATGTTGCCAGGTTTATGCTCATTGCGGCGCATCCGCATATGGGCTTTTGGAATTTGATCCCATGGGAAAACTTCCGACATACATGGGTCGAGGCGACGTTCCAGAACAAGCGTATTGGCTTGCGCAGCTTGCTTGAGGTTCGCGAAGTGCGACCCTTGAACGCGCTTTTGGTGCATCCAGAGGTAGCGGGCGTCCATCGTCAGATTGAACCCTGTCGTACCGGCACAGATAACAACCATTCCGCCACGTTTCACGACTAGTACGGAAACTGGGAATGTCGCTTCACCTGGGTGTTCAAATACGCAGTCAACATTGTTGCCTTTGCCGGTGATGTCCCAGATTGCCTTGCCGAAGTTGCGAGCCGACTTCATCCAACCGTTGAACTCGTCCGTGTTGACGGTTGGTAGTTGTCCCCAACAGTCAAAGTCTTTGCGGTTCAGCACACCTTTCGCGCCGAGCTGCATGACAAAATCACGCTTATCCTCTTCGGACACCACGCCGATCGCATTGGCTCCCGATGTTGCGCAGAGCTGGACGGCCATTGAGCCAAGACCGCCTGATGAACCCCAGATGAGGACGTTATGGCCCGGACGTAGGACATGTGGGCGGTGGCCGAAAAGCATGCGATAGGCTGTGGCTAACACGAGTGTGTAGCAGGCGCTCTCTTCCCAGGTCAGATGCTTCGGGCGCGGCAAGAGCTGGCGATCTTGAACGCGGCAGAACTGACTGAACGAGCCGTCCGGCGTCTCATAACCCCAAATCCGTTGGGACTGCGAGAACATAGGGTCGCCGCCATTGCACTCTTCGTCGTCGCCGTCATCTTGGTTGCAGTGAATGACGACTTCATCACCGACTTTCCACCGCTTCACTTCAGAGCCTACGGCCCAGACGATGCCTGATGCGTCCGAACCGGCCACATGGAATGGGTGCTTGTGAACGTCGCGAATAGGTGAAATCGGCGTACCAAGCGACGCCCAGACACCGTTATAGTTCACGCCGGCTGCCATCACCAATACGAGAACGTCGTGGCCGCCTAGTTCCCAGGTTGGCACAACCTCCACCTGCATCGCGGTATCTGGTTCACCGTGACGCTCTTCCCGGATGGTCCAGGCGTACATTTGTTTTGGCACGTGCCCTAGAGGTGGGATCTCACCAATCTCATAAAGATCCTTAACCGGACCACTCATGTCTGAGGACGTCATATCATTTGTCACCGCTTGTGATGCCTGGCTGGCCATTCTTGGCTGGTCTCCCGTTTCAACGATTGGTCTTCGTTATGGTTTTGTGACGTCATCCGTCAATTGTTCAGTTGGCGCGGGACCAAAGGGGTGCACACATCGCGCTAACCTGCAAGGATATATTGCACTGCACAATCAATCGCCTTGCCCTCACGATGAATTAAGGAATGTTCTCTAAGATGACAGTGTGCGGACTGATCGTCTGCGGTGATCGTCTAAGAGCGGCGACTTGGCGCGGTACGTGCTTAAGCAGGTTTACTACTGGACTGAAAACCAACAAACAAGGCCTTCAGACTCGCCATGCTTGATCAGTTTTACAAAATGTTTCTGCTCATCAGCGAGCGTGATCTCTACATGATCATCGCTCTTTGCAGCATCTCGGCTGTATTCTTGCGCGAGATCATCCAGTCGACACTCATATCCGTCAGCGTCATTCCGGCGTTTGTTGTTGGCTCGATCGTGACGTTATCACTGTTCCGGCAGAATTCCATTTTGGTGCAAGCAGGCGATGATAATCAGATTGTCGTTGCATCAGCATTGGGCGTTACACTTTCATTCCTGATCCTCGCCATTATCTTCGATCTGATACTTGGCCTTACAGATTGGCGCGTCCGGTCGATGATGAAACGTCGCCAAAAAAAGGACGTCTGATACCAGCTTGATCCTTACTGGATTGGCGGCTGAATGCTCAGCTTGTTCGAAAGTCCTTGACCATAGGCCGCGTTTTGTCAGTTTTCCTCCTGATGATATCAGCTTAAAATCGTGAACTGACTTGCGTTTGGTGTGCAATGCAGCAAGGCTTGTCAGTGATTGCATGGTTGAGGCCATGCCTTTTCAGGCCTGGGTAGAAGCACGTCAAGGAACACAAAAATGGGTGAGAGCAAGCCAGGTCGAGATAGGCCGTGGATTTTTCGGACGTATGCGGGGCACTCAACCGCTGAAAAATCAAACGAGCTCTACCGCAAGAACCTTGCGAAGGGTCAGACCGGTCTCTCCATCGCCTTCGATCTGCCAACCCAGACTGGCTATGACAGCGATCACGAGTTAGCCCGCGGCGAAGTCGGCAAGGTCGGCGTTCCTGTATCGCACATCGGTGATATGCGGACGCTTTTGAACGGCATCCCGCTCGACCAAATGAATACGTCGATGACGATCAATGCCACGGCTGCTTGGCTGTTATCATTGTATGTCGCTGTGGCCGACGAAACCGGAGCGGGGCGCGATACGCTGACCGGCACGATCCAAAACGACATCATCAAAGAGTATCTCTCTCGCGGAACCTATGTTTTCCCGCCCGAACCCTCGTTGAAGCTCATCAAAGACACGATTGTCTTCTCTTACGACAATGTCCCGAAGTGGAACCCGACGAACGTCTGCTCGTATCACCTACAGGAAGCTGGTGCGACACCGGTGCAGGAACTGGCTTATGCGTTGGCAACAGCCGTTGCCGTCCTAGACACTGTGAAGGCGTCAGGCGAAGTGCCTGATGAGGACTTCCCGACCGTCTTTGGACGCGTGTCGTTCTTCGTCAACGCAGGCATGCGGTTCATCACCGAAGTCTGCAAGATGCGGGCGTTCACGGAGCTCTGGGAGGAAATCGCAGCCGAGCGCTATGGTGTTACCGATCCCAAACTCACGCGTTTCCGCTACGGCATTCAAGTGAACTCACTTGGGTTGACTGAACAACAGGCCGAAAACAATCCCTACCGTATTCTGATTTCTATGCTTGGCGTGACGCTGTCGAAGAAGGGCCGCGCCCGCGCGGTTCAGTTGCCAGCCTGGAACGAGGCTCTCGGCTTGCCGCGCCCGTGGGATCAGCAGTGGTCATTGCGCATGCAGCAGATCGTTGCTTACGAGACGGATCTGCTGGAATTCGGTGATATCTTTGAAGGATCGCGGGAGATCACCCGCAAGGTTGAAGAGCTGAAAGAGGAAGCTCGCAATGAGCTTGCAACGATCGACAAGATGGGCGGAGCTGTTGCGTCGATTGACTACATGAAGCGACGACTGGTTGAGAGCAATTCCCAGCGGTTGCAGGGTATCGAAACCGGCGATCAGGTTGTTGTCGGCGTCAACAAATGGACCGAAACCGAAGCTTCGCCGTTGTCTGCTGGAGAAGATGCAATTCTCGTTGTCGACCCAGCGGTTGAGGCTGAGCAGGTTGGCAAGCTCAAAGCGTGGCGAGAGCAGCGCGATGACAAGGAAGTCAAAGCCGCGCTCGCTGACCTTGAGGCTGCTGCAAAGGAAAACCGCAACGTCATGGAACCGTCGATCCGCTGCGCCAAGGCTGGCGTGACAACGGGTGAATGGGGCGGCCTGTTGCGGCAAATCTTTGGGGAGTACCGCGCGCCGACCGGTGTTTCGCAGTCTGCTGTCCATCGCGAAGACCAAGCCCTTGAAGACGTACGTACTGGCGTTGAAGCGGTTTCGGGCAAGCTTGGCCGGCGCTTGAAGTTCCTCGTCGGAAAGCCTGGGCTGGACGGGCATTCAAATGGTGCTGAACAAATTGCGGTTCGCGCCCGTGATGCAGGTATGGATGTTGTCTACGAGGGTATCCGGCTGACGCCTGGCCAGATCGTCCGAGCGGCGTTGGATGAATCTGTCCACGTGGTCGGGCTTTCGATTCTGTCGGGCTCGCATGTGCCGCTTGTTCAGGATGTGCTTGAACGCATGCGATCAGAAGGCCTCGATGATGTTCCTCTGATTGTCGGCGGTATCATTCCACCGGAAGACGCGGTCAAGTTGAAGGCGTTTGGGGTCGCGGCCGTGTACACGCCGAAGGACTTCCAGTTGAACGACATCATGATGGATATTGTTCGGCTTGTTGATGCGGAAGCGAAGGCGGCCTAAGCAATCCAGTCTCAATCGTTATGACCGCCTCATTTTCCGGAGTTCACTCATATGTCGCTGACCGCGAAACTGATCGTCGCTGCCATTGTGCTGGTGGGTTGCGCTATCGCGTTGATGTACGCGCCGAGTACGAAGGTTGGAGAAGAGTCCGCTACGGTTGTTGTCTCGAATGTGCGGAAGGATCAGCAGCAGCGGAAACATCACCGTTTGGATGTGAAGCTTGCTGATGGCTCGACCGTATCGATCGCAGCGCGGTCCATGACAAAGCTCGACGAAGGCGCCACGATCACGGTCGAAAAGCGCAAGTCATGGCTCGGCAAGACGTTCTATGTCTGGGATGGAACGCGGTAGTTAGCGTCCGAATTTAAGCCTCAAATCCGATCGCGCTGAGGAAGAATGCTTCTACATCGGCGCGGGCGGGTGTCAGCACCTCGCTGCGATCATTCCCTTCGACTTCATCGGCAATAGGCTTGTTTTCGAGCTTTTCAGCAATCCATGCATCCAGGATCGGAACGCGAGGGCCATGGCCGATCTCGGATGTTTGCGTTTTCAGAAGCAGCAACACTTCAAGTGCATCGGTCACGGGGGCTGGCGGTGGCACATCAGCAAGCAAATCCTGCATGCGCATCGGTGGCGGCGTTCCATGCTTCCCCGCCCAGTCGCACGCGAGAAGCGGACGGATCGCATAGAAGTAGCGCTTCAACTTGATCGTATCAGCATCGCCCTGAGTCCTGCGCCACGTTGATTTTGCATACTCGAAGTAATGCATCATCAGCCGATGGCGACTGGCGTTCTGCTCGAAAAGCCTGGAGATTTTATTCCGTGATTTGCCGTCGTCGCGATAAATGATCGGCGAGCGTGTCCACTCATACAGTGCGGCGTTTGATTTGATCAGCAGGCGCAGAGCCTTGCGAACATCCCACCCAGACAGATCAATCTCCTGGTCATCGATCCCACATTCGATGACATCGCGTTGTTCATGCAGCGAGAGATACCAGTTTGTCGGGTGGGCGTAGATGAAGCGGACGTCATAGTCGCTGTCAGGGGACGGAAAACCCCATGCGCGGCTGCCGGACTCGGCAGCAAATAGGATACGAACGTTATTCTCACGTTCGACCTCTGCGAGCCTGATCAATATATGCGCATGGATCTCAGGCGGTATGTCTGATGGGACCTGTTGGTGCAGCATTGGTTTTTCGTCCAACCATTCAGTGCCATCACCGATGGGCAATGCCGTGCCAATGGTGCCCCCCGCCAGAATCGAACTGGCACTTCCGTGAGGAAACGGGATTTTGAATCCCGCGCGTCTACCAGTTCCGCCAGGGGGGCTGTCGCGTGCTGAGCGCCGGACTATAGCCACGGCGCGCGCGTCGTCAATCGACATCATGACGACAAATCAAGACTTCTGCCTGATTTGATCTGTTCCCTACTGGCAACTGTGGAAAGTTGACGACAGAGCATTGACCCATGACGTTGCCCGGGCCCGCCTGCATGTGATAGTGCGGCATATATCTGTTTTTCCAGCGACGGATCGCGTGATCCGTCAGGAAGGCCAAGCCGTGCGATTGTTTTTGCATGTTGTTCTGACCGCTCTTGTCCTCAGCGTACCATTGCGCGCTGCAACGGCTGGACCTGCACTGCTGTTTGATCCCTCAAACGGTATGGTCCTTTACGAAGAGGACATGGACCAACAGTGGCATCCCGCTTCGCTGACCAAAATCATGACTGCGTATCTCGTGTTCCAAGATCTTAGGGCTGGTAAGATCAAGATGGACACGAAGATCACCAACACGGAGCTTGCCTACAAGCAGCCCCCAAGCAAAATCGGCCTACCTGTTGGAGCCCAACTTCGAATAGAGACCGCTCTCAAAGCACTGATCATCAAGTCCGCCAATGATGTGGCTGTAATGATTGCGGAAGCGCTCGGGCCCTCACATGACCGGTTCATTGCGCGGATGAATGCTACGGCCAAGCGACTTGGAATGACGCGTACGCGCTTTGTGAACCCGAACGGGTTACCAGCCAAAGCGCAGGTGACCACCGCTCGTGATCTGGCAAAGCTCAGCCGCGCCGTCGTCAACGAGTTTCCCGAACATGCTTCATTCTGGTCGACGCCGAGCTTTCGCCTCGGGAAGGTTCGTTTGAGAAGCTACAACAGTCTGCTTCGGACGTTTGATGGTGCTGATGGCCTAAAGACAGGTTTCATCTGTGACAGCGGGTTTAATATCGTTGCCAGTGCCCAGCGCGATGGACGGCGCTTAATGGCGATCGTTCTTGGTGAACCGTCTGGCGCAGACCGCAAGATCCGCGCCGCCAGTCTGTTGGAACATGGTTTTCAGCAGTACGGCTGGAAAACGTTTTTCAATACTAATCGCGTTGACAACATGCCGATGGCGGCCACCCCGAAATCGGTGCGCAGCGTGCGCCACACGGTGACGTCTTATGCGTGTGGGAACAGGCGGAGTGCCCAGAAGCTCAAGCGGCTGAAGGCCATTGCAAAGGCAAAGCGCGCAAGACGGCTTGGTTTGGCCAGCTCCAAGCCAAAGCCGGCGAAGAAGAAGACACCCGCGACAAAGCCGAAGCTGAAGCCGACGGCGAGTGTACGTCCGCCAGTTCGGGCGAACTAAGCAACCCAATCTGGCGACTGCCAAGCTTGCTGTCCGGTTACACCTTCCGTCTCAAACGAGCATT
>JBCBRD010000022.1:7961-23211 GCA_039819885.1 Pseudomonadota bacterium
CTCAAGCTCACGCTCACGGTAAGGGCAGCCACCGAAATCAGGGGCAGCCTCGCCTGTGTTTTCGTTTGGCGCGGGGCTTTGGTTGTTGGGGCTCTGAGAACCGCGCTCACGACCCGTTACTCCTCCCGAAGTGGGCGGACTTGTCGCTCCTGGGGCAGCCGGCGGTACAGGCGTTGCTCCAGCTTGAGCCAACGCGTCTTGTGTCACAACTTGGGACGCGAACAGTGCGGAAACAATCAATACGGGTAGATAGTTGGTGTGAAATGCCTTTGTTGAAAGTGGGATGGCGAAAACTGTCTTGGTCTTGATGTCCATGGCAACCGCCCTCTCGCATGACGTTAAAGCTAACTATTATCGGCTCTTCGCGTTCTCAGTTTGTCGGCATTCGCGTGACGATTAACGATTTGTTGCCACGTGTACCGTGTCTGGCGCTGAAATTGCTTTGTGTGCTGTGTCTTTACGCACAACAAAGGTTAAACCGATGACCACAAGTTGGCATCCAGAGCATGACGTGACGCCGACACCGCGCGATGTTGAATTCATGGCAGCCACTTTAGAGGCACGCCACGGACTGCTTGCTGCTGATGTTGCCGAATTTTTCTCATCCATTCACACACAAGATGGTGATGCCGGGCGATCCTGGGCATGGGCTGGCGTTGCCGAACTTGTCCGGCGGCGCGAGCGGCACAGATTGCAGCACGGTTGAGATCCAAGCCCCGTATGTCCGATCCCACCATTTTACCAGCACATCAAGACCTCACGGACGGACCAGCTCAACAGAGCTGGACGGTCGCGGGGCTGTTTGAACGCTTGCAGTCCTTATTGGCAGCTTTTTTCGAACGAGATGAGCGGAGCCGGGCCCGCAGGAATGCTGTGACCGCGTTTGCGGTCCGCGTTGCGTCTGCGGGTCTACTCTACTTTATGCAGATCGCTCTTGCGCGCTGGACGGGTACGTTTGAATACGGCATCTACGTTTTCGTTTGGACATGGGTTTTGGTTTTGGGTGGGCTTGCGCCCGTTGGCCTCAACATCATCGCCATGCGGCTCGTTCCAGAGTACCGGGAGACTGGCGCGCGCGGGTTACTGTTGGGTTTTGTCAACGGGTCGCGTTGGGCGTCATTCCTAGTCGGAACACTCATTGCGGCTGGTGGTGCGCTCGGGGTCTATTTTTTCGAACCGTACGTTACGCATTACTACGTGCTGCCGCTCTATCTGGCGCTCATTTGTGTTCCAATCTACGCGGTCGTTGAAACGCAGGACGGTCTTGGGCGTGGCTTTGCTTGGATGGGATTGGCTCTTGTTCCACCGTATGTTTTGCGCCCACTGCTTATCCTGGCAGGGATGGGGTTAGCCTTATTGGCCGGACTGCCCGCGACAGCTGCAACCGCAGCGCTCTCCGCCATTGCTGCGACTTGGGTTTCCGGTCTTTTGCAGCTCTTATTGTTGAACCGACGCATTCAAACTGACCAAGCTCTTTCGGACCGCTCTGCGGGAACCCCAACTGGCGATCCCGCAGACTTACAGCTCACTGACTTCCGGCACTGGTTGACACTTTCTGCGCCACTCATTGTCATCAATGCTTGCGAGCTGATCCTGCAAAACGCAGATGTCTTGATCATCTCGGCGACACTCAGCCCAACCGAGGTTGCGATTTATTTCGCAGCTGCCAAGACCATGAGCCTGATCATGTTCGTGCACTACGCGGTTGGCAGTGCGGTTGCGAACCGGTTTTCAGCCCTGCGAGCGCGTGGCGATGAAGCGGAATTGAAAGCCTTTGTTTCAGATGCCGTAGCGTGGACGTTCTGGCCATCATTGGCTGCAGCGGTTGTCATCCTGGCGCTTGGGCAGCCATTACTCTGGCTGTTTGGGCCCGAGTTCCTCATCGGTTATCCGGTGATGCTTATTCTCGTCATCGGGTTTTTGTTTAGATCCGCGATGGGGCCGGCTGAATTTTTGTTGAATATGCTGGGTGAACAGACGCGATGTGCTGCCGCTTTGGTGGCGACAGCCGCGGTCAACATTGTGTTGAACCTGCTTTTGGTGCCGACATTCGGTCTGCTAGGTGCTGCCAGTGCGACGTCTATTTCTCTGGCAGTCGCGGCGTTGCTTCAATACGCCGTGGTTCGCCATCGCCTGGGCTATGATGTGGCGATCTGGAAAAATCTTCGCCGCATACCACGCGTCCACGGTTAGCTTTCAGAGCCAAGAACAAGCGTCCAGAATGACTTGAACTCAGTGTTTGGAGCTTGAACGAGTGCGAGCCCCATGTGTTTGGCGTCGCCAAGCAGCAGGTTTTTGTTGTGCCCTTCGCTCTGTTTCCAGCCGCGTAGAACTTCGTCAAAACTGATCTGCCCGGTCCCAACGTTTTCGGCGGCAAGACTTGCCTTGTAGCCTGTCCGTTTAACGCGGTCCCATGGGTTTGATCCATCTGATCCGTAGTGCGAAATCCGGTCCCATTTCGCAAGATCGCGCGCGTGTGCCTTTGCGGCTGCGGTCAACTCAGTATTGAGCTTTAGCGGTTTCAGGCCTTTGTCTGCGCGGTACTGATTGATCAGGTCGCGTGCTTTTTCGATGTCCAGGGCGGTCCTGGAGTAATCGCGGTCGGAAAGTGCACCTGCGGGCGCGCTCTCATAAGTGCCCGCGGGCGCCTTATCGTTCAGGCTCGCCACGCGTGTATTCGGCGACGTGCGCGCGCCGACGCCGCTCGACGATCCTGCGGACGGTCCGAGGCGTGTTAAACCATCATCGTTGTAGTTTGAAGCAAAGCCCGACGAGATCGTCGGCGAATTCATAGAGCAGGCACTCAGTCCAAGTGCGGCCACGAAAGTCATCAGTGCAGCGCCGAACACGCCAGTTACGCGATACATCTTATAAGCTCCCGCAGGGTTACGCGCGGTTATCACCTGGAGCATCCCCCATAACCCGTAAACGGTTCGTTAACGCTAACACCAGCCACAGGCTGACATTCCAAACCTGAACATAGCGTGACCGACCTGATTTCCCTGCCACCATTAGAGCGCCCTGATCGTGACGTGAGTGCGGCATTGCAGTCTTTTTTTGCTCACGGCGCGGTCGCTCGCTACACGCGCTGCGCCTCCGAAGGGGCGGCGCAAACTTTTTGATAGTCAACACGGGCAGGCCCGTGATTGAGCAGGTGGTCAAAACGGGCACGTTGGATTGCCAACATCGGCAAGCCGGTGTTGGGCCGCCCGTGCTTGAGAAGGCCGGGTCGGCTTGCCTCGTGATCAGAAGAGGCGGTTCGATGGTTTTTGCATGGCTCACGGAGATCGCGGCAAAAAGTGAGTCTCCTCCGCACTAGTTTAACCGCTCGATGCACCTGCGGACTTGGAACACAGCGCGCAATGCAACAGAGTGTTAACGAATGCCCCGGTGATTCGCGCGTCCGGTGCCCGGTACGGTCTGGCTGACCGTGCGGAGCAGTCCTGCCTTTGCGCGCTGCACCCCGTATCCTTCAGTCCGGGCCGATCTTCGAAACAGGAGGCCTGGCGGATGTCGTCACTCGACCACGCACCGCCCGAAATGACGCTGTTTAGCGCGCAAACTGCGCAGGCCAAAGGCCTGCCGCTTCTGCGTTCGTTGATGCTTGTGCGCGTTTCCTGTCAGAAGGGTGCAACGCTCACAGAGGTTGTGCGCGATTACTCACCGCTCGTTTCTCATCGTTACTCACCCGCTGAATGGCGCGCGGCCGCTCAACGCGAGCTAGCGGCATTAATCGATGCTGGCTTGGCGACAGAGTATCGGTTGCGCATTACGGCGACGGTCGCTGGACGCGCGCTCGCCGATGAATTTCTTGGTCGTAAAGATGCTAGCAGTGCAACATGGAGTGACGTGCGCGACGGGCGTCTGATTGCAAAGGCTATCGGACTGGAGGCCATCGGGCAGAAACGCCTCTCTGTTCTGATGCAACCAGATGGCCTGCGCGGTATGATTTTGCAGCGCGCTTTTGGTCTTTCGCAACGTGTTCGGCACACACCGGCCAAACTTCGTGCAGCGCTGGCCCGTGTCGCGCTTGAGCGTTCGTTCGGCGACAAGGTGCGAAGCGGGCTATCTGATGGAAACGGCTTCACCGCAAGTGCCGGGCGTTTGCTCGCTGGCCAGCTCGCTCGACGTCCGCGGGCTTTCACGTCAGACTCGAAGTTGATTGCAACTTTGGCGGCGGAAGCTATTGGGGCGCGGCAGACGGATCTTGAGTCCCTACGCTCAGCGCTTCTTCGCTCACTGTTCACGCAGGCTCTGGGTGATGGTCGCTGTAACGACCGGCGAACGGCTGATGTTCACCAGGTTGCTGTATCAGGCGATCACAACAAAACCCCTCTTGATAAGGGCGTCGCTAAGCCAGGGGCGTCATCGCCGGTCCTCTCGCCAGTCCGCGTCAAGCCAACGCTGGCTACATTCGCAAAGAGTGTGATCGATGCCGCTCAAACATGTGCGGAAGGTTGGCCAGGAAACTACAAGGCGCTCATCGCGAGTGTCTGGTCGGTCGTTGAGAGGCGGCACCCTGAATGGGGGCTCAACGATGTGGCTTTCAAGTGCATGCTGACTGAAGCCAACCTTGCAGGCCTGATTGAATTGGCTGGGGTAGACCTGAAGAATTCTGACGACCTGGATGCGCTTCAGGCCTCTGAAATCACTTATAAAAATACAGTTTGGCATCAGATTCGTGTCGCCCACGGCGATTAGGATCTGCTCTGTCTTTGTTTGAATTCAACGTAGAAGAAAGTGACGTACATGCACAATACAGCTCTCAAGGCCGACGCGTCCGATTCGCTCTTTGAAGCCTTCGAGCATTCCATCACGTGGGAAGATGATATCTGGCGGGCCGACCCGGTGGATGTTGCTGAAGTGCATATGCAGGCACGCATCAAATTCAACGAGCTGCTCGATGGTGTCGCTGCCGGAGACACTGCCGCTTCCACAGCACGCATCTTGCTCTTTCATGGGCAGTCGGGTGCTGGGAAAACGCACCTCCTGCGTGCACTGCGTACGAGTTCTCACCGGTCAGGAAAAGCGTACTTCGGTTATGCGCAGATGACGCCGGATATTGGGAACTATGCCGATTTTTACCTGCGCCGAATGATTCATGGCCTTGAAAAGCCGTACTGCCCGGATGGTGGTGATGAAAGCCGCAGTGGCCTTAGTCGGCTGATGGATCACATGGTTGAAGCATGTGATGAGCTTGACCAGGAACAGCTGCGCAAGCTTCGCGAAGATCCGCTGGACGATGAGAAAATCGGTCAGATTGTTCTCGATCTCGGCGACCAGATTGTATCGGCGCCTCGCTATGTTGAGGATGATCTCGATATCAATATTGTCCGAGCGTTGCTCTACCTTCAAAGGCGCGATCCACGTATCGATAGCCGTGTACGCCAATACCTTTTTGGCCGCGAACTCACGCCGCTAGCGCAGCAGGCGATTTGCGCTCTTGATCCAAACACGGGCGAGGATCGCGCGTTTGAAATCATTGGCGCGATTGGCGGGCTGATCTGGTCCGTGGAAAAAGCAGCTATCGTTTTCGCGATCGACCAGGTGGAAGACTTGCGCTTCTTCGACGACACCGAGGACCGCTTTCAACGCGTTGCTCGCGACCTCATTCAGATGGCCAACCGTTTGCCGAATGCGATCATCATCATCTCAAGCTTGGAAGATTTCTACGGGCAAGTTCGTGGGTCGTTGGCGCAATCGTATATCGACCGAATCGAGAAATCCGGACCGGTACGGCTTTTGGAAACGCGCACACCGGAAGAAGCTCGCCAGATTATTGCCAAGCGCCTTGAACTGGCCGGGCAGGCCCATCCTGATGACAGCTCGTTTTCTGATCCCAGCCAGTTCTTCGGACCCACATTTTTTGAGGAGTTTGGCGGGCTTTCTACGCGTCGTCTGTTGGAACATGCACAAAGCCGTTTGCGGGCACGCTCCAAAGGTGATGAGGGCAGCCCGGATGATGCCCAATCTGGTGGAAACTGGTTGTCGGCGTTGGGCAATGCTCTTGGCGGATCGTTTGGAGGTGGTGCAGTTGCACCAAGCGCGCCAAGGGGGATCAACCCGGCTGCACCAATTGACTATCGCGAGATCTGGGAGCGGTTCCAAAATCAGTCAGAGGCTGAAATACCCTCCGATGACATGGAACTCATGGACATTCTTGAAGCGAGCCTGAAACTTGCCAAGGATGAATGGGTTGGTGCGGTGACGCTTGAGACGGAACGCGTTGAAATCTCAGATGAATTGCCTGTGATCGATGTTGCGATTTCACACACTTCCGGGTTGGTTGCCGACGCACGCATTTTCCTTTGCAACAAGCCGACGCAAGGTGGTGGACTGAAGCGCCAGCTCGATCGTGTTTTAACCGCTATGCGTCCCAACCGAGCATGCTTCATGCTGAGGGCATCGGACTTCCCGCCGAACAAGAAGAACCAAACGGCACAGGCCTTCCGCCAGTTCCGCGATGGCGGTGGGCGCGAGATGCTGGTGCCGATCCCCGACTGGGAACGCTTGATGACCGTGCGTGAATTCCACTCGTTCCACCGCAACGATCCAGGTTTTGCTGAGTGGTTCGAGACCGCAAAACTTCTGTCGAACGTGCACGTGATTGCGCGCATGTTGCGGCTCGACGTGTTCGGTCGATCGGTTACAGCGCAAAAACCTGGTGTCACTGTTCAGCCCGGTCGCCCGCAGCTTGTGGCCTCCAACCCAGACATGGATGGTGTTCGTGGAAACGATGGCGAGCCGCTGCCACAGGGCTTGGGCGAGGTGGAACCTGCCTCTGCGTGGGGTAGTGTGGATGACAGCGTTGCTGACGTTGAAGAGATTATCGACCACAACGAACCCATCCCGCTAAGCGATATTCTCGATGATAGCGGCAGCATATATGCTGGTCGTGATATCGGCGCTGGCGGCAAGCCAATCACACTCAATAAAGGCTTGATGAAGCGCCATGCTGCTGTCTTGGGTGGATCTGGATCGGGTAAAACGACGCTTGCTCTGACGCTAATCGAGCAGCTCTTGTTGCAGGGTATTCCTGCCATCCTGATCGACCGGAAGGGTGACTTGTGTTCCTACGCTAACCCAGACGTCTGGCGCGAAATCAGCGGTGAAACAACTGAACGTCAGTTTGAGCGCGAAAAGTTGGCTGACTCAATTGACGTTGCCGTCTACACGCCGGGACGGTCATCGGGGCGGCCGATTTCGATTACATTGCTGCCTAACGGGATCTCGGAGCTGCCTGAACACGAGCAGCAGTTGTTGGCCAATCTGTCTTCAGCGGCCATTGGCGAGATGCTGCACCTGAAGAATTCAGCGACACACCAAAAGCAATCCGGCACGCTCTCGGTTGCTTTGAAAATCTTGGGTAGCCGCGCGACTGAAGAAGTCATGTTGGGCGATCTCATTGATCTGCTGGAGGATGAAGATCCTGAGCTGACCGACAAGACGCAACGCATGGACCCATCTGGAAAATTGCGGCGGGATCTGGTTGCGCAACTCGACAGCTTGCGGCATCGCAATTCGGCGCTCTTCGAGGGTGGTGGCGAGTCCATGCAGATGGAGTCATTCCTTGGGCTCGGAGACCATGCGAAGGAAGATCGGGCCCGGTTGTCGATCATCTACACCGGCTTTCTTGGCGACAACGAAAACATCTTATTCTGGGTCTCTCAATTCCTGTCGGAGGCTCTTCGTTTTTGCCAGCGCAACCCGAACGATGAGTTGCAAGCCGTCGTGATGTTCGATGAGGCCGACCTTTACATCCCCGCGAATGCCAAACCGGCCACGGCCGAGCCGCTGCAAAGCCTTTTGAAACGTGCACGCTCGGCTGGTCTTGGAATTATGCTTGCGACACAGTCGCCGGGTGACCTGGACTACAAGTCACGTGACCAGATCACGAGTTGGTTTATCGGTCGCGTTCGCGAAGACACGGCTCTCAAGAAGCTGAAAGCCGCGTTTCAAAGCGAAAGCGGGCTTGATGCTGCAGCCGTGCTGCCCGGACAAACCGTCGGTGAATTCCACCTGGTTCAAGAGGGGCTCGTCCGCGCGCTGAAAGCACAACGATCATTGATTACCGCCGAACAGGTGCCATTTGATCGGATCGAACAGCTGGCGTTCGAGACACGCGATCAGGAAAAGCAACAGAATCAGCTTAAGCTGTTTGACCTTGGGTAGAGCCGTTCATTGATTACGGTTTGCTTGCCCAACGGAGACCTGCATTTGTGTGTCTATTCTGCTACAAAGAGCGCCACTAGGCTCAGAGAAAACACCGTTTTGAGCGCGTTTTTAGCTTGCCTTTTTGCCCTGACTCTTGGCTGAAGTAAAATTCATCCCAAGGTGGCCGTTTATTTCTTGAACGTCATTAAGTTGCTGAGTATACTGAATGTTGCGGTGCAAATTTTTGTTGCCAAAGCGCCGCGAGTTGATTCGATTTTTTTGTGTTTCGCCTTGCAACGCGCCTCAATATGTGAATGTGCGTGCTGCCTTGCCCAATTGTTGTTATACTAATGGTTGTTGTCGATGCCGCCACCCGACGTCTAGTTGGTGGCTAATAGCGTTCTCGCTAGGCGGATGACAGCGGACCTCTTTGGCGGAGAGGCTTGAATCGACTGATTTAGTCTGGGCGGACTAAAGGGTGTAAGTGGGGTAAGGGTATGATTTCGCGTTCGTTTATTATGGTGGTGTTGGCCACCTTGGCTGGTCCTGCGGTTGGAATTGGTTTGTTTGTGTTGTTACACAACCTGTAGCTCTTGCGGATATGCGCCATTTTGGTTTAGTTCGGCAGCACACGCCGCCGACGCTGGTTTCCCGTTGCTCCACTCTGTCGGAGCAGCCGCGGACAGCTGGACCATTCAAGTAACGTCAGTGCTCACAGTGGGTTGACGGCTACTGGTTTTTCCCATGACCGTGGGATATGACCCGACCAACACTCATCGATGATTGCTTTAGGCCGACTGACGCACGTCTTCGGCATGCACAGGCACTTGACCTTCTCCGCTCGCGCACGCGCTGCCTAATGCAAACGGAGGTGGTCGTGCTTGATCAGTTGAACGAGCGCGTTCTGTCTGATGATGTTCGATCGCCGCGCAACATCCCTCTCCATACAAACGCAGCCGTTGATGGATACGCGGTCAACTGGACGGATGAACTTGCCCGGAATGGCGGAACGTTCCCAGTGGTCGGTCGTGCTGCCGCCGGTCACCCCTACGCCATCCAAGTGATGGACGGTGAAGCCGTCCAGATTTTGACAGGGGCCGTCGTGCCTGATGGCGTCAACTGTATCGTCATGCAGGAAGATGTGGCGTTAAAAGGTGAAGGCAGTTCGGCTGGGCTCGTAACGATCCCTCCCGGCGTTAAACCGAATACGAATGTCAGACCCGCTGGAGAAGACGTTTCGGCGGGAGACCTCATGTTTGCCTCTCGCCATGTCGTCCGCGCGTCAGATCTTGCCGCGATCGCGTCTGCTGGTTTCTCAGAACTGGCTTGCTTTGCTCGCTTGAAAGTTGGGATCGTCTCAACAGGGGATGAGATCGTGCCTGCGCGTGGTCAGGACCTAGAGGTCGGCCAGGTCTTTGATTCAAACAGCCCGATGTTAGAGGCGGCAGTCGCTGCGGCTGGCTACACCGTTCAGGCCTATGGCATCTGGCCAGACGATGGCGCCCAAGTCCGACAACGGTTGGCGGCTGCGGCGCAAGACTGTGATGTCGTTTTAACAACTGGAGGTGCGAGCCAGGGTCAGGAAGATCACATGGCCGCTGCGATTGATGCCCTAGGCGAACGGCATATGTGGCAGCTTGCGATCAAACCGGGGCGACCCCTCATGTTCGGGCAGATTGACAATACCGTCATTGTTGGGCTGCCAGGAAACCCCGTTGCCGTTTTCGTTTGTTTTCTGATGTATGTCTTCCCGCTTCTTAGACAACTCTCGGGGGCAGGCTGGCCCACGCCGACTGCGTATCCGTTACCTGCGGCATTTCAGGTCTCAAAACGCAAAGCCGGTCGCCGTGAGTTCTGGCGCGCGTCGCTGGTCACGATTGCTGATGGGACTTTGGCTGTTGAGAAGTTTCCGAACGATGGTTCAGGCCTCATCAGCGGATTGCGCACTGCTGATGGTCTCATTGATGTTCCTGAAGACCTGCCCGGCGTACAGCGCGGAGACATAGTTCGCTTTGTTCCGTTCTCACAGTTTGGACTTCCGGCACGAGGGTCGTCACAACAGACTTGACTGCCTCGACAAGCAGGCGTGGACACGACCAGCAATGCGTTGATGCTCAGCATTCAAACGAGCGCTGGCCGACCTGATGCATGGTGAGCCCCATAATCTGGCCGCTTACCGCCTCAATCCGGTCGCCGCTAAGACACAAACCCCGCCTAATCCGATCTGCGAGGACAATCGCTTCGTGACTTGAGCATGAAGCGAGCAACGGCGGACAAGCGATGACGCTGATGCGTTTCATAACATCGATGATCGAACGTATCTGGTCGATGCCGTTCTGGTTCATCCGTCTGATCAGCGACTGGGTGTTTTTCAACCCACGGCTTGGAGCCATTCGCTATGTATTCGCCGCTGCGGCACTTTACGTCGTGGCTGCTATCGCATTGGTCTACGTCGTTGCACCCATTCGCGGTTATGATGGCCAATCTTATCAGGCTGACAAACTCCACTACGACGCTGAGCGATGGCTTGCCTCTGCGATCTATGATGCGCGCGGTGACTTTGTCGGGACGTTCGATGCCCGACTCGACAGCAAGCAGGACGTGAACTACACCGGACGGCCTATTGCGATTGGGTCCTATGTTGCAAACCCAGACCACAAATCGATCCCTGTTCGTGATGTTCCGCCAGACTATTGGCGCTGCCTTGTCCATCACGAGGATCGTCATATCGGCGGGTTGCTGAATCCGTTCGGCATCGACCTGTCCGGAGTGTTGAAGATCCCCTACTCGACGATCAAGCGAACGCTCAGAACCGGGCGCGTCTCGTTTGGCGTCGGGGGGTCGACCCTTCCGATGCAGTTCGCGCGCGTGATCTATAAGACACCGCCTCGAGTCGATGAGAGCGCGTTTGAGAAACTGAACCGAAAGCTCAAAGAGTGGTGGATTGCTCCGGTTATCTATGCCGAGCTTACGCGCGGTGGCGATGATACGCCGTTGAAGCAGTGGGCTGCGAACCACCTGTGGCTCGCCCAACGGACAGGTGGGTCTTCGCTTCATGGCGTGGAGACTGCTGCGCAAATCGTATTTGGAAAGCAAGCCAAGGATTTGACGACTGCAGAGCAGTTCGTGTTGGCCTCTGCTGTCAACAAACCCATTATCCTGCTCGAAGGCAGTGAACGTCTCAACGCCGTTCGCATGGATCGCTGGCGCTACATTGCCGAGGTTCGTGCGCGCGTTTGCGCGGAACAACTGATCGAAGACCCCAAGTTACAAAGCGAAGTGCTGTTTGAGTTGGTGGGGTTGGCGGGCGGACCGCCTGATCCGCAGGTCAAACCGCGCCTGCTAAAAGCGCTTGAAACCCACGCACCGAAACGCGTTCTGCGCGCTGAAGCCAACCCAACCATACGCGCAAACACTCTGCTTGCATCGGCGCGCTTTGGCATGCGCGAAGAGATGAAACAGACCTTTGGGTTCGAGTGGCGCAACCATGTCCGTGGGGTGACATCGACATTAGATGCGAGTGAGAACCTGGCGTTTCATCATCGTATGACGCGCGCGGTGCGTGGACTTGAAAAGGCCGTTGGTGGACGAATTGATCCAGGGTTTTCGCTTGACCCTTCAGCGCGCACGCGGGGGTTGGAAACACCTGACGTGACGATCGTTGCTGCGGATGTCAACGGGCGGATTGTGCGTTACTTCGAGCTTAACGAGACTGCTTCTTACTTTGGCTCACCGCTCGCTCGGGATGCAGCAACGGGCTATTACGATCCGACGCGCGAACCTCGAATGATTGCTTCAACGGGCAAAATCTTGGTTGCCTTGGCTGTTGCAAACACAGGTGGAGATACGCTCAAGACACTCTACGTCGATCGCAACGCACCATCCAAGGGGTTAGAAACGTGCCGGCGAAAGGGCAGTCTTCGGCGAGGGCGAACGGCACAGGTTTCGTTTGCCTGCTCTTTAAATGGTCCGATACTTTCGCGCGCTGTGAAATTGGAACCCGCACGGCTTCAAGGACTGATCGATGGGTTTGGGCTCACGATGCCACCGGTTGGCGCGAACGGTGAAGGAACGCCACCAGCAACAGCTGCAGTATTTGGTCAGGTCTCCGGTTCGCCCCGACGTGTTCATCAAATGTCAGCTGCGGTTCTCGCCTCACTGCTGGGGCGCGGCAAGCGGCAAGTGCCTGAGCCAAGCCTGATCAAGGCGTATGACTACATCAACAAAGAAAGCGAAAACGCATCACTGGATCTGCCGCGATTTCAAGTCACGCCCGACCGGTTGATCGCTCGACGTGGGCGGCCACTCATCAAACAGCTTCTCAGTTCACCCTTGTGCTATCGCGCCAACAAGACGTCGCACGGCACCTTGAAGAGCCTTTCGAAGTGGTGCGCGGCGCGGCGCGGAGATCTTCGCCTGCATTTTGCCAAGACCGGCACGCAAGTGGCCGTTGATCCGAATGCGACCGTCGACGCCTGGGCGACTGGCGGGCTGCAATTCGCGAACGGGGCGGCTTACTCATATGTCGTGGTTGTCGGCACCGGGTCCTCCAACCGACCATGGGCGCGGAACCTGCATTCCTCACAACTCGCTGCGCCTCTATTGGCAGAACTTCTCGACGAACTCAAAGGCCATGCGCAGCTTTACCCCCGCTCCGATCTCTTACCGAAGCCACGCAGAAAGACGTCTCCGCGTCCCGTCGCATCAGCATCCGGTCGAGGCCGAGGTGATGCTGGTGTCAGATCGCCGACGCGTGGCCGCATGAGCGAAGCGGATATCAGACGTATCTTTGAGGCGAACTGACGGACGCTTGGTTTTCTGGCGTCTGGCTTTGCCGGTTCATAGCACTCGAACACTGTCACTGCTGGTGCGCCACTTGCACCCCGAGCTGCGCGTTGAAAATCTTCCAAAGCTTGCCTTGTATGTGACCCATGCGGAACACAATCACGCCGTGTGCCGGACAAAACCACAAGTTACGTATTGGTCATGCGGACGATGAGTGGGACTGGCTGTCGGGCATCTCCGCACAATGTTTGAGGTGTGTTTGTTTCGTAGATTCAAAGACAGCACCCGCGATCTATCCCGGCTCGCCAGAGTTCAAGAACACCCCTGCCTAATTGGCGGGATCTGTTCGAGTCGATAGGTCAACTTTCATGGCGCACGGACATCGCGGACACGACGACTTCAGTGCCGGTCTCAGCGCTGTTGATCCTGAAATGGGATTTCGATCCGATGACTGGGACCGACCCGAACAACCGGAGCGCGACTGGAAAAAGGCCGTACTCGTTGTCGGTCTTGGCGCGCTGTCCTGGGTGGCAACCTACGTCGGGATGCTGGAGCTGATCGAATCCAACATGGGAACGCTGCCTCTGCAGCACCGCGTCATTATCGGATGTGCGGTTGCCATGTTGATGATCATGATCGTGTGGCTGCTTGACCAGTTTTTTGCGCCAGCGCCGTTCGGTCGGAAAGTTGTCTACGCTGGAGGCTATCTCTTTTTGACGCTGATCTCGGTGGGCTTCGGGTTCGGCTTTTACTGGAAGGTTCTCGAAAGCAGATCAGAGGCGACACGATCAGCGCAATCGGCTGTCGGGCAAGTACAAACGTCAATGTACGCAGGCTCAACACGGCTTGAACAACTGAACGCGACTTTGATATCGCTGAAGGCGATCTCAGAGAAAAAAGCTCAGGAAGAACGCGAATTTGGGTCGAGCTGCCCGAATAGCCGGCCTGGTGATGGACCGCGCCGAAAGTTGCGCGATGCCGATGCGCAGCAGTTTGCGTTCGCCTCGCAGTTTGTCGCCGGGCGAATAGAGGGGCTGAAGACCGAGCTTGCCGCGTTCGAAAACCAGTTGAAGCAGGTTTCAAGCGATGATCCATCCACGATCAGCAAGAAGGACGGTACACGAAACGAATTCATGCGCGATCTCGACCGCAAGCTTGATGTTTCTGTTGCCAGGTTCAACGCATTCCGAACCGACCCACAACTTCTACAAATTCGCCAGGATCTCTCCGCACGTGCTGAGAAGACAATCTTCCCAACGGCCAAGGGCGGTACGTTCACTTGCCCCGATCCACAACTCCAAGCGGCATTGCGCGGCGTGGTGCGGGCGATCGACCAGTTGCCACAGTTACAGCAACCAAAGATCGCAGCGGTTGAAGGATCAGAAGCGACCATTGAGGCATTTCGCCGATTGACGACAACGCTGTTCGGGCTGGCGACGTTTGATCTTCCGCCTTCGCCGGATGATCTGCGTGCGATGCAGCGTAAGGCTGTTCAATCAGCGACCAACCAAGGCGATGCGGCGCAAGCCAAATTTGAAGCCCCGCCCGCTGGTCTTGCGAAGCGCGATTACATTCCTCTGGCGCTCGCCATTTTTGTCGACCTCTGCCTGCTGCTTGTTTCTATGGGCCGACCAATGAACCGGTTTGGTGGTCTTGTCGACAAGATGCGCGAAGCTGAAAAAGGTCCGGTGATCCGTATTCTCTCGCGCTTTAATGACATCCACAAAGATCCCGACGTGCGGCAGAATTTTGAAGTCTTCCGCCATGTCGTGTTTGACTACCATGGTGCCTATTACGTCGCGGTCCCGCTTGATACGCCTTACAATCGGGTTGATCCCCGCTCCGGGCAGGTCATGCACTACGGTGCGAGCGATGCGCAGGACTTGCAGCACGAGGCACACTTGCTTTCGAACCTGTTTGCGAGCTTCGAGAAGGAAAAGATCTTCACACGCGTCTACAGCCCGCTTCTCAGCACGCGTATGATTCAAAAACGGTTGGCACGTCAGGGCAGTAAGTTTGCCGGTAGTAGCGCGTTCAGACTGTACCGCTTCAAAGACGGCGCATGGTCTGACGTTATCCTGGGTGCCGTGATGGGTGCTGCCCGGCGCGTGGAAGAGGCGCAACGCCGAACGGGTGCTCGTTTGCAGACTGCCCGGAATGCGGAAGGCCCACGCACGGATGATGTTGCTGCTCAATCAAACGCTGACACCCCAGGTGTCTCACCGACACCGCTGAGAGCCGCACGCCCCACCGACATGCAGGGGCATGGATCGCAACCCGTTCCGCGGGCTTCTGCCAGGGCGGAACGGGT
>JBCBRD010000023.1:0-22391 GCA_039819885.1 Pseudomonadota bacterium
AACGACGGTAATTTTCGGAGCCAATTCAGCGGCAAGCGACGCAACAGTTTGCTGCTCAACTGACTTCAGATCTGCTAACCCAGCACATTGGAACACCATGCCAAGCGGTTGTTTTCTCCCAACCATTCCATCCAGACACCGCAGAATTTGATCACCCGACGTGGCGTCCATCGTGACAATACGAACACGACCATCATACGCTTGCAGCTTGTCTCTAATCGCCGCGGGCACCTGATCGATCGTCTTCCGTGTGGTCAAGACCACATCGCAACCCTGCCTAACCAAGTGGTCGGCAAGGGCAAGCCCGATGCGACCGAGCCCACCGATGATCAGATGCACAGAACCTGGCTTCAAACGTGCCCGACCTGCTGCGGCGTGATGGGCACTAAGGGGGTACGGTTGCATGGCCTGCGAGGCAAATCTGCCGTTGCCCAGCTTCAGGATCGGTTCGGAGGGTGGAACCGAGGCACCAATAACCCAAGCAACGCCTCGATGGTCATCGTCATGCGTCAGACATCTGACCTCAACACCAAGCAACTCCTGGCCGATGACCAGCGCCACCCCTGCAACAATATTTTGAAGCTCATCGGAACCAGGTTCTGGTTGTGACGCGACCAACCAAACGCGCACCCGCTCAAACTTGTCATGGACACGTAGGGCTCTCACGATAGAGATCAGTGCAAAAGCAGCGTGTGCACCTTCCTCCACCAGAGTTGTTCGGCCACCTCCACCTAGCAACCCGGCAACGGTCGGTACGACAAGATCAAGCAGTGAGTTGGCACCGCACTTTTCCAGATGCAAACCGACAGCTTTCTCGGCAAAGTCTTCAGCAGCGTCAACAATCTCAGCATCACTCGGAACCCCATCCAACCCGCGAAAATAAAAAGGGCTGACCATCGTCGTTGTGGTCAACCGTAGATCTTCACACAAGCGATCGGCCCACGACATCGCCGGATCGCCGGAACCCGCGCCGGGTTCGCTCCCATTAGGAGCTGTAATGACAATGCAATGGCGCTTCTCCAAGCTGCCAGGCAACGCAGGCGGCAACGGAATAGGAACATCAACTGGCACACAGAACCAGTCGTCCAACTCTTGGAGGCCACCCCGGTCACTCTCAATCTGAACCGACTGGGGTGCGGCAGGACCTGGTTGATGGTCTTCCGTTTCCTGATCTGCGCACTCTTCGCTAGGCCAACACGAAACACGCTGAAACGGATAGGTTGGCAAGGCTACTCGACGACCATTCGGAGGTACGCATTGTTCTCTCTCGGTGAGCTGATGAACCTCCCGTCCCGCCTCGACATCGTCCGCAACCGCCCGAAGGCGTGCGACAGCCTCAGCATGGTTCCCAGCCTCTACCCACACCTCTTGTTCAAACGCTTCCCGTCCCTCAGCCAATGTGAACGCAACATCCACCAACGCTGGTGGATCGTCGCGCGCCAACACATCAGCCAACGCACGAAGAGACGTGATCAAGGCGCCCTGCGTACGCGCACAAATACGCAACGCGACCGGCTGACCCACAACGTTTTCAGATGGCAAATCATCATGAACAATCGCGGACGGTGCCTCAAAAATCGCATGTGCATTCGTTCCGCCGATGCCGAAACACGAGACACCAGCTGTTCTCAAATGGTCGCCCCCCGTTTCCGTCCATGCAGAGACAGACTTTGGAATATGCAAGCGCGTACCAGCCAACCGAAGCTCAGGGTTTTCGGTTTCAAAGTTAGTGACAGGTGGAATTTCACCATGACGCAGAGCTTGAATGGTCTTGATCACGCCAGCCACACCAGACGCAATATTGGCATGCCCCACATTCGGCTTCACGGACCCCAGCGCGCACCGCTGCTGATCTTCAGGCCTCCCACTCGTAACATCATAGACCGCTCGGAGCGCCATCACCTCCAGCGGATCACCAATCCGCGTGCCTGTCCCGTGAGTTTCAACATAACCGACGTCTGCAGGATCAACATCTGCATCATCAAGCGCGCTGCGGATTACATCCGTCTGTCCACCCAAACTCGGTGTCGAAAAACCAGCTTTACGCTTCCCGTCATTGTTGACGGCATAGCCTTTCAGGACCGCATAAATGGTGTCCCCATCGGCTTCCGCATCGCTCAACGGTCGCAACACAACAGCACCGACACCGTCACTGAAAAACGTGCCATCGGCCTTAGCATCAAACGTGCGGATCTTAGCAGTCGGGCTAATAACATGACCCTCGACCGCGCCCATCCAGCACTGCGGAAACGTTAAACTCGCGGCACCCGCGATCGCCATTCGACAGCGCCCGGCGCGCAAGGCATCGGCAGCCTGACAGATCGCAACCAGTCCCGTTGAACATGAACTCTGCACGGCCATCGCTGGCCCATGCAGATCCATCAGATACGCAACGCGCTGCGCCAGATAATCTTTGTCGTTTGTCGTCTCAGTAAGATGGAACTGTGACGGGCGCGACGGATCGAGATTCTCTTTAGCGCCAAGATGGTGCGTGAGATAGGTTGGCAGATAGCAGCCTGCATAGACCCCTATCTGTCGCTCACAATCTGATGGGCGATGGCCGGAGTGTTCCAACGCCTGCCACGCCGCCTCAAGGAATAGCCGGTGCTGGGGATCAAGCATCACCGCTTCCCGACGGCTCATCCCCCAAAAGTCAGGATCAAACAAATCCACATTCTTCAGTGACGGTTCACCGGTCGCCCCATCTGCATCTCGAAACGCTTCACGGCCATCGCGCACCGCCTGCCAGAGTTCATCAGCGTTGTCTGCACCAGCAAACCGACACGACATACCGACAACTGCGATGTCGCGAGAACCCAGCTCATCCGATTTCTGTCGCCGTGATCGGGATACACCGGTCACAGGCGGCCTCACCTCAGCCCCGTCTAGCAACGTCGACAACTCAGCAAACGTTGGATGTGCGTAGATATCAGCAACATCAATCTGGCGCTTCAAACTCCGCTGCAAAGCCAGCGCCAGTTCACCAGCCTTCAAGGAATGCCCGCCAACATCGAAGAAGTTTTCCGCTTCACACGACGGCGCCCGCCCCAGAACATCACTCCAGACAGACCTCAGTTGTTCCACGACTTGCGCGTCGACCGCGCCAAGTGGAACGAGATCCTCGCCGTTGCCAGCGCGTTCAGTTTCAGCAACTATCCCGTGAAGTTGACGCTCATCACGCTTACCCGTCGATGGATGTACGGGGATTTGCTCAATCGACACGAACCGCGCCGGTACCGCCTCCGGCGCTAGGCGCTGCTTTAGAGCGGTCCGAAGCACCCCGAGATCGATTGAGCCCTGCTCGCCGATATCGACAATCGTTGGAACAACGCAAGCAACGATATGATCAGGTTGGCCAGTGGTTTCATCAAGCACCGTGATAACAGCACAGTCGTCCACGCCCGGTATGCCCACAATGGTTTGCTCCACCGCGGAAGGCACAACCGAAAACCCTCTCAGTTTGATCATGAAGTCCGAGCGGCCAAACACTTGAAGCTGGCCACCCGGCAAGAGACGCCCGACATCCCCCGTCCGAAACATGACCGCGCCAGCAGGCTGAAACGGATCATCCAAAAAACGAACGCGCGTTTCTGCGGGGGCGTTAACGTACCCAGGGCTTAGCGTTGACCCGGCGATGTAGATCTCTCCGGGCACGCCATAGGGTTGCAGCTCCAATTGTGGATCCAGGACGTAGATCCGCACGCCATCCATAGCGCAACCTGAAGGTGCTGACGGGCCCAAATGCTCAAGCTGAGACACCTCTTGCGCGCCTCGAGGCATCGTCGCAACGTCGTGACACTCGGAGATCGAATAGTCGTTAATGATCTCAACGTGGGGAAGTCTCTCTCGCGCGCAGTCCAACAGCGCGTCTGAAACAACTTCTCCGTTCAAGATCACAGTTCGCAAAGCTGCCAGATCTTCTGCCAGCAAACCCTCGGCATAATTTTGCGAAGACGCATGCAGTAAATGCTGAAACAACGAGGGCGTCAGCAAGATGCGCGTAATCGCAGATGACTTCAGTTCTTCACGCAGTCTCAAAACATCTTTGATCGTTTCATCGCCAATGATGTGGACATGCCTGCCTTCGAGCAGTGGGCGCAGGACTTCCCAAATGAAGAAGACGTTGACCGCCTCTTTCTCATCAGCCAGTGCCGGTAATTCACGCACACGCCAGTCATAGGCCAACAAAGCTGCCTGATGCGTGCATAAAATCGCCTTAGGTCGCCCCGTGGTTCCAGATGACAAAACACCGAACGCAACATCACGACATTGCGTTTGGGCTGGTGGGATCCGGAGCGTATCGGCGCTCTGATCCGCCCGGAGCGTGTCCACAGCGAGAACAGGCGTCGGTTGCTCTACATCCCCCGCAACCGAAGAAAACTTCCCCGAAAGATCGGACGACGTAATGACTGCCTGAGGGTCAAGTTCCGCACAGAGTTCTCCAATGAGACCGTTTGGATGTGTGACCGGAACTTGAAAAAAAGCCCCTCCCAGTCTCAACACCGCAAGCATTGCCACGACACAGTCCAACCCCGCAGGCAAACAGATCGCCGTCAAACCAGCGGACGTAATACCCTGTTGCGATAGAATAGAGCTGAGCCGCTGAACCTTTTCTGAGACTTCAGCAAACGTTGAGACAGTGCCATCCGCTGTGACCGCATGACCGTCCGGATTGACCCGACAAGCCTCCTGAAACCGCGCATAAAGATGATCATCGCTCCGCAGCTGAGAAGGCGGCCCAAAAGCCATTGAAGGTGGGCGGCTCGCCAGCACACTTTGACCATGCCCCCAAATGGTGGCCAGGAGGTTGGCTGCTGCGTCCTCGTAGTAGAAGTGCCCGCCGGAAAACGTTTGGACTTCGAAAGTGTGCGAAGTCACGTCCTTCCACGCACCAAGCTGACCTTCGAGAACGTTCGCATCGTCGGTCCCGCCAAAAGCAAACACGTGGCAGCCAAGTTGCTTTTCTGCGGTCTCAACACGGTTTTGCGCAAGAAGAAAATCCGCTCGAGTTGGACGCAAAACAATCTCGCGCAATTCACGGTCTTGCAGAACCCGATTGTCGACAGCTCCGAACGCGCTGAGCTCCCTTAAGAACGCGTCATCCGACAACGCAGCCCAATCGATTGTCGACAAGGCATCATGCGCTGGTCCGGTATGAGGTGGTGCAAATGCGGATAAGCAAACCGAAATCGGCGGTTCAGACACCTCCGCCTCAAGGCGCCGAGCAACCTCCAGCGCGACACACGCCCCAACACTGTGTCCAAACAGAATATACGGCCGGTCGATCGCGCGCTTGAGGACCGGGAGTAAATCAACCAACAACGCGTCCATATCTATCAGCGGGTGTTCGCGAATTCGCGGACCGCGACCAGGGAGTTGCACGACAAGAACATCAAGTTCAGTAGATGCAGCATCAACCAGAGCAAAATAATCGTGAGCGCTGCCACCGCCATGCGCGAAGCAAATCATCACTGCTCGAGCATCAGCCTTTTTGGGACCACCCAACAGCCACTGTGATCCTCGCGCTTCCATCGGCATATGCCTAAGTCACCCGTTTTTTATCTTCATATTTCAGGACGTTCACTGTCCACTGACGGAACAATCTGCGCAACCAACTCAACAGACTTGGACCACTCATCCCAGCGGTTTGGATACCCCATTTGTGCACGCGAAAACCCGCGCAGTGTACCATCCGATGGTGGGGTATCACCGCATTGCACAAACTCACCTCGCGCAATATTCATCTGGTCCGGTTGTGATTTCGTCAGAAGACGCTATAGCTACGCACACAAACCACAGCTCTGCATTTGGAGATTCGGAAACATTGATATGTTTTACCGGTCACAACCAATCTGCAAAAACACAACGTGTTCTATCCTTGAATTCAACTTTAGGCATCTTATTACGAAGAGTCAGCCACAAGTATTCAAGTCTTTAGATAGAATTACTCAAGACATACTCACACTGACGCGAAGAAAAACATTAGGAGCCACTACGCTATGAAGACCGTGCAGGAGTACGGCGTTGACCCATTGCGGGTGCGCAATACCGACCACTATCGCAAGGAATACGTCGAGTCATTCGTCGACAAGTGGGATGCACTGATAGACTGGGAACGCCGCGCCGAGGCCGAAGGACGCTTCTTCATTGAAAAGCTCCGCGAGCATGGGGCTAAGAAGGTCTTAGACGTTGCAACGGGCACGGGTTTCCACTCTGTCATGCTGCAAAAAGCCGGCTTCGAGGTCACGAGTGTTGATGGCAGCGAAGAAATGCTGACCAAAGCCTTCGACAACGCCCGTAATCACGGACAAATGCTCAGAACCATTCATTCCGACTGGCGTTGGTTGAACAGGCATGTCCATGACCTGTACGATGCAGTCATCTGCCTTGGAAACTCCTTCACCCATCTGCACAAAGACACTGATCGCCGCAAGGCATTGGCGGAATTCTATGCCACCCTCCGACATGACGGCATCTTGATCCTGGATCAGCGCAACTACGATGCTCTTTTGGACAAGAAGATTGAGCCAACCCACAACTACTACTATTGCGGCAAAGACGTACGCGCATACCCAGAGCACATCGATGATAGCCTGGCCCGCTTTTGTTACGAGTTTAACGACGGCGCGCAGTTCCACTTGAACATGTTCCCCCTCCGCAAGCCTTACGTGCAAAGGCTGATGAAGGAAGTTGGCTTCCAGGCCGTCACCACGTTCGGGGATTTTCAGGAAACCTACCGCGAGAAAGAACCTGACTTTTTCGTCCACGTTGCCGAAAAAGAATATCGCGACCAGGAGAGCTGAAGAATGGCCGAAAGCTATTCGGACGTCGTGCAAACGGCCCGAGACTACTACAACAGTGACGACGCAGATAACTTCTACTTTCATATTTGGGGCGGCGAGGACATCCACATCGGGCTTTACGAAAGCCCAACCGAAGACATCGCAGTCGCAAGCCGGCGCACCGTTGAAACCATGGCCGATCGATTGCCAGCCCTTAGCCCTGGTTCAAGAGTTCTTGACCTTGGCTCAGGCTACGGGGGTGCAGCTCGCTACATCGCCAAACGGTTTGGCTGCCAGGTCACGGCGTTGAACCTGTCGGAAAAAGAAAACGAACGAAACCGACAGATGTGCGCTGAAGCCGGTCTCGAACACCAGGTTGATGTCGTGGATGGCTCTTTCGAAGACATTCCATTGGCAGATGCCAGCGTTGATGTTGTCTGGTCCCAAGACGCTATTTTACATTCTGGTCGCAGACAGCAAGTCATCAGCGAAGCAGCGCGCGTCTTGAAATCGGGCGGGCACCTCGTCTTCACCGATCCAATGGAAAGTGGCACTTGCAGCCGCAAAGATCTCGAACCTGTTTTGGCCCGCATCCATCTGGAGACATTGGGATCTTTCGGGTTTTACGAAGAGACGTGCAGCAAACTAGGGCTGACCCGGATTGACCGTGTCGACATGACCGAACAGCTCATCACGCATTACAGCCGTGTTGCAGATGAGTTGGCCAACCAACGCGATAGCCTCAACGGCAAGGTTTCAGAGGGCTACATCGACAAGATGTTGGCTGGCCTAGAAAACTGGGTCGTTGCGGGAAAAAAAGGCTGCTTGGCCTGGGGCATCTTGCACTTCCAAAAGCAGAGCTAGCATTGAGACACAAGCGCGCCGCCATAACTGGCGGCGCGACTTCTCGGCATAGACGCATCGCCCGCGTCCATCGTAGTCATCTGATCCCGTTCATCAAATGCTTGACCCAACCCGACGCAAGCAACATCGCCAGAGCAGCTCCGCCCGTCATGGCCGCAATCCCTGCAAAGAACATCGCGAGCTGGCCAGGGTCATCGGACGTGAACCCCGAACCGAGGATCCCGGCCAGTTTGTTGCCGAATGCCGCCCCCAAAAACCAAACACCAAGCATCAACCCAACCATGCGAGGCGGTGCCAGCTTTGTCATGGCTGATAGCCCAACGGGGCTCAGACAAAGTTCGCCCATGGTTTGAAGCGCAAACAAGCCGACAAGCCAAAGCGGCGAGAGCTTGCCCGTAGCCGTCAGGTAAGCCGCCGGCACCATCAACAAAAATGAACTGGCCAGGAGCGCCAGCCCCAGGGAGAATTTGATCGGGGTAGATGGCTGACGCGAACCAAGCCGCAGCCAGATGGCAGCAAAAACTGGTGCAAGCAACATGACAAACAGCGGGTTGAGCGACTGATACCACGCCGACGGCACATCAAACCCAGCAACAGAGTTATCCGTCAGAGTGTCAGCAACCATCGCAATGGAAAGCCCCGCCTGTTCGAAAGCCGCCCAGAAGATCATACCCGCCAAAAAGAAAACAAAAATCGCGCCAATCCGTTGAAGCTCTAAATCTTGCCGCGTGCCAAAATAGGCGATGGCGGCAATCGGCAAGGCGACCAGGAGATACTGCAGAAACGCAAACTCCGGTCGATCCGATGCCAGCAGCGCGAGCAACAAAACACCACTTGCTGCTACGACACCAACGCCCTTCAGCCATTCACCAGGGTCGACCAAATCACGATCACCAACGCCATGTAACCGCCCCTGCTGAAGAACAAACCAAACAATTGCAATCGTCATCCCAACACCGGCCGCACCAAATCCCCAATGCCAACTGTGGGTTGGATCAAAACCGTTCGCCGAAAGCCAAGACTTAAACGTTGCGCTCTGCGCCAAGAACCCGGTCACCAGCGGCGCGATGAACGCACCAATGTTGATACCCATATAAAAGATCGAAAAACCTGCATCCCGCCGTGGATCATCGGCCGCATAAAGGCCACCGACCAGCGCGGAAATATTCGGTTTGAACAGGGCGGTTCCAAGGGCAACCAAAGTCAACCCGACGTAAAAACCCGCTAGCGTCGGGACAGCGAGTGCGAAATGTCCGCACGCGATAATCAATCCACCCCAGACAACCGCCGTCTTTGCGCCAAGAAACCGGTCGGCGATGTAGCCCCCAGGGATTGCGAGCAAATACACAGCCATCGTGTAGTTGCCATAAAGGACCGCAGCATCACTGACTTTGAAATCCAAACCACCATTGGCAACCGGCGCCACCATGAACAGGATCAACAAGGCCCGCATGCCGTAATAGGAAAAACGTTCCCACAGCTCGACGAAAAAGAGTGTGCTCAGGCCCGGCGGTTGCACGGCACGTCCCAAGCGCTTGCCGGAGGCCCTTACGGCCTCATCTTGCGCAGCTGTCATTCATTGCCCCTAATAGACAGGCCCGCACCAATGGACCGCCCACTGCCATCCAAATGACGCGTGACAGTCCTCAATCTGAGACTACAAGAAACTATTCCGGTGCTCACTCTGCAGGCTCTGAAATCATCCGCGCATCATTCAAGGTTTTGAGCCACTCTCCAAAGCGATCCCCTTGGATCGAAACATGCGCATGTAACAATCGCCCCGCTACGTCAGCATCACCATTCAAAAGCGCATCTGTAATGGCGGTATGTTCAGCAAAGCTGTCAGTGAGCCTGTCCCGAGCGCGCAATTGTAGTCTGCGGTAAGCACGCAACCGACGCCGCAATTGCTGAACCTCTTCCATGAGGAAGGCGTTATGCGCGCCAGCATAAATCACTTCATGGTAACGCGCGTTTGCCTCGTAATAGTCATCCGTCTGACCACTTTCGGATGCCAAACGACACGTCTCATGCTGCGCCTTTAACTCAGCGCGCTCGTCGACAGACATCCTTTTAGCCGCCAGCCGACCGCAAAACGCTTCCATCTCCGCCATGACTTCAAACATGTCGACCAAACGATCGAGCGTGGGTGCAGCAACAATCGCACCACGGCGCGGTCGCACTTCCACCAAACCCGAAGAGTCCAGCAGTCTCAGAGCTTCTCGGATAGGTGTCCGTGACACGCCAAACCGCTGAGCAAGAGAGATTTCCTCCAGTCTGGTCCCCGGAGGTTGAATGCCACTGGCAATCTCATCTTCAAGAGCCTTGCGGATATCGATCGCTGTATTCGTCCGCATATTCATCATTTCCGTCCAAGGGATTTATGGGTTCACGATCCGGGCAAGACGTCGGCGGAGCATATAGGGCGCAGAACACACCGCCATATTGGCAACCTAAAAACCCTCATAATTCTTCCTGCTGCTACGCATGCAATTGCCCCTTGTTATGTATACAACAGTACGTTAGTCGTAGGGGATACGCTACCTTAAAGCGTAACAGATAACAAACCTCAGGGAGTCCTCCATGCATCAAGCCTCAACTAGGCTCACGTTCACCAGCGCGGTCGCGATGATGGCCGTCGGCTTCTCCACGCTCACGGTATCCGCAGCTGAACTGCGGTTGTCTCACCAATGGTCGACCAAAGACGTCCGACACAAAGTTGCACAGATCGTGGCTGATGAAGTTGCAGCTGCAAAGGTCGACCTCGACATTAAAATCTTCCCCTCAAAATCACTTTTCAAGCCTCGTGAACAATACAAGCCACTCTCGCGCGGTCAGTTGGATATGACCGTCCTGCCACTTGCCTATGCGGCCGGTCAGCGCCCTGCTTACAACCTCACGCTGATGCCCGGTTTGGTCAAAAACCACGATCACGCCGCGCGCCTAAACAACTCCGACTTCATGGCAGCGCTCGAGGGCCAAATGGCCGAAGATGATGTCATGGTCCTGGTACATGGTTATCTGGCTGGTGGTTTTGTCGGCAAAGAAAAATGCATCACCTCACCCGACGATGTGAAAGGTCTCCAGACACGTGCGGCAGGTAAGTCATTCGAACTGATGCTTGCCGGTGCTGGAGCATCGATTGCCTCCATGGCCTCATCTGAAATTTACACAGCCATGCAGACCGGTGTCTTACAGGCGGCCAATACGTCCTCATCAAGCTTCGTGTCATATCGGATCTATGAGCAAGTGAAGTGCTTCACGCCTGCTGGCGACGTTGCTTTGTGGTTCATGTATCAGCCCTTGCTGATGAATAAAGCGACATTCGATGGCCTGACAAAAGAACAGCAGGCGGCATTGAAAGCCGGTGCTGCGAAAGCCGAAGCATTCTATTTAGCTGAAGCAAAGAAGCAGGACGCCAATGCCGTCGAGGTCTATAAAAAGAACGGCGTTGAAATCAAAAATATGACCCCAGAAGAGTTTGCTGCCTGGCGCGAAATTGCAAAAACGACGTCCTATAAAAAGTTCGTCGAAGATACACCCGATGGCCAAAAGCTCCTCGATATGGCTCTGGCCGTCGAATGATTTTGGTTTAGGCGGGCATAATTCTCATGTCCGCCTTCAACCTCTTTCAATCAATGCTTGCAAGAATTGCCCTTTCCCACGGCGCTAACTTTGACCGGACACGACCCAGTTGCAAATCCGGTCAAAGCCTAGGCTTCTTCAGATTTCCCACCACGTGCTTCCAAGTCTAACGAATAGCGCGTTCCCAATCGGGATTGGAACGGAGACGTAACGTTGGCTCAGCCACTCTCTATTCGCATCGCGCAACATGGCGGCAACCCCGTCCTAAAATTCATCGGGCTATTATCGACAATCAGCGGCATCACGTCCGCATTTATGATTGTCCTCGCAGTTGCCATCACATGCCAGATGATATTCGTCCGTTTCGTCCTCAACCAATCCACCATCTGGCAAACGGAAATGGTGGTCTATCTCATGATCGGCGCGACTATGTTGGGCTTACCCTATGTCCAGCAATTGCGCGGCCACGTGAATGTTGACCTGCTGCCAATGTTGTTACCGATGGGCTTGCGAAAGGCACTGGCCGTGGTCACGCTTTCAGCCGCCATTGTCGTGATCGGTATCATGCTCTTCTACGGTTACGGGATGTGGCACGAGGCATGGAGCCGCGGCTGGCGATCCGATACGGTCTGGGGCGTCAAACTTTGGATCCCCTATCTCGCCGTCCCCATCGGTTTCGGTCTCTACCTTCTTCAGCTCATCGCCGATCTCATCGGTATGTTGATGGGGTATGAAAAACCATTCCAGCTCGACGAGGAGGGACGCTAATGGATCCGCTCGTCCTAGGCTTGCTCGTTGCCCTTGTCACAATCGCAGTGCTGTTTTCCGGTGTGTCCGTTGCAACAGGCCTCCTGATTGTCTCCGCAGGGTTCCTGCTCATTTTCGACGGCATGCGTTCGTTGGAGCTTTTGCCTGAAATCTTCTTCGGAAAACTCGACAACTTCGCACTGCTGTCGATCCCGATGTTCATCATTATGGGGGCAGCCATCTCATCGACGCGGGCAGGTGCTGACCTCTATGAAGCCCTTGAACGCTGGCTCACTCGCGTCCCAGGCGGACTGGTCATTTCAAATCTAGGCGCGTGCGCTGTCTTTTCAGCACTATCGGGATCATCACCGGCCACCTGCGCTGCGATCGGTAAGATGGGCATCCCCGAGATGCGCAACCGTGGCTATCCAGATGGCGTCGCGGCAGGCTCCATCGCAGCCGGTGGAACACTGGGAATTCTCATCCCACCTTCCGTGACCATGATCGTCTACGGCATCGCTACCGAGACATCCATCGGACGCCTATTCCTAGCTGGCGTCATGCCGGGATTGTTGCTTGTCGGGCTCTTCATGGCTTGGTCATTGTTCGACACCTGGCGCCACGGAACAGCCGAAGTCCTCGCAACGCGCCACTACACCTGGAAACAACGCCTGGAGATCCTACCGCGCGTTCTTCCATTCCTGGTGATTATCGTCGGCGTGCTCTACGCGATGTACGGCGGTATCGCCACACCATCAGAAACCGCTGCCGTTGGTGCGCTGCTCTGCATCCTGCTTGCCGTCATTTTGTATAAGATGTGGTCACCCAAATCGCTCTGGGTCGTCCTGCGCGACTCTACACGTGAATCCGTGATGATCATGTTCATCATTGGGGCTGCCGGCGTCTTTGCCTACATGATGTCCTCACTGCAAATCACGCAGTCAATTGCAGGCTGGATCGGCACCCTCGATGTGAACCGTTGGGTTCTCATGGGGATCATCAATGTCTTTCTACTGATCGCAGGCTTCTTCCTCCCACCTGTTGCTGTGATCTTGATGACAGCCCCAATCCTATTGCCGATTATCACCACCGCAGGCTTTGATCCCTATTGGTTTGCAGTCATCTTGACCATCAACATGGAGATCGGATTGATATCGCCGCCAGTGGGCCTCAATCTCTATGTGATTAGGGGGATAGCGCCGGACATTCCACTCACGACGATCTTGAAAGGCTCGTTGCCGTTCGTCGCATGCATGGTGGTTGCCATCATCCTCCTGTGCATCTTTCCCGAAATCGCGACGTGGCTGCCCAACACACTGATGGGAGAAGTTCGATGACCTCTCCGACCAACGAAAACCTGTTCGTCTCCCTGTGGGAACAGGTGCCCGACACGTCTGCGCCGTTCCTTCACCTGCCTGATGGAACGACAATGACGTATAACGCACTCAGTGAGCGCGCTAACCAATTTGCAAGCGCCCTTCAAGCCGCTGGCGTGAAGGCAGGTGACAGGGTCGCAGCTCAGATTGACAAGTCTGCCGAGGGCCTCTGCCTGTATTTTGGATGTCTCAAGGCTGGGGGCGTGTTCTTGCCCCTGAACACAGCCTATACAGACAGCGAGGTTGCCTACTTCCTTGGCGACGCCGAACCAACCGTACTCATCTGTCAGCCGTCACGGGTCACCGGCCTGGAGAAGATCGCCGAGCAATCGGGAGTGGCCAAAACATTTGTCCTCGCTGCCGACGGTACGGGAACGATAACAGACGCTGCCGATGCAAGCTCAACCAACTTCGAGGCTGTCTTTCGTACCGGCGACGATCTTGCCGGCATCCTCTACACATCAGGGACAACAGGACGCTCAAAAGGCGCGATGATCTCGGGCACCAACCTACTTTCAAATGCATTGGCCCTCAAGGAGGCCTGGCGCTTCACATCATCTGATATTCTCCTCCACGCCCTACCGGTGTTCCACACGCACGGACTGTTCGTCGCAACGCACACGCTTTTCGTAGCTGGCGGGTCGATGATCTTCCACCCCACGTTCAACGCCCAAGCAGTCCTGAGCGCACTCCCCCAGGCAACAACAATGATGGGTGTGCCAACTTTCTACACGCGCCTGTTGAACGAACCAACGTTCGACAAAGAGCGCGTTAAGGCGATGCGGCTCTTCGTTTCTGGTTCCGCACCCTTGTCGGCACAGACGCATAAGGACTTCGAGGCACGGACAGGCCATGCCATCATAGAACGGTACGGCATGACCGAAACGAACATGAACACCTCAAACCCTTATGACGGCGAACGCCGCGCCGGCACAGTTGGCAAGCCGTTGCCAGGTATCGAGGTTCGTGTCGCTGATCCAGAAACAGGAACCCCACTTCCAACAGGTGAAACGGGCGCTATCGAGCTGCGGGGACCAAATGTCTTCCAAGGCTACTGGCGCATGCCGGAGAAAACCAAAGCTGAATTCCGCGACGATGGGTTCTTCATCTCAGGCGACCTTGGCCGCTATGATGAAGACGGCTACCTCTCAATTGTCGGGCGCGACAAAGACTTGATCATATCTGGTGGCTTCAACGTCTACCCTGCAGAAGTCGAAAGTGTTCTAGACGCCCTCGATGGTGTCGCAGAAAGCGCCGTCATTGGCATCCCTCACCCAGACTTCGGAGAAGGGGTCACAGCCCTCGTGGTCCCGCGCAATGGCGCAAACCTACAGGCAGACGCCATTCAGTCCGCCGCGGCCCAAAAGCTCGCCAAATTCAAGGTTCCAAAGATCGTCTTGATCGTTGACGAACTGCCCAGAAATTCTATGGGCAAGGTAACCAAAAAAGCGCTTCGCGAGACCCACCAAGACCTATTCGCCTGACCTCAACACTATCCGTCGACTGAGTTTGCGAACAGACACGACGGTCCACAGGCACAGCAGTGTCGCGGCGTGACGATCTGTATCGCTTCCTAGTGCCGCGATTGCGCGTAAACTCCCTCTTAACAGGAGAGGTTCGCGCATGTTTCGAAGCATCGAATTCGGCGGCAGTCTCGGCCAGATGATCGACGGCAGGACGCGCGCAAGCAACGACAACGTCGATCTTGTTGACGCTTTAGATGCTCACATTCAAAACCACCCAACAGCAACGGCAGCGCTTTTGGCATGGTGTCTCGCCCACGATATCGGGAAGGGACCAATCGTTGCAGAAATCAGTCACTCCAACCGTGATGCCCTTAAACCCAGTCAAATGATGAACAGATGTTCGCATCGGACTGTTCGACTGAAGCGCGGCAACGCAGTCTTAAGCTATGCCGAACTCTCCTATCGACCTTCATTACTGCCAACCCAAATCCGAAATGCGTTACAGCGAACCTGCGTGCCATTTGGCTGCCTCATCGCACCGCTTTCACCTTGGCGCGAGACCACTTTCTCGTGCTCAACACCCGACGCCCAAGACCTGACCCAAACCAGGAATGGAGCAGCGGTTCTCATCCACCATGCAACGGTCTATATCCAAGGTGGAAAACCAATCGCACGCGTTCGAGAATTTTACACGTCGGCTCTCATTACGGGCGCAACGGACGCATTTCAAACCGCCAGCATCTGAGCCGCTACCGAATGCGATCGTGAGCATCACGCCCTACAAGATCCACATCACCAGCTCCGAATTGGGACGAGGACGCTGTGCGAGAGTGAGCGCGTTCAGTTCTTTCTGCGTAGTGGATCAAGACAACCCCACCTATGACCGCAACGGCACCCAAAACTTTTAAGGGTGTTAAAGGCAACTTCTCCGGCGCGAACAGACCGAAGTGTGACAGCAGCAGTCCCACCACGACTTGCCCAGCAACGATGCAGACGAAGTACGCACCGGGCCCCATCCGTGGAATGAGAAACGTTGCACTGAGGATGATCCCAAAACTTACGACACCAAGCCCGAACAGCGCCGGGTTCGCAGTCTTCAGCAATTGGACGGTGTCGCCCTTACCGAGCAATGTCCAAGCCACAGTGGCAGCGAGCGCGCCAACCAAAAAGAAGACCGTGGTTGCCAACAACGGCGATCCCAGTTGTGTCCCCAACCTCCCATTGAGTGGAAGATAGGTTCCAGCCACGACCCCAACGAAAATGGCGACGGCGTAGAAAGTGCTGGTGGTCATAAGACAGCAAACCTTGAGATTGTTTTTTCGAGAATTCTGGCGGGGGACCCGCCTAGGCCACTGGTGAGCGCGCAGCGTGCTTTGTCTGTCGGCCGCTCACCCGACGACGCCACATCCGAAAACTCGACGGTTTCAAATGGCGCCGCATGACTTCAATCACCTGAGGCTCACTCAGGCCGGTTTCCACCTTGATAGCATCGAATGTTACGTCATCCGCCCAAGCAAGCTCGATCACTTCGCTGATTGTTTCAGGCGCCATGACAATTCATCCCAAGACAAAAATAGACAGCAGCAGCACTAAGTGGGCTGCATGGCTATCACCATGTCAGACAATCCTGACCAGTTCACAACGCACGAGCGACTGATACGGATGCTGGAAATTTCCAAAGATCAGCCGCCACGCCGACAATATCGCTCGTCTGACACCGCCTAACACTCGGCGGCAATCGCTTCCCCGGATGTGATCATCGCGTCGATTTGCGTGGGCGAGTACCCAACTTCGGCTAACACTTCGCGCGTGTGCTGCCCCATCACCGGCGCAGCGCGCGTCACGCCACCTGGTGTTTTGGAAAACTTGACCGGCAAGCCAATGGTTTTCACATCGCCAACAACCGGATGCGTCGTCTCAACAATCATGTCTCGGGCAAGTGTCTGCGGGTCACGATGCATTTCCGTCACCGACAACACGGGCCCAGCAGGAACTCCAACCGCTTCGAACGCGGCCAACCAATCAGCAGTGGTCTTCTTCTTGAAATCATCGGCAAGTACGTCGGCAAGAACAACGCGGTTTTGAATGCGACCGGCGTTGGAGCTAAAGCGTGGGTCTTCATTGAGATGCTCAACACCGATTAACTTCAGCATCCGCTCCCAATTGGCCTGGTTCGCCGCACCCACGTTAATCCACCCATCGACCGTCTCGAACGCTTGATACGGTGCATTCAAGGGATGAGCCGAGCCCATAGCCTGGGGAGCGTCACCCGTCGCAAACGCAATGGCTGACTGCCAGTAGGTATGCGTAATCGCAGCTTCGAATAATGACGTGTCCACCTTTTGGCCTTCGCCTGTTTTCAACTTGTGGGCGTAGGCCGCCGAACACCCCATTGCAGCGATAATCCCAGCAGTAATGTCAGAAACGGGTGCACCAACTTTAACGGGTGGCCGACCCGGCCCCTCTCCCGTAATGGACATCAACCCAGACATTCCTTGAGCAATCAAATCGAACCCACCACGATTAGCGTAGGGCCCGGTGCGCCCGAAGCCCGAGACCTCGCAATAAATCAGACCAGGGTTCATTTCACGCAAAGCGTCGTACCCAAGGCCGAGCTTCTCCATCGTGCCCATACGATAATTCTCAATCAGGATGTCTGCATCCTTCGCAAGACGACGCAGCGCATCTTTGCCAGCGTCGGTCTTCAGATCGAGAGCGATGCCCCGCTTGTTGCGGTTCATCATCATGAAAGCAGCGCTTTCGCCTTCGATCTCCGGCGGAACAAACCGACGGCTGTCATCGCCGGTGAGCTTTTCAACCTTGATGACGTCAGCACCCATGTCAGCAAGCATTAGACCGGCAACAGGGCCGGCCATGATGTGCGCCAACTCAATAACGCAACAGCCTTTGAGAGGTCCTGTCATGTCGTGACCTGCCGTTGTTTAGCGGTAGAAGTACTCAACAAGGAACATCGGGATCGCCGGAATATAAGTGCACATCATCAAGACGATGAACAACACCAGGACAAACCAGATATTGACCTTCGAGACTTCCCAAATATTCGCACGAGCCACGGCACACGAGGTGATCAAGACACTTGCAACGGGCGGGGTCTGTTGGCCGATTGCAAGGTTCAACGTCACCACCAAACCAAAGTGCACCGGATCGATGTTCGCCGCCTCAATCAGTGGCAATACAATGGGGATCACGAGAATGATCGCAGCCACCGAATGCAGGAAGAACCCGATAATGAGGAAGAAGACATTCAGGATTGCCAGAATGACAACTTGGTTGGTTGTGTAATCGAGAATGCTTGTCGCGATTTGCTGTGGGACTTGCGCCCGTGTCAGGAAGCCGCCCATTAAGACACTGGCGGCAACCAAAAGCATGACGACGGCCGTCTGCATTCCGCCGTCGAGCATAGCGCGCTTCAGATGTCGAAGATTAAACTCGCCGTACCACGAGCCAACAACGAGCGCTGCGATTACCGCAAGTCCGGCCGCCTCGGTGGCCGTGACAAAGCCCCCAAAAATCCCACCCAGGATGATGACCGGTAAAGCAAACGCTGGAAGAGCATCAATGAACGTTTCGGTGACACGAGGCACATTGAAAGCCTCTTCAACCGGCAAGTTGTATCGCACAGCAAAAATATAGGCGACAAGCATCAAACCAAACGCACCAAGCAACCCTGGAACAACACCGGCGACGAACAATTGTTCGACGGATGTGTTGGCAGACGTCGCGTAAACAATCATCGGGATAGATGGTGGGATGATGATAGCCAATGACGCCGACGAAGACGTCACAGCCGCTGCAAACGGAGCGGAATAACCGCGCTTTTTCATCTGGGGGATAAGAATAGAACCAAGCGCTGCAACATCAGCGACAGCCGAACCGGAAATCTCCGCGAAGAACAGCGATACGCCAATGTTCACCATCGCAAGGCCGCCGCGAACAAACCCGATCAGAGCCGACACGAAGTTGATCAGTCGGTCCGTAATCCCACCAGCGTTCATCAAAGCACCAGCAAGAACGAACATTGGAATTGCGATCAGCGAAAACTTTGTCGATCCGTCGTACATGTCGAGAGCAACGGTGACGAGGCTGTCTGTACCTTCAGTGGCGAGCAAACCCACAATGGCCGCAACAGCCAACCCGATCGCGATCGGAACGTTGATACAGATGAGAACGAGAAGAACAACAAAGCACAACAACATCAACATGGCTTAGCGGCCCCCCGTTTTCTGAGCAGCTTGCGCTTTTTGCATTTCGGTTTCGACTTCTTCTTCAATCTCCGCATGTTCCAGAGATTTGCCGTTCTTCGTCATACGGTAATATTCTGGAAAGCTGAGAAGCTCGCAGATGATGAATAAAACAGCACCTATTGGGATCACAGATTGCGTAACTTGCACAGGTACCCAGGTGAGCGAGACAAGGTAGTCTCCCTCGAGCACGTCCAGCACGCGCAATCCAGCCCATGCCATGAGCACAAAAAAGCCAAGGACGACAATCTCGGCGAAAATCACCGCGATCATGCGGGTCTGCACTGGCAAAGAAAGCAGCACGCTATCGAACCCGATATGCCGTCGTTTGAGCGCAGCTAATGCCGCTCCGTAGTAGGTAATCCAAGACAGGCAAACAGCTGCGACTTCGTCGTACCAAGACAACGAGTCTCCGGCCATACGAAACAACACTGCAACAATGACAATCGTTGTTAGCAGAACCATGAGCAGGATAAGCACCCACTCAAGAACCTGCTCCAAAACGTTCCGAAACAACGCGAGCATATCTATTCCAGACAGATGAGTGCTGAGATGGTCAGGCCGGGAAAGAGATGTCATCCCGGCCCGTTATGCGATCATAATCTCAACGTCAGTCGTCGGCGGCTTACTTGGCCAAGGACTGAACGGTATCGATGAGATCTTGTCCGCCCTTCACTGTCGAAGCGAACTCATCGTAGATCGGCTTGGAAGCTGCAATGAAGGCATCCTTGTTAGCCTCGTTGACCGTGATGCCACCATCTTTCAGGTTCTGGAGCAGTTCGGTTTCAAGCCGGGCTGCTTCTTTGTAGACGAAGTCCTGGCTCTCCTCACCACACTTGCGAAGCGCGGCTTGAACGTCTTCTGGCAACTTTGCGAAGTTTTTCTTGGACGTCAGAACATAGGCCGGCGTGTAAACGTGCCCAGTGATGGACAGATACTTTTGAACTTCTTGGAACTTCGCTGACCAGATTTGTGCGTAGGGGTTTTCCTGGCCGTCAATCACACTCGTCTTGATCGCCGTGAAGACTTCCGAAAACGCCATTGGAGTCGGGTTTGCACCATAGAGTTTGAACATCTTCACACGCCAAGCACCCTTTGGCGTGCGGAGCTTCACACCAGCCAGGTCTTCAGGTTTGTTCACCGGACGCACATTGTTGGTGATGTGACGGAAACCGTTTTCCATCAGGCCGATGATTTCATAGCCCTTGGCGTTCACCGCTGGCTGAAGAACCTTATCCATCAACGCACCCTGAACGCGGCGCATATGCTCACGGTCTTTGATGATGTAGGGCATTTCAAAAACACCAAACTCATCAGCAACCGACGACATTACCGACGATGGCAACGAAAATGTAATCTGGCCAAGCTTCAGCTTCTGCAGAAGCTCTTTGTCCTTGCCGAGTTGGGACGAACCGAAAGTGACCACTTCGGCTTTGTCACCAAGAGCTGCGTTCGAACAACGTGCAAACTCGTTTGCGCTGGTTTCGAACAGCGAACCGGGCTTGCCAACATGCCCAAATTTGAGCGTCAACTTATCAGCAAGCACAGGTGTAGTGACGACAGCCAGGGCCGCGGCCGAGGCGAGTAGCATAGTCCGTTTCATCGATTTCCTCCCGATGAGATGTCTAGTCACGTGAAGATGGAAAACCACATTTGGCTTTCCATGAACAGTGTTGAGCAAGCCTTTGTGGCTTTTTATTCTGCGGCGACGGCTGTGGACACTTTTGCATCCGTGAGCACATCCATAGCCGCCAACACGCCACCTGCTCGGTGTGGCACGCCGTACTTCCTAAGTCCCATTTCAACACCGGACAAGGTGCCGAGCAACATAAGGTGATTAAAATCACCTAGATGCCCGATCCGAAACACTTTGTCAGACAAACGCGCTAGTCCGTTTCCAAGTGACATATTGTAGTTTTCAAGAACCGTTTTACGAAAACCATCGGCGCTAACCCCTTCCGGCATTATTACCGCCGTGAGAGAACCAGAATAGTGCCGCGGCTCCTGGCACAATACTTCCAGTCCCCAAGCTTCGACTGCGGCCCGCGTTGCTGCGGCATGCTGCGCGTGACGCGTAAAGACGTTCTCAAGGCCTTCTTCGTTCAACATGTTGATGGCTTCAACCAGCCCGTAGAGCAGATTGGTTGCCGGCGTGTATGGGAAGATCGCCTTCTCGTTCGCTTCGATCATGTCTTCCCAGAGCCAATAGGCGCGAGGCAACGTCGCTGTTTTGGAGGCTTCACGCGCCTTCAGGCTAACGGCGTTGAACGACAAGCCCGGAGGGAGAAGCAATCCTTTTTGCGAACCACCAACAGTGACGTCGACACCCCATTCGTCATGCCGATAATCGATCGAACCAAGCGACGAAATCGTATCAACCATCAACAGTGCAGGGTGCCCAGCCGCATCGATAGCCTTGCGAACCTCGTCAATTCGAGCCGTACACCCAGTCGATGTTTCGTTATGGACAACACAGACAGCTTTGATCTGATGGTCTGCATCTGCGCGCAACCTGTCCTCAATCATTTGAGGATCAGCAGCACTACGCCAATCACCCTTGAGGAATTCTGTTTGAAGACCCAATCGGTCCGCCATCGTTTTCCAGAGCGACGCAAAGTGCCCGCTCTCAAACATCAAGACTTGGTCGCCAGGTGAAAGCGTGTTCACCAGCGCCGCCTCCCACGCACCCGTGCCAGAAGCTGGGAAGATCACAACCGGCTGCTCTGTCTTGAAAACACCCTTGATGCCGTCCAAAGCCTTTCGGCTCATTTCGGCAAACGCCGGACCACGGTGATCCATGGTGGGAAAGTCCATCGCGCGAAGAACGCGATCTGGAACGTTGGTTGGACCAGGAATTTGGAGAAAATGCCGTCCTGATAAGTACATCGTGACGCCCTCGTGTCTTGGCCGGGGATCCGATACCCTGGCAACTGGAACAAACAGGTCAGTCCGTGAAGAACCGACATCAAAGATTTAAGCGCACCTTGGCAGACCTTTTTAGACCTCTTTGCCGCGCCTGCTTGCAAACACTCTCAAAACCTCTTTATGTATTATGAATACAATTTAGCGCAGGATGTCAACGATGATTGCTGAAAACGTCTTGGATGATGCTGTCCAGCAGCGTCTCGAAAAGAATGTTGAAGGTGACTGCCTGTTTGATGCGTTCAGCCGCGGTCGCTACGCAACAGATGCATCAATCTATCAGATGATGCCGTTGGCCGTTGTCATTCCGAAAACGTTTGCAGATGTTGAAGCCACACTTGCGATCGCGCGCGAGCAGAACATTCCGGTGTTGCCGCGCGGAGGCGGAAC
>JBCBRD010000024.1:0-22022 GCA_039819885.1 Pseudomonadota bacterium
ATCGCGTCGAGGCGGACGTGGTGCATCAAGCCGTTGATGTCGCTTGCACGGGTATCTGCCAAAAGCGTTGTCGACAGCGTCCGGAATGCCGTTTCCAGTTCAGGTTCTCTGCCCCACGATGCGCGGGAGGCCCAGAATCCTGCATCGAATACCGCAGCATTTGCGCCCATGGCGTTCAAGCTGGAAACCTGCTTGCCGCGTGCAACCATCTCGAGCAGGAGCCGCAGCCTTGGTGACGACTTACCCAAGCTGACGATCTTGTCACGCTCGTACCCTGCGGCTGCGCCGATGCCCGCTACGACGTTGGCGATGTATCCGAATTGCTGGAGGATTGCGTTGTTGGGAATGGCGCGCATACGGGAGGGGTCGCCACGGTCAACTGCTGTTGCGGTATCGCTTTGGCGTTTTACTGCGCGGCTACCTGTTTTGAACAAGAGGTTTGCACCGTACGCACCGAGCAACGCCCGGTAGCCCGGATGCGCGAAGAGGTCCTGCTGATAGCTTCTGAGCCGCAGATAGAAATCCAACGTAAGGTTGTCATCGTCGTAGAACGGGTCGTGGTCATCCTCGGGGGTCTTACCGTCTTGGATGATGGCTGAGAGTGCTGCAACGGTGAGCTCGCGATTGCCAAAGAACATGAAACCGTCGCCGCCTTGGAAACTGGTTTCGTGCTTGAGGGCCAAGTCGCGGGTGGAAAATGATCGGCGCACGCGCGGCGACAGCACGTATTGCAATCGGTCGTGGAGCGTTCCGGGGTGTGCGCCTCGTCCCATGGATTCACCATGCGTTGAGAAGATCAGGGTTTCGACATTCTCCAAGTTGGTGTCCGCGATGTGCTGGGCGAGTGTCCTGTGCATGCGTTCAATCGCAAGCGTCGCGGAAATCTGGCCTACAAAGCGGCCCGCATCGGAGAAACCGGTCTGGATCGACAATCGCCCGCGGCCGCGCACGTAGTCTTGGTACGCAGGTTCCTGGAGCAACTGCTCCATGATACGCGCACCACGCTCAAGGCCGGTTGGGGTTTCAAAGAGCGGCGAGATGTCGACAATGTCGTCAACACCGAAAAGTTTTGCGAAGAAAACCGCGATCAAAATTGTGGCAGGCGATTCTGATTCTGCGATCAAGAACCGAATGGGCGTCTCTGAATCGACGTACTTCTTGATCTGGGCTACCAGCGCCAGTTGGCGAATAGCGGTTGCCGTTTCCAAGTCCAGCGTTCCAAAGTTGACGCTTTCCGGACTGACTTGCTCGATCATCTCAGACAGCCTCGCGAGGGACTGCCGTTCCGAGAGGTTGGTCGCCCACGGTTCGTGCACGAAGGCACGCAATGCGTTCGAGAGCTGGGCTGCATTGATGCGCAGGTGAATGTGTGCTGTGCCCAGGCCGGCGGTTTGGATCAAATGCTTGAGTGCTGCGAACTTGACCTGGCTTTCGTGCCCAGGAAGGGCCTCGATCATCTCATCGATCAAGTTGGTAACCGGCTTCGTGGACGTGATGTTGTAGCCGTCACTGCGCGTGATCACATTGGCTGCTTTGGATAACCCTTTGCCACCATTGGCGATCACTTCGGCCAGGGCATTGAGCTGTTCGGTTACCGATGCAATTGCGAGGTCCAACTTGCCAATGGTTTGCCGTGACAGGCGTTGGAGACCGGACTGGCTGTGGTCAATTTCCTTGTCGATTGCGAGAAAACGGGTGCGGATATCTTCGAGCGCAGTTCGTTTTTCCTGTAGTCTCAGTTCAAGCGAACGCGTCCAGGTGATGTCCGTACGCCCGTCGAGATCGTAGCCAACCCAACTGGCGATCGTCACCAGCTTGGGGTCGAGCTTTAGTGCTTCCTCGCCGTATATCTCGATGGCAACGCGCATGAACGTTTCGTGTAAGTCCTGACAGGCATCGCGCAGGTTCGCCAGCGTTCCCTGGGCGCGCTCATGTTCATAGGTCAGGTCGATCGGCTCATTGGGGCGGTGTGGGATCGAGATCGGTTCAGACATGTCGCCTTCGGGACCAGTCGCCAATTCGACCATGCGCCGAGACAGCTCTTTTGACACCCCGAATGTCGGGTGCGCCGTCAGAACCGCGCCTGTACGCGCACGGCCCCAATGCATTGCGAATTCTTCAAGCGTTTGACACTGGGCAGCGGTCCCACGCACGAATTCGGCGAACTCTTTATGGGATTGCTCAACCGTTTCAAATCCAATCCGATCTTTGAGGCGACTGGCTCTGACGGTGCAGCCGTGATCCAGAAGGCGGGTACTTATTTCACGAAGATCTTTGATCGTGATGTCGTCGGCTTCGAGCCTACGCGACAGGTCGAAAGCAATCGCCTGGATGGGATTTAGCCACGGGCTATCGGGGATGAGCGTTCGGAGCGACCGCAATTCCTCGCGAAGTTCAACCTCATCAAGCTTGGATGTTGTTCCTGCGACTTTGTCTTGCATTTCAGCCCCTTAAGATTATGCGCTGACGGGCGCAGTGCACGGCCCTCTTGCTGTGCGCGGACACACGCACCCAGCGCATTGCATGCCGGGCTCAAACCAACCGAACAGCCAATGTCGTTTCAGCCACCAATCTGTCCAACCGAGACCAGGGCAACTACCGGCCCAATGTGTTGGACGGGTTGCCTGGCTCAGGCGACTTTTTGCAGTTGAGAGATAACGCCTGCAACTGTCTCGCCCATTTCAGCGGGTGTGGGTGCGATGGTTACACCTGCCTCTTTCAGGATCTCGACTTTCTCCTGGGCGGATTCCCCAAAGGCGGTGACAATGGCACCAGCGTGCCCCATCGTTCGTCCTTTCGGCGCGGACAACCCAGCAATGTAGGCGACGACGGGTTTTGCCATGTGGTCGCGTGCGAATTCCGCACCTTCGGCTTCCTGCGGTCCACCGATTTCGCCGACCATCAGGACTGCATCGGTTTCGGGATCCTTTTCGAACTCTTCAAGAATGTCCTTGAAAGATGATCCGTTGATCGGGTCTCCACCGATGCCGACACTCGTTGAAACGCCAAGGCCCAACATCTTCAACTGTGCGGCTGCCTCATAGCCCAACGTACCCGAGCGGCTAATGATGCCGACGCGGCCCGGCTGGTAGATGTGGCCTGGCATGATGCCCAGCATCGCCCGCCCTGGAGAGATGGTGCCTGCGCAGTTCGGACCTGTGAGCCGCATCCGGTTTTCTTTTTTGTAGCGGCGCATGTAGCGCTTCACGCGGATCATGTCCTGGGCGGGTATTCCGTCGGTGATGCAGCTGCAGTACTTGATCCCCGAATCGGCGGCTTCCATGACGGCGTCGGCGGCAAAGGGTGGCGGTACAAACACGATAGAGGCTTCAGCACCTGTCTCTTCGACAGCGCCTTTGACAGTGTTGAAGACTGGCCGACCAAGGTGGGTCGTGCCTCCCTTGCCCGGCGTGACCCCACCGATAACGTTCGATCCGTAGTCGATCATTTCCTGTGCGTGGAACGTTCCGATCCGTCCTGTAAAGCCCTGGATGAGAATGGGCGTGTTCTCGTTGATGAAGATCGCCATGTTCTTGTTTCCTCCAAAGTTTGGGCTTTCAAGCCGCTTGTGCGTTGACATCTCTTGCGGCAGCGACGGCTTTTTTTGCGGCTTCACCCAGCGTCTCCGCGGTGATGATGTTGACTCCGCTTTCCTTCAGGATCTTCCGGCCTTCCTCGACGTTGGTTCCGGCAAGGCGAACGATCACGGGCTGCTTGATGTCAAGATCTGTGATCGCCTCAACAACACCCTTGGCCACCCAGTCGCAGCGGTTGATGCCGGCGAAGACATTGACGAGCAGAGCCTTGACGTTGTCGTCCTTGAGAACGGCCTTGAATGACTTCTGGACTCGTTCAGGACTTGCCCCACCGCCGATATCGAGGAAGTTGGCTGGTTCGCCGCCGGCCAGTTTGATCATATCGAGGGTGGCCATAGCGAGCCCTGCGCCATTGACGACGCATCCGATGTCACCGTCCAACCCGACATAGGCAAGGCCGCGGTCTGAGGCATAGGCTTCGCGCCCGTCTTCCTGGCTCTTGTCGCGGAGTTCGGAGATATGTGGGCGACGGAACAACGCGTTGTCGTCAAACGACATCTTGGCGTCGAGGGCCAGGACATTACGCTCTGTTGTGATGACGAGTGGATTGACCTCCACCATGGTCGCGTCCAGATCGCGAAATGCACGATAGCAGCCCATGATGCTGCGTTCGAACTTGTTGACGAGGTCTGGTTCGATGCCCAGGCCGAAGGCCAGCTCACGTGCCTGGAACGATTGCATTCCGACGGCTGGGTCGACAACAATCCGGAGCAAGCTGTCTGGCTCGTTAGCCGATATTTCCTCAATATCCATACCACCAGCCGTCGATGCGACGACACAGATTCGCTCCATCGCGCGGTCCATGACGAACCCAAGATAGAACTCCTGATCGATGCTAGTGCCTTCTTCGATATAGAGGCGCGAGACAAGTTTTCCTTGCGGACCAGTTTGTCCAGTGACCAATTTCTTGCCGAGAAGCCCATCGGCTGCTTGCCAAATTTCCTTATCGGACCGGCAGAGCTTGACGCCGCCTGCTTTGCCCCGCGCTCCGGAGTGGATCTGCGCCTTGACCACCCACATGGCGCCGCCAATTTCATTGGCGCGATAGGTTGCTTGTTCTGGGCTGTAGGCCAAGCCGCCGCGAGGGATTGGAACACCGAATTTTGAGAGCAGCTCTTTTGCCTGATATTCGTGAATGTCCATTGTCATCCTCCCGGACGTTTAAAAACCTTGTGGCCATATTCGTTTTAGGGTGTGCGCTGCGGCTAACTCAGTTTGTTGCGCACACCCAAAGCTTGTGATCGTTCGACTATGCGGCGCGGGCTTTGGCCGCTTCGTTGATCGCGTCATTGGTGAGAAGGACGTTGCGCGCCATCCGTTCGGATGCCGCATCGATCATCTTACCGTTCAGTGACGCTGCGCCTTTGCCTTGCTCTTCGGCTTCCTTCAGCGCGACCATCGTCAATTCAGCTTTCTCGACTTCAGCTGCAGTTGGTGAGAATACCTCGTTGGCCAATGCGATCTGGCTTGGGTGAATGGCCCACTTGCCTTCATAGCCAAGAGCTGCTGCGCGGCGGGCGGAGTCTTTATAGCCCTCTGGATCATCGATCCCGCCGAAAGGACCATCAATTGCGCGTAGGCCGTATGCACGGCAGGCGACCAGCATGCGGGTCAAAGATGCGTGCCACTGATCGCCAGGGTAATCTGGGTTTAGACCGCCGATGACAACCGTCCGAGAGCGCAAACTTGCTGCATAGTCCGCGACGCCAAAGTGTAGCGCTTCCATGCGGTTAGGGTATTGAGCGATCTCTTCAACGTTGGCCATGCCCAATGATGTTTCAATCAACGCTTCAAGGCCGATCTTGTTTTCAAAGCCTTTGGCCTGTTCGATCTGCGAGAGCATGGCATCGACCATGTAAAGGTCTGCTGGGACGCCGACTTTTGGAACCAGGATCGTGTCCAGCTTATCGCCGACTTCTTCGATCAACTCGACGACATCACGATACATGTAGTGGGTGTCGAGGCCGTTGATGCGAACGGAGACTGTCTTGCCGTTGCCGCGCCAATCAAACTCTTTGAGGGCCTGAATGATGTTGGCACGTGCTTCGATTTTTGATGGCGGTGCGACGGCATCTTCCAAGTCCAAGAAGATGTAGTCGGCCTCACTTTTCAGAGCCTTTTCGAACATTCCAGGGTTGGAGCCTGGTACCGCGAGTTCGCTGCGGTGGAGGCGTGGTTTGTTCAAGTGATAGAGCGTATGGCTCATTTTTCATCCTGTCTGATTTTTGTTTTTGCTAAGTGCTGATCTGCAGCCACCAAGGTTGTAATAGACGGGCGCCGGTGGCCTCAGACGTATAGAGACCGAATACCTGAACCGAAACACCAACGGACCAAGTACCCAACGCCCGCCCAATACGAAAGAACCAGAGGAAGCCAGTGTCTTTCGTAATCCTCTTTTGCGCCGATGTGCAGCCCTAGCTTGCGAGCTTTAGCTCAGCCGTTGTTTCTCTGGCCGTAGCTGAGCGTGTTGCTGTTTGACGGAAATATTCCGCAGCTGCTCCGGTCCCGGAACCGGCCGTTATGTTCACACCGCAATCAAGCAGCGCCATCTCGACGCCGAACAAGGCGCCGCCGACCATGACTTCATCGAGTGCACCAAGATGTCCGATGCGGAAGACCTTGCCGGCTACTTTGGATAGGCCAACACCGAGAGACACGTTGTAACGGTAGTATGCGGTCTTCACGACTTCAGCGCTGTCAATACCTTCAGGTACGTAGATGGCGCTCACTGTGTCGGAATGCCATTTTGCTTCTTTCGCGCACAGCGAGAGACCCCAGGCATCTACAGCGCTACGAACACCAGAGGCCAAGCGACGATGGCGTGCGAACACATTCTCCAACCCTTCATCAAAGAGCATATCGAGTGACACCCGCATGCCGCGAAGCAACTGAGTTGCGGGTGTGTAGGGGAAGTAGCCAAGATCGTTCGTCTTGATCATGTCTTCGAAAGAAAAGAAGCAGCGCGACATTTTTGATGTCTTGGCCGCGTCGAGCGCTTTTTGGCTGACGGCGAGAATGCCAAGACCTGTTGGCAGCATCAGTCCTTTTTGGGAGCCTGATACGCAACAGTCGACACCCCATTCGCTCATTCGCATGTCGATGGATGCGACCGAGGACACACCGTCAACCATGAGAAGTGCTGGGTGACCAGCAGCATCGAGGGCTTTGCGGACGCCAGCGATGTCGCTTGTGACCCCGGTGGCTGTTTCATTCTGGGTCGCAAAAACGGCTTTGATCTCATGGGCTTTGTCCTGGGCAAGACGCTCTGCGTACTTCTCAACCGGAACACCCGTGCCCCATTCTTCGTCGAAAACTTCGACCACCAAGCCGAGACGCTCTGCCATGTCGACCCACAGATGTGAGAATTGGCCAAATCGGCTCATTAGGACGCGGTCGCCTTCGTTTAGAGTGTTGGAAATCGCTGATTCCCAGGCTCCGGTTCCTGATGATGGGAAAATAAACACGCGTCCATCACTCAGCTTGAACGCCTTCTTGAGATCTTCAAAGAGCGGCAAAGTGAATTTTGGGAACTCTGGAGAGCGCATGTCCTCCATCCGTAGGTCCATGGCCTGGCGCACGGGTTCTGGAATGTTTGTGGGCCCTGGAATGAAAAGATGGGGCTGTACGAGCATGCTGCTCCCTCCGGTAGGTGTTGACCGCGCTCACGCTGGAGCGGCGGTAGGAATTGCCAACGCGAAGCGCTTTCTGAGGCCCAACGACAGGTGCAGCATTGTGTCTGCTGCGTTAAACGCGTTGGGCGAAAGTCGCATGCGTTATTCCGCCAAACTGCGCTCTTGGGCAGATTGGAACAACACCCCGTCGGGGAGAATTTTGGTCTTTAAAGGCGGGGGATTTCAGAGCCTATCGGGGATTTCCGATGACCAACCGGGTCGCGGTTGCTTGCCTAATGGGGTAGGGCAGAATGTCGCAGAGCGCTTGCGCTGTCGCGATTAGCGGCAGTCTTCTGGGATCGTCATATATAGACCCACGGCCATAGCGCGATTACGGACGCCGAGCTTGTCGTACAAGTTCTTGAGATGATATTTCACGGTGTTGTGGGAAATCCCTATCCGTGCGGCAATTTGCTCATTGGTCAGGCCATTGGCCAGCGCACGCAGCAGCTCCCGCTCTCGTTTCGTAAGCTGCTCTAGCGGATCATTTGCCAGACTTGAAATGTCGACGAAGGGCAGACTGAGGCGCCCGCGTGAGACACTGACCAATGTCTCGATCAACAGCTCGGGGTCGTCACTCTTCAAGATAAAGCCCCAGGCGCCGTCTTTTACCGCCTGACGTAAGACTGTGGGGCTGCTGTCACCAGTATAGATGATGACGCGCGTTCCGATCTGCCGTCGCTTGACCGTGCCGAGCACGTCGGACCCGGTCATATCCGGCATCGCCCATCCTATAACGCCGACATCGATGGAGTTTGCTTCGCAGACTGAAACAAAGGCGTTGCCCCCGTTGACCACATCGACAACTTCGAAGCGTCCATCACCTTCTAGATAGTCTCGAAGGCCAGCGCGCACGACGGGGTTTTTGTCTGCGATAACGATTCTGGTTCGCTGCGTTGCATGACCTGATGGCCCGCGGCACTCGGTTCGACCGCTTGCTGGTCGATTGCTTGCTGACGTCTGGTGCGGTGCATCCGGCAATCGTGGATCGTCGGTCCGTGGTTGTGCTGCTTCTTCGCGTGAAACGGTTGCAGATCCACCGCCGACCACATTTGAGGACGTGACCGGGGCTTGGTGATGTTCAACGTCGACCCCACGGGTCAGCTTTGCGGTTGGCGCATCTTCCGCAGCCAATGTCTTCATTGCCACCTTCTCCGCTTCCCCACTGGCTCACGTTTCATAGGCACAAGCACAATGGCAAAGGCCTACTGCGCTATGATCGCTTGCTCATTTCATCGCTTTTGTACGCACCGTCTTTTGGCACGTCGCTTCCTGGCCGGTTCGCCAGGACAGTGCGATGCGTTGCCAACTTTAGACTAAACTGAGCGATGATGGCCAGCTTCAAAGGTTGTTCGTCGGCGAAGCTACACTGTTAAGGAAAACCGAAGCCTTCTGATCTGACTGAGGTGCCGGGCGCCTCACAACTGGACAAGAACTTGCAATCATCCTGATCGAACCCCCGTTGGGACTGCCGCCGACGGTGACCTGGGTCGCGTCACTCTTCGTTCAGGACACACTGCCATTGCTGTTTTTCATGCTTGTGCTCGCTGCGATAGGACTTGAACACTCGGTACCTGCGCCCGACGCGGAGTCGGAGACTGTCGAAATCGTCGTCCCACTTTTTGGTGTTGAGACGATCGTTGAGCGTGGCAATGAGTCTGATGTGATTGTGCGGTGCAGCGCGGGGACCGCAACGGTGGTCTTTAACAAATATAACGCACAGTTTTGCACCGATGATCGCACCTGCTTTGCGGCACTGCTCCCAGCTGCGCGCATCGCGTGTGGCTCATGAGTCCTAAAGCGCTTTCACTTTTGCAGAACGTGATCTAGCTTTGACCTTCTCGGATCACGCCATGGACGAAAGCCAGTTTACGGCTCACCTCTTCGGAAATTTTGAATGGATAAAAATCACCATGACCCATCGAGCGGTTGAGGCTGTTTAGAGCCTTGGTCAGAGGCAGCCAGTCACTGAGAAGACTGTCGATGGTGCTTTCACGATATGCATCTGCCGTTCGTTTCAGTCCGAGTGAAGACAGTAGGCTTTCATTGCCCTTCAATCTCAACCGGTGGTTCGCTGCAGTATCGAGCGCATCTACCATGTGAAGGTAGTGGGCCCAGGTTTCCGCCCAGTCCTCCCACGCGTGCGCGCTCGCGTAACGAGACACATGTGTTTCGCGCCACCCTGGTGGCGTGCCTTGTTCGTAGTGCCGTTTCAAGCTTGAGGCGTAGTCCTGCCGCTCGTCTCCGAACAGTTTGCGATACGCATCGAGATGACCGCCTGCTTCGACGAGCAGCATCCAGTAGTAGTGCCCGCTCTCATGTCGCAGATGGCCAAGCAAAGACCGGTAAGGCTCGTCAAACTCGACACGATTGCGCTCTCGTTCAACTGGGTCGGCTTCGCCAATATCTATTGTTACGAGCCCGTCCAGATGGCCGGTGGTGGCGTCTTGAACAAAATCAAACGCTAGCGGTCCCTTGCCGACGTGATCACCCTCTAACGGGAGCCCAAATCGCAGTAGGGCATAAACGAGGCGCTTCTTCGCGTGCTCGATACGGATCCAAGCTTCGACATTTTCGGGATCAGACAGGTCGGGAATGGTTCGGTTCATCCGGCAAGCTCGGCAAAAATCATGCTCGCTATGGGCGTTCACTAACCAATTGCAGGCATCATGCTTAGCGTTTTCGCAGTGTCGATAATGATCACTGCTCTTAATGCGCTCGCGTAGCGGGCTTTTGTCGGTCTGATGTTCCAGGCTGACCATGTTGGCGACATCCGGTGCAAAGCCGAGGTCAAAGCCGCAGGACGGACACCGCTTTGTTTCGAAGTAGATCGATGCTCCGCAACTTTCGCACGCAAAGTCCTGCACGGGCGTGTTCTCTCTCTTCAATAATTATGGCCTAGCTTTTTCAGCCTGCGGCCGATCACGTGATGGCCAGTCGCCTTCGTTGAGCTGCCCTTCTAACGGGCAGTTGGCCGCCTGAAACTGTGGCAGGTTGCTCAAGTTGCCTGCATTTTGCCCCCCAAATCGCCTTGATCGTGCTCTTTTTGCTGGACAAGTGCGCAACAGCGCGCCGCGGTGCAACACGCTGGCCGGTTACTGCTATGCTGACCAAGTTCATCACATCAATTGCACGCCACCCTCGTGCTCGTCCCAACGGTGTCCATGTCCATACACGTCGCACTTACGCATTCCACCCGCTATTCCTACGATGCAACGATTAGTATGGGACCGCAGGTCGTCCGGTTGCGGCCGGCACCGCACGCTCGTACTCCAATTCTCAGCTACGCGCTGAACATTTCACCAAAAGATGCGTGGGTGAACTGGCAACAGGATCCGTTCGGCAACTTTCTGGCGCGGGTCGTGATCCCGGAAAAGACGGACCATTTCTCTGTCACCGTCGATCTCGTGGCGGATATGGCTGTCATCAATCCGTTTGACTTCTTTGTTGAAGAAGCAGCGTCTGAGTGGCCGTTTGACTATGAGACCACACTCAAGCGAGAGCTGCAGCCCTACCTGGAAGCTGATCCTGTCGGGCCATTCCTGAAGCAGTATGTCGGAGACATGAAGCCGTTTGACGGCACGACGCTGGATTTCGTGGTCGACCTCAACCGTCAACTGAGTGGCGAAATCAGCTATCTGATCCGCATGGAACCTGGCGTGCAGACGCCGGAGCAGACGCTATCCAAGCGGTCGGGCTCATGTCGCGATTCAGCTTGGCTGCTCGTTCAGATCCTCCGCGACCTGGGTTTGGCCGCGCGGTTTGTGTCGGGCTATCTCATTCAATTGACGCCGGATGTGAAGTCGTTGGATGGCCCCACTGGAACTGACGTCGATTTTACGGATCTGCACGCGTGGGCGGAGGTCTACCTTCCAGGCGCAGGTTGGGTCGGGCTCGACGCGACATCTGGGTTGTTAGCGGGCGAAGGTCACATCCCATTGGCGGCCTCACCGCAACCGTCCAGTGCAGCACCAATTTCTGGTGGTCACGAACCTGCCGAAGTCTCATTTGATTTCGATATGGGTGTGACGCGCATTCTTGAAACGCCGCGTGTGACCAAGCCTTACACGGATAAAGTTTGGGATGACATTCAAACAACGGGACATGACGTCGATGCGCGGCTGAAAGCTGGCGATGTCCGCCTTACAATGGGCGGGGAGCCGACATTCGTTTCAGAGCTTGATGCTGAGGCTGCCGAGTGGAATACGGCTGCCGTCGGTCCGACAAAGCGGGCTTACGCGGAAGACCTTATCCACCGACTGAAGGCTCGGTTTGCGCCGGGTGGTTTACTGCACTACGGGCAGGGCAAATGGTATCCGGGTGAACAACTTCCACGATGGGCGTTTGCACTTTATTGGCGTGCGGACCAGGAGCCGCTTTGGGAGAACCAAGCGCTGATTGCGGAGGAACGCCCCAAGACTCCGGCAACGGCTAAAGATGCTGAAGCTTTCAGCGCAACGCTTTGCGACCGGTTGGGGCTTCCGGCGGATTCGGCGATGCCGGCTTACGAAGATGCCGCTCATTTCTGTCTCGTTGAGCAGAAACTCCCGCCGAACGTAACGATCGAAGACAGCAAACTCGAAGATCCGGCTGAGCGGTCACGTCTGATCAAGGTCTACGACCGGGGCCTCTCGACCCCAGCGAGCTATGTCTTGCCGATCCAGGTTTGGCATGCACCGCATGTTGGTCGCCGATGGGTCACGGAACGCTGGGCGCTAAGGCGGGGCAAGCTGTTTCTTGTTCCCGGCGACTCCCCTGCAGGCTTCCGACTGCCACTTGGCGGCCTGAGCCATCTGCCAGCTATTGATCGTCCCGATTCACTGCCGAGCGATCCTTTTTCCGACAGACAGCCGCTGCCTCGGCGTCAAATCCTCATGCAGCGCCGCCGTGCCGTGGCACTTGAAACGCCGCAAGCACCACCTTCAGGACCAAGCGAACTCTATGGCTCCGTGCGGACTGCGCTGACCGTTGAGCCGCGCGATGGCAAGCTTTGCGTTTTCATGCCGCCAGTGCCAGATGCCGAGGACTACGCCGCGCTGATTGCTGCCATTGAGGAGACAGCAAAAGCGACATCACTTCCCGTCCACATAGAAGGCTACACGCCCCCCGATGATCCGCGCATCAACGTCATCAAGGTCACACCCGACCCTGGCGTGATTGAGGTGAATATTCAGCCGGCCAAGGACTGGGATCATGCGGTTGAGATCACAACCGGTATCTATGACGACGCCCACTTGTCTCGGCTGGCAACTGAGAAGTTCATGATTGATGGTCGCCATACCGGGACTGGTGGTGGCAACCATATCGTCATGGGTGGTTCCACGCCTGGTGATAGTCCATTTTTGCGACGACCCGACCTACTGGCCAGTCTGGTGTCGTATTGGCAGAACCACCCCTCCCTGTCCTATTTATTTTCCGGCATGTTTATCGGCCCGACGAGCCAGGCACCCCGTGTGGATGAGGCTCGGCATGAACAACTCTATGAGCTTGAAATTGCGCTGGCTGAAGTGCCCAACCCCGGCGAAGGTTGGGTCCAACCCTGGCTGGTGGACCGACTTTTTCGAAATCTGTTGATCGATCTGACCGGGAACACACACCGGGCGGAAATCTGTATCGATAAGCTCTACTCACCAGACGGTCCGACTGGGCGCCTGGGGCTGGTGGAGTTCCGCAGTTTCGAGATGCCACCGCATGCACAGATGAGCCTTGCCCAACAGTTGTTGTTACGTGCCTTGATCGCACGGTTTTGGGAAAAGCCTTATCGGAGCAAACTCGTGCGTTGGGGCACTCGGCTCCACGACACGTTCATGCTGCCAGAGTTTGTGTGGGCTGACTTCTGTGATGTCATCGACGATCTCCACGCGCATGGCTTCAAAGTGTCGAAAGACTGGTTCAAACCGCATCACGAATTCCGTTTTCCGAAGTATGGCGAAATCGATGCAGCGGGCTTGAATGTCGAGCTGCGGCAGGCACTCGAACCCTGGCATGTGTTGGGTGAAGAGGGTTCGATTGGCGGGACGGCACGGTATGTCGATAGTTCGTTGGAACGCGTCCAGGTCAAGGTCACGGGGCAAACCGGAGATCGTTATCAAGTCACGTGCAATGGGTTTGAATTGCCACTGACACCTACTGGTACGCAAGGCGCCATGGCAGCAGGCGTGCGTTATCGGGCGTGGTGGCCATGGGCGACATTACACCCAACTATTCCGACACATGTGCCGCTCACGTTTGACGTTGTCGATACGTGGTCCGGGCGCGCGGTTGGCGGGTGCCGCTATCATGTTGCGCATCCGGGGGGACGGAGTTTTGAGATCTTCCCTGTCAACGCGTTCGAGGCCGAGGGCCGCCGACTGGCACGGTTCGAGACGACAGGGCACACAGCAGGGCTGATGGAGACCGTGCCCAAAACCGTCAATCCGGATTACCCAGCAACGCTTGATCTTCGACGGATGCGCGTGTGAACCAGCTCTTTAAATAAGTCTGGTTGGTCAGGTTCTTAATCATAATCAGCTAACCTCGCTTTGATCTGGATCCATCGGCCGGATTTGTGACGGGAGGCAACGCTTTGGTAACGCATTCAGTCAAGACCACCGGGTCTTCGGCGACCGATACAGAAAACGATTTTGATGGTCTCCATCACGAAAAGACTGAGGCTTCCGTTTGGGTGGATCTCGTCGCGCCGACACGTGAAAAACTTGCACCGATTGAAGCGCAGGTTGGTTTTGAGATTCCCACTCAGTTAGACCTGCGCACTGCGCCGACCTCTCGCCGTCTTGCCGAGCACAACGGTGCACATCTCATGTCTTGCAAACTCTTGGTCTGCACAGGCAAGCGTGATCCTGAGTATGGCGAAATCGTCTTTGTTCTCACAAACACGACCCTGGTGACGTTGCGATATAGTGGTCTGTCGGCGTTTCGACTCTTGGAGGGGCAGCCGGCATTCTCGGACTTTTCCGGTGGCGTTCCAGAACCGATCGCCGTTGGTTTGCTAGAAGCCATTGTGGCGCGTGAAGCTTCGCTGATCCACAGCATGGTCGATCACACGGATGTTTTGTCCAAACAGGTTTTCGCAGCCAAGGGCAAGGAGATCCAAAGGGAGCGCCGTCATGGCGTTGCGATCAAGGACATTGGTCGGCTCAGCTTGACGGTCGACCGGGCGCACGAAGCTCTTGTTACGCAATCGCGTTTGCTGAAATACCTGCGCGACCTGATCGAGGAGAATGGACAGCGCGGCCTTTGCCAACGGATTGACCGGGCGATGGAAGATGTGCGCGTGTTGTCTGATAGCGTCGATCAGCTACGCTCGCGCGTTTCATTCCTGTTGGACGCAACAATGGGTTTGATTGGCATCGAGCAAAATCAGATCATGAAGGTCTTTACCATTGCAACGGCTGCATTCATGCCGCCTGCCCTGATTGCCGGCATCTATGGAATGAACTTCCAAGATATGCCGGAACTCTCGTTGCCCGGCGCCTACCCTGTCGCAATGCTCGGAATGCTCATCTCGGCATTGTTGCCGATTGTCTACTTTAAACGCAAAGGTTGGATCTGACACCGTTCGGTGTAGATGGGCACCGCAACACCTGCTGCGCTATTGCTATGCTGGCGGAGCACCTTCGGGGCAGGCCAAGCAAATGACATGTCCGTCTGGATCGCGGACATAGAGCTCCACCATGCCATACCATGCAAGGTCCGGCCCTTTTATGACCTCAGACTTTTCAAATCTATCAACGATCAACCGCCCGTCCATTCCACGAAAATAGACTGTGCCGCTTGCGGATGGTTTTTGGTCCGGCTGAAAAACGTTCACGTCTCCGGCGAGACTGGCGTTGGTTTGGAGCATGAGTTCAGCGCCATTCCACTCGACGATGGCGAAGACCGCGAGCTTGGTATCCCCGTCGCCTGACATGTCGAATGATTTGTCCGCGTTGACGGTCATTTTCAACGTCATGCCCAGCTTGTCGCAATAAAATGCGAGGCTCTCGGCCATGTCCGTCACCATCAAGTTGGGAATGATCATCGCGGATACCGCACACACTAAGAGAGGGTCGAGGTTTTCGCCAACCGAGCATCGGGACGGACACGTGACGGGCACTTTTGCAATATGGTACCGCCTCTTGGGCTCGAACCAAGGACCTCCGGTTCCACAAACCGGCGCTCTAACCAACTGAGCTAAGGCGGCCTATCCGATATCGTACCTATCGTGTTTGGTACGACCAAATTGCTTTTGAGACATCGGAAGGTCGGCAAGATCGTATGGAGACGTGTTCTTGTCAACGGGTGTCGTGGAGGCTTGCTCTACAGACGATCCGGCATCGCCTGCCAGGCGCAGACACGGGCGCTTCAGACCCTCGATTTCATTGGCCCGCTGCCTTTTTCGCAGTTTCAACGAGTTGGCATATAGTTCTTTGTTGGACACGCCACGTGTTGTGCAAGCATTGTTCGCTGCGAGTCCTATTCACGACCTCGTTTTGCGCTATGAATTGGAAAAGGGTCACCTGTGGCCGGACGTAAGCAACACCCTGAAGGTTCGGAGACGCGAACTGATACGACTGCGCACGGTGCAGGCTTGCCGGATGGACGCGCGCGTCGCCCTTACCTTGCGAAATTGGCGCATGAACTCAAGACCCCCCTTACCGCCATCGTGTCTGCATCTGAAATCATGCGCGACGAGCAGCTTGGTCCCTTGGGCAACGCACGATACCGAGCATACAGCGCTGACATTCACCGGACCGCAAAGCATGCCTTGGATGTCATCAATCGGATGATGGCTCTGAGACGGGTGGAGGCTGCGGCACCTGATGCAGCCCGCCATGTCACCGAGCTAGAAATCGATGTCTTGTTGTCGAATGTTGCGTCGTCAATGAACCCCATCTTTCAACGAGCTAGCGTCCACTTGAGCCTTGATATCAGTCCGAACTTGCCCCGCTTGATTGCAGACGAAGTTCAGATCCGACAAGTCCTCTTCAATCTGCTCACCAATGCTTTGAAGTTTACGCCCACAAACGGAACGGTGTTATTGGCGGCTGTGCTGGCTCCCACGAACGCGCTCCAGATCTCGATCACTGACACCGGTTTGGGAATGTCAGATCGTTCCATTGCAAAGGTGTTGGAAGGTGCTGGTCAGGCGGATATCAGCGTTGCCGACCCGGCTACAGCCGACCCACCGGACGATCTCGACAAAGGCTTGGATGCCGGTCGGCCTCAAACCGTCGCTCGGCAAGGGTTACGGGGTGAAGACAGGGCGCTTGAATCCAGTCTGGGCTTAGGACTCCCGCTGGTTTTTCAACTCGTCTCAGAAAATGGGGGGGTGGTCACGATTAACAGTCCGCCGGTTGGTGCTTCCGCCGGGACATGCGTGACTGCCCAGTTTGCAAGCGGTCGGCTTGTGTTCATCTGAAGAGGCTGTCCGAGTCCCGCGTGTTGCCCCAGTAGCAAGATCTGCGGGGAAGGTTCTGCCGCACATGACATTGCGGCCCACTTCGTTTGTTAGCCCAACTGCCCAGTTCTCAATGTCATGCGTTTTGCTCAGTGTTGCCAGAACGTCCTATAACCCAAACAGGTTTTTCGTATTCCGTTTGTGGAAATTGGCAACTTGCTGGCTTGTCACAGACAGGCACGTGGGCGATAACACTCAAGCAGACAGACTTTATGCACCAGGGGGCGGTGCCACGCTTGGCTTTGCTGACTGAAGGACATGAAGGCCTTTGCCAATCACCCAAAAGTTCCCGGGACAACATGTGAAACGGCGTGGGCAAACAACAGTTGGGTTGGCGATCGCGCTCGTTGCTGCCCTTTGCGTCTTTGCGCCGTTTCTTTTTGCTCCGAATAGTACAAAGTCTGTCCTCACTACGGCATATGTTATGGCTGCTGGTGGGTGGCAACACACCCTGTCAGATCCAATTGTTGTCTCGCGCAATCCGCTCATTACGGTTCGTGCGGGCCGTATTTCTGTGGCGAACGAGATCAAAGATGCCGCCCCATCCGGTGTTGAACTGCTGAAACGACTCGCAGACGGTTCTGTTCCGCTGCTCCTGGATGACGCTCTTATCGAAATTGAACTCAGTCGGAGCACCTCACCAATCGTGCTCAGAGAAGACGCAAAAGTCGTTGATGGCGAAACGCAGCAACCAACTATTGCGCCCGTTGTTTTCGCACTTCAGTCCGTCGATTTCTCAGATCTTCGATTGAGCAATGCGACCGTTGTTGCGATCGGCGGTGATGGTCATTCGACCCGCTTCCACAATGTTGAAGGACGCATCCTCAGACAGAATGGTCGATTTCGCGCGACAGGTCAGTTGGGCTTTCGAAACGACACGTTGAAGGTTGATATCGACGCTTCAAAACCCACGCCAGCGGACGGTGACGTCAGGGCTCCATTCAAAGCTGCCATATCAAACGCCATGGTCAGCACATCTGTTACAGGTGTTGCGACATTCGGTGATCAAGTTCACGTTGTGTCTGAAAACCTGGATCTTCGCATTCCGGAAGTCGCCTCATTCGCAAAATGGCTGGGAGCGGCCTGGCCAAGCCGTCACGGCGTCCGCTCATTTGCGGTGAGTGGCCAAATGGATTGGGCAAATGGAAAGCTCTCGTTTCCAAAGTCTAAGTTCATCATAGATGCCAACGTTGCCAATGGCTCGATATCGTTGAGCCAGCGACAAGGCGTGACTTTCGTGGACGGGACGCTGGCTTTCGAGAAGCTGGATGCGGCACCTTATTTTCAAGGGCCTCAGGTAGAACCTGACCCCAAGTCTGGTAGTGCTTGGCTCGACGCCTTGGCGGGTTCGACCGGTGGTCTCAGCCTGATGGGGGAACTCAATAATGTTCACGCTGATCTGCGTATTTCTGCAGCGGCCTTTAAAGCACATGACTTTCAAGCAACGGATATTGCAGCCACCATCAACTTGAGTGGTGGGCATTTGATTGCTGATATTGCGAATATGCAGATGGCTTCGGGCGGCCAGGGATCCATTCAAGTGAGCATTGACAACAAAGGCCCCAAAGCGAAATGCCGGCTTCTGGCAAAACTTGACGGAATGGATCTGGCATTGGCAAGCCGCCTTCTATTTGGTGCGCCTGTGATTGTGGGCGCAGGCCAAGTCACAGCCAACCTCACCGGCTACGGTTTGGACCGAGCTGATCTCCTAGCTACGATGACCGGAAAACTCGATGTTTCGAGCGACTCGACACTTGGGCTCAACGTTGATGTCGCCAAGCTCATCACCGAGTACAAGGCTGCGGAGAAGGGCGAAACACCAAACAGTGCTGATAACTCTCAAAACTGGATCTCGTCCTGGTCTGGCATTACGGAAATCAGCCAGCTCAAGGCAAAGCTTCGCACTGAGCGTGGTCGCATGAAAGCGGAGAGTATCAAGGCCAAGGCGGGCAATCATGCGATGACTGCTCGCGGAACCGCGGATCTTTTGGACGAAAAGATCGAGTTGGAGCTTTATATCGGGAAACCCGCTGAAAACGATCCGCCGAATCCTAATGGCGTTGCTGGAACGCAACCGGGTGAGCGTCCAATGGTTCCCCCAGACGCAATCTGGGGCGTGCCACGCGAACCCATCGGTGTGACAAGCGGAGATATGGTTCGATTTCGTGGGGATTGGAACCAACCGACCGTGGCGGTTAAGCCGATAGAAGTATCGGTTCAAGATTCAAATGATGTGGACTCAACGAGTGAACTTTTGGGTCCACAGGGGCAGACAGCAGTACCCGCTACGATCCAATAAACGCGCTCTATTGAGTTCAAGATGTTCTTCGTCGAATTGTGAGAACAAGGCACACCGCTTTTCGCTTCCAATGCCTTGTTCTCGTTTCTCGTATCGTTGTTTTTACGACGACGCCCTACCAACGGCGACGCGCACCATTGTCGATGTGGAACAAGCCACCGCCATAGTGCTTGTAACCGCCGTGGTGGCTGCGCAGGTAGGCTGCCGCCGCTCGCCAGTTTCCATGAACGCGGAAATCAACCGCGTTACCGGTTAGGTGCTGCGATCGCTTTGCCCCCCCTACGCGGCGGTTGCGTGCTTTGCTGCGGCAAGTGGAGTTGACGGTTACACGTCCGTAGTTCGCCGCAACGCTGTAGATCTTGCTGCGAAGGGAAGCCTTCAGGCAACCAGACGACGCAACCCAGCGTACACCGCCGCCCGTGACGCTCTTTTTCTTCGACGGCGAAACGCCGAAGGATTGAGGGCCGAGAGCTGCCACCTTCACGTTCTTTGACTTTGCTTTCTTAGCGCCAGTGTCATAATCGACCTTCGGACGCTGCGCGCTTTTAACCTTCGCAATGTTGTATTTCTTTTTCTTCTTCGAAGCGTATGACCGCTTTTTCTTTCCGCGCTTGGCGTAGTATTTTTTCTTTGAACCTTTACGCTTCTTCGCGTAGCGCTTCTTTTTTCCGTACTTCTTTTTCTTTGAATACTTTTTCTTTTTGTAATATTTTTTCTTTTTCGCGTATTTCTTCTTTTTATATTTCTTTTTGCCGTAGCGCTTTTTCTGGTAGCGCTTCTTGCTACTCAATCTCTTTTTCTTCTTTGCTTTAGGTCCATACCAGTAAACACCGGAATTGTGAGGACTGGCTTTGATGCTGGCGTAGCGCGTCAGCTGTTGCGTCTCAATATTGCGCTGTTGACCACCGAAAGCGATGTATCGTTTGCCTGACCGCATGACACGGTAGCGTTTTGCGTCGGATCGATCCTGGTCGAGCATCAGATCCAGCTTTGTCTGCTCCAGTGCGATCCCGGTTGGGACTGCCGCATGTGACGGTGTTCCAGCCAGGATCACGATGCCGATCAGCATCGTCGACAATGCAAGCAAGCCCCGTGTTCGGAGCGAATAAAACGCTCGCGATACTGTACTGTGCATATGTTGCTCCTCAGTCCGGCCTGCACCCGCTTTCAGCGGCGCCGGACATCTCCTCATGGGCTCCGCGACCCCCGCGGAACCCCAGCCGGAGCGATTACAAGAGTTAACAGCGGCAATCCTCAGCGGCGATAAATTATGGTTAACGCCTGAGTTTTACATGCGACACTGGGTCGACTCGTCGAGCTAAACGCGTGCATCGGCCAGTCTATTTTCGCTCTGACCGTTGCGTTGCAGAGTTGATGCTGCGTTGCGGAAAAGTGTTCGCGCCAAGTAGGGAATGAGCTGGATTGCGATTTACTTGGAGTAACTGATGAGTAGGTGCTTTCGATGGTCTCAAACATGTTGACGGCTCATCACTCGGCGTTGGTCGAACGTCTCAGACCTACTTGAGCATTCGAAAGACAAGCATCGTAATCCATACAGGCATTGCTGCTAAAAGCCCTATGATCGGTCCAACGGCTTCCGGTCGAATTCCTGCGATGTTTGTGGTTTGCCTTGAGAGTTCGCGGGCTGCGGTGCATGCGTCGGAGCCAAGATGCAGGCAGGCGGAATGAAGGTCGGAAAGGTTTTGAAGTTTCCAGCCGGGGGCGTCGGAAAATGGTGCCAAGAGCGATGCGAACTCACCGCTCAAAATGCTTGTCGCCAGTAGGTATGCGATCACGAAAATCGCAAGAACGAAACCTATTGCCATAGCGGCACTTGATCTTCCGCCGCCATGTCCAGAGTGCGGGTGGGCAATGCTTCTTGAAATCACGACTGCTGGGGCAACGGCCCCGCTCAGAAGCGCAAAGGTCCAAACGGGCAGCTGGTCTCCGCTCAAGCCTGATCCGGGCAAGGTGATTGCCAAACCCGCGATGAGGACCGCCAACGCAACTTGAGCTGCAGCCCCTGTCACGTGAAGTGGTTTGCCAATTGAACCGGCCACGTACTGCAAGACGATCAGCAGTGATGCCAGCCCAACGACCAATGCTGCTATCAGGAAAGCCTGGATGGCCAACAACTCGACGCCCCTGGCACCAGCTACGGTTGCTGCGATCGGAAGGAGTGCCATTGGTTGTAACGTGAGGTCGTCTGCGCTCAGTTGCTGCCCCTGTTTCAGGCAAATGTGGTTGGACACCATGTATTGGGAGACCAGTGCATCGACGTCCCGACTGCTTGGCGATACGACCGTAGGAGTCATGTTTTGGCGTTCCGCTGGCGTCTGGTCGCGATCTGTAGCGGTGACTGGCTCGTCTTCGAGCCACCAGTCTGGGATATCTTCCGCATCGGTTGAAGTCTCGGCGTCCGCGGCTGGAACTGCGCCGCGTGTTTCACTTCGGGCGGGCTGGGTACACAATGTGGCCCAACGGTTGTCAGTCGCTCGGTCCATCCAGCGATTGAGAGCTGTCCGCTCCACGCCCTGCTCGATCTCCGCATATTGAAGATGCTTCATCTGGACGGGGATCACCGGGACAGTGATGACGACGGCGAGCGCACCGAAGACTAACCAGTGCGCAGCGCGTTGGCCGGTTGGCTTGAGCTTTTCGTTTTGATGCGCATTGCTGGCTCCGCCGCTGAATGCTTGGAGCAGGACCACGACCGAGGCCGCGATGGCGCAGACCAAAAAAAGTCCGTTGAAGCTGTCCAGCTCGGTCCATGGTCGTGCGAACTGTCTCGTTGTGACGGGGTCCGCCCGCTCGGCTATGACCAAGTCGCGTTGCAACCGTGCAATTTCGGACAGATCCGAACCGTATGTGAGTTGCGGAAAAAGGAAGTCGCTCATCGATGGAGCTTCAGAGGTGACCTGAAACACACCGGTCAAAACGATCAATGCGCAAAATGCTGAAAATGCGAAAAAACCAATAGCTTTTGTCGCCCCAAAGTGTCCCGCAACAAGCGCGAT
>JBCBRD010000025.1:0-21948 GCA_039819885.1 Pseudomonadota bacterium
GGGTGGTTGGTTTCAGCTAGGAACCACGTCGAGATCGCAGCATCGTAAGACGCTGTCTTTGCATAGGCTTTGGCAGCTAGACTACGGCGGACAGATAAGCTGGTTGCGCCATCGTTCTTTGCCAGCTCTTCTAGAACAACTGTATAGTCAGAGGGGTCGACGACCACTGCCACAGCGCCATGGTTTTTCGCTGCAGCCCTGATCATGGCCGGACCACCGATATCGATGTTTTCAATGCAATCTTCGAACGGCTTGCCGGCCGCAACGGTTGCCTCAAATGGGTAGAGGTTCACGACCAAGAGGTCGATCGCGTCAATGCCGTGCTCTTTGGCACTTGCCATGTGCGTGGCGTCCTCGCGGATCGCCAACAGCCCACCGTGAACGCGAGGATGAAGTGTTTTCAACCGACCATCCATCATCTCAGGGAAGCCCGTTACGTCGGCGACATCTTCGACTGGGAGGCCAGCATCGGCGATGGCGGCGCGTGTTCCACCTGTGGAGATCAGCATGACCCCGTGGTCGTGAAGGGTCTGCGCGAATGGTATGAGACCGGATTTGTCGGATACGGAAATCAACGCGCGCGCGACCTTCCGGACGTCTTCTGTCATTTGAGTGGGTCCTATTTTCAAGCGCTATGCGGATCCGTGAAGATCGTTGTTAAAGCGCGTGCACTTTTGCGGAACATGATCTAGCGCGAATTCCAGTCGATCCGGTACCACGGACGGGGCGTTGTCAAAACCCAACGGTTGGGTAAAGACGCTGTCAGGCCTGCACTGTGACAGACCATCCGATCTGGGTTTCACCGAATGTCGACCCGCGCAAGACGATTTGTTGAGTAGGTTTGGCGCCAGAGGAACATGCGTAGAATTCTCCAGGCTCAATGCCAAGAGACGCCCCATCTGCCTCGAACACGGCATGTTGGCTGTCAGTCAATTGGATGTGGATGCGACGGCCGTTATCGATAAGGCGGGCGTGAATGGAGGGTGCCAAATGGAAATGGACGGCGAATGGTAGGTCGCGCGGCAATCGAACCGACGTCTTGTGACCTGCAAGGCTGTCTTCCCCCGTCAAAGTGCGGCCGCTGTCACGTAACTCGATCCGCCGTGTGTGAAGGAGTGCATGGCGGTCCATGTAGCCGTCGTGACTGGCTTCCAGTCCTGATGGCGTCAACGTTCCCGGCTCTGCAAAGATATCGCCTTCGTTTGGAATTATTTCTGCCATCACCAATACGTTTGAGGGATTTCTCATTGGTGTCACACCAAGGGCTGACTGAAGGCTTGAGTGCTTGACGAGTTCAGATGAAGACTCATCATTCAGTCTCAGAGTATTGTGACTGGCTGTTGATCGCGCTGCGAGCTTTTTGATCGGATCCGACCCGCGCGGGGCACCACCGTTGATAAGAATCGGTGCATCCCCAAAGCTCCACTCAAATGACAAGCACCCGGCATGCGCATCACCTGACACCTCAAAAGGTGGCGGCTCACCAACATCGATCACGACGAGCGATGGGCCCGAGATAAGTCTGGCGTAGCCATTCTTTATGAGTGGCGGTGGCTTGCGTGTTGGATCTGTCAGGTCATCGTAGGCGAGAACCGTTGCGAGTTCGGCCGGCGTCGGCGGACCCATACCGTTGAAACGCGCGAGCCCGGAGTCGCCCAGTTGCAAGTGTCGCAAGGTCAACAGCATCTTGTTGCACGCTTCGGGTACTGCGGTGGGAGGCTCCAGGTCCCGCGCTTTGAAGCACTGCGAAAGCGGCAACAGATCGAGCAGGATCTCGATCATAGTCGCGGGGTTTCTCGTGATATGTCCGTCGGCTGAAATCACCTGATGATTGAGCTCTTCCTGCAGGCGGCGCATGGCATCGGGTAGCTGCCTGTCGTAACCGCCTAGCGAAAGGTTGCCCACGCAAAGTGCGATCAGGGTGAGAAGCCTTGGCTGACCTGGCGCTGCGTTTCGCCAAGTTGCTGAAAGATTTGCGAGCTGTTTTCCAACGGCTTGGACGAACCGGTCCTGATCGACATCAGATGCGCCCTCGAGAACTAGAGGGGCGTGCGAAATCCAGGACATAATGCGTCTGGCTGACACTTCACAAGCATCGGTCGCGTTCAAACCGCTGCTGTGACGGCCCAACCAATCGAATACGAGCTGTCTTGCCATCTCGCTGGCTTCTGGATCATCGACGGCTTCAAGGTGGCGCAACCAGGAGAAACCATGCAATTCGTACTGCCAGTCCAGGCTGGGTGGCGTGATATCAAATGGCGACCCGTCAGCCGCCGTTGCATACTGCCCGGCCAAACCGAATTCGCCCAATCTGAGTTCGTTGAAGAAACTGGGGTCTGCAATCCGCAAGACCTTCGGAATGATCAGGATTTCGCCGGTCGCAGCCGCGCTGTAGCGCCACCTGAGCAAAGGTGACGCCAAAGCATTGGCAAGGGCAGTCCGCTTAGCGCCATCTGCGAAGACACCTGCTATTCTTGCCCGATCGGCCACGTTCAAACGCGCCATAAGTTCTGCAACCCCCAAAACCAAATGTGTTTGACCATGTGGCAGGTTGTTGATGCCAGACAAGCCAATGGGCCTGGTTAGTCACGGTCCATCCACGGGCTTGACGATCCGGGCGGCGAATTTGAGCCGCGTGTGGCACAAAGAGCCGCGCTAATCACCATCACATTACAGCACTGAGCCGAACTTCAGCTTACGGAACGCGTAATCCGCGCGATGAAGAAACCGTCGATACCCTCTGGAGGGTTCACGGAAGGTGAGTCGTTGGGCGGAATTGTGGGTGATGATTTTGGCTGGGCGGCAACCTGCAGTGAAAACGTCGGCAGGATCCTGATATCCCCATCCGGGGTTCGCCATTCGGATTGAATCTTTGGTGTTGCATCGTCAAAGGGTACACGCCTTGCCGCCGCATGCTTTTTCAGAAACTGAGCGATTTGCTGTTCCCCCTCCGCCTTCTCCAGCGCGCAGGTGCAGTAGAGCAGCGTGCCACCTGGCGCTAAAAACGAAAACGCGGCTGATAGCAGCCTGGATTGGATTGCTAACAGGTCTATTTGGTCGGTTTCGCGCTTAAGGTGCAGGATGTCAGGATGACGCCGGAGCGTGCCGGTTGCCGAGCATGGCGCATCCAACAATACGAATTGAGCAGGTGCATCCGGGCGCCATTCCAGGACATCAGCCTCAATGCATTGGGCGGACAGCTTAAGACGACCAAGGTTTTCACGTAGGCGCTTGACCCGATTGACGATGCTATCGACCGCGATAACGTCAGCACCAAGAGCTGCAAGTTGCGCAGTCTTCCCGCCGGGTGCGGCACATAGATCGAGAACCGTTTGCCCTTTGATGTCGCCAAACAGTGTTGCTGGAAGCGCGGAGGCTGCGTCCTGAACCCACCAAGCCCCATCGGCGAAACCCGACAAGTCTTCGATGCGGCCACCGGGAGAAAGCCGCAATGATCCCGTATCTAGTTGTTGGGCACCGAGCTTTTCGGCCCAATCGTCGGCGTTTGATTTGACCGTGATGTCGAGTGCGGCTTGTTTGAGTGAAGCTTCTGCAATGGCCGTTGCTGTTTCAAGGCCGTAATCCGATTGCCAACGCATCCACATCCAGTCCGGCAACGATCCGCTCGGCCCTCGTTTTTCCTTGTACTCAGCCCAACTGGCGCGGTTCTCTGCGACGCGACGCAGAACAGCATTGACGAGTTTGTCCAGGTGCGCATCTGCTCGTTTCACACGGGCCTGATTGACGGCAATCGAGATGACAGCATGTGGCGCTGTTTCCAACTCGAGGATTTGAGCTGCCGCCAACAACAATATAGCGTCTATCCGGCGATGTCGGCTGGCTAGCGGTTTTGTCAGATACTGCCCCGTGAAGCTTGTGAGCGGGCGAGCGTATCGCAGTGCCGACGTGGCGGCAGCGCGCGCAAACGCCTTATCGCGCGGATCGAGGTCGCCATAGGCGCTGCCGGTTTGCATCAGCTTCGGCGCTGCATCGCTGAGCGAAATGCCATCGTGCATCACGTTCATTAGCAGGTGTAGGGCTGCGTCTCGCGATGGCTCGCCGTGTTGGCGCGGGCCCGTTTGCCGCGCGTCTGGTGTTTTCCCATTGCGACCTTTACCAGCGGACTTACGTGCAGGATTTCCACGTTGCGGTCTGCGTTGGGAACCTTGCACTGTCGGGGCTTTACTCATGACCGGCGTGACCAGGGGCCAGTGAACCGTTTTCGTTTCGGCTTGTTGGTTGGGGTCGACCAGGGACCGGGCTGAGCGTCGCCATGCCCGTGCGGCGTTGCTGTTTGAGGAGGTGCCGGGCGACCGGGCATTGACGATTGTGTGGACGTCATGCCCCATTTCTTTGCCAATTCACCCAAAGCGGCAATCCGGTTTTCTGTGTTGGGATGCGTTGAAAAGAGGTTGTCCACGCCGCGTCCCGTCAATGGGTTGACGATGAAGAGGTGCGCGGCGGCAGGTATATTCTCGGCGGTTTCGTTGACAACCTGGCGCGCACTTGGGCCTGCGATCTTGTCCAAAGCTGATGCCAACCAAATCGGGTTTCCGCAGATCTGCGCGCCCATCTCATCGGCCTGGTACTCGCGCGACCGGCTGATCGCCATTTGCACCAGCATTGCGGCGAACGGTGCGAGCAGTGCGACTGCCAACATCCCAACCCATCCCAATGGGCCTGACCGATTGCCGTTCCCACCGAACATCATGGAAAACTGCATCCACTGCGCCAGCATTGAAATGGCGCCACCGATCGTTGCTGCGATCGTCATCGTCAAGGTGTCGCGGTTTTTGATGTGGGCCAACTCATGGGCGATCACGCCTGCCAACTCGTCACGGTTTAGGACACGCATTAGGCCTTCCGAGCACGCAACCGCAGACCGTTCCGGAGAGCGTCCAGTTGCAAACGCGTTTGGCTGCTCCTGGGGAAGGATGTAAACACGCGGCATTGGAAGATCGGCCCGTGCGGCGAGATCCTTCACCATCCGGTAATAGTCCGGCGCCGTCTGCTCATTAACTTCCTGGCCACGGAACATCTTCAGGACCATGGTGTCGGACTGCCAAAAGCTGAAGAAATTCATTGCGAGCGCCACGACGAAGGCGATCACCATACCGGTCTGCCCGCCCGCGGCCGCGCCCATCGCGACCAGGATTCCGGTCAGAAAGGTGAGAAGCATGGCGGTTTTGACGTAATTCATGGGCATCGGCGTTGATCGGCTCCGTTTCAGTTGACATGTTCCAGACTGCCCGGCGACTCTTTGACAATGGTCCTAGGCATCTGGCGAGCACGTTAATATAGGACACATACGTCTTGATCAGGCGGTTTCAACGTCGGCGGCCTATTCTGCAATGCAGACGGCACGTTATCAGCACTTCGAGTTTCGCAAATTTGGGATATGGGCTTCACATGACAGACAGTGAACTTCCAAAAATGGACGTAACCGGAACTCAGGCGGATGCATCGTTAGCCAGCTCATCGGATGACAGCAATGTCGTTCCGCTTCCAGCACCTCGCGCGCCCTTGAGTGACGTTGCCAAGCGCGCCCTAGCGGAAGCGGAAGCCCGCCGAAAGGCTTCCGAGGAACAGGCGCAGCAGCGTGCCAAGGAGATTGGTGGCCGCGATGGTCCTGACCCCGTCCGTTACGGCGACTGGGAAAATGGCGGCATTTGCTGGGATTTTTGATCCGCACTCCCCGTCGCCTACCAGCGCATCTGCAGACTAGCACGTCATTGCTGCCGAGTGCGCCCGTTAGGTGTCGTTCGATTGGACACTGGTGTCTATTTGAACATGGCAAGACGAGTGTTTCAAAACGAACCTTCACTGCAAACACTCTTAGGTTAACGCCGGTTAACGTGTCTCAAGACCGGACCATGGCTTAGTTTGATACGCGGCCATGCCTGCGTATTTTCACGAATGTCTGACCAGCATATCTGAGACTGACTATGTCAATACTCTAAATATTACTTTCAGCCCGCTCTCACTTGCTTGTCGCTTTACAGACTATCACTTGTGCTCGTTCTCTCATAAACACAGTTAAAGTCTCATAAATACTTCATTACAATATAGCATTTAATGTCTTTCTGTGCGTTTTTACTTTTCTACTCAACTCGCTACATGATTTTTACGTCATCTGATACGCGGATTTACACTCTGTAAACTGTATATTTTCTGCCTGAGCGGGCTGGTTTTAGAGCGGCAAAGTCCAGGGCATCAAGCTTGCAATCTCCCAATCACCGAAATTCAGGTGGTTCAGGGAGACACAGAGATGTCCGCCAGTGCAGCACAATTTGCCCGCTCATTTGCCCAAGACACGCGCGGCGCTGTCATGATGGTTTTTGCTCTTTCATTTATGAGCTTCGCGCTTGCTGCTGGAATGGCGATCGACTACAGCCGCATCAGCCACATCAAAACGCGCCTTTTGCAAGCGACCGATGCTGCTGCTCTGGCCGCCGGACGCGCGCTCCTTGATGGGCGCCTGGCTGACAATGAAATTGAAACACTGGCTCTCAACAGCTTCGATGCCAACATCACACAGGGCGGCGTCGTCAGTGAAACCGTCGGCACGCCATCGGTAAGTGTCGACCGGAACACCGGTTCGGTGATCATTGATGTGACTGCGACTATTCCAATGACGCTCACTAAACTGGCTGGGTTCGATACAGCCACCATTCCCGTTCAGTCCGCAACCCGTTTCGAACAGCGCGATGTCGAGCTGGCGATGGCGCTTGACCTGACTGGCTCCATGAATTGGAGCGGCAAGCTTGGCGATCTGAAATTGGCGACGAAGGACCTGATCGACATTCTGCTCCCTGATGGCGGGACTCCGAACCAGATCCACATTGCGTTCGCACCCTACTCTTCGGGTGTGTATGCCGAGCGCTTTGCTGAAGCAGCGACTGGTTTGGACGCGGCAACGTTTAATGGATGCACGTTTGAGCGTGAAGGCTTTGATCCAGAAGGCGTTCAAGCCCCAGGCCCAGGTGACTACCTAATGACCAACCGTAACCCAATAGTGCAACCTGGCGCCATATGTCCCACGTCTGCACCGGTCGTGCCTCTTTCCAAGCAGAAGGCAACACTCAAGTCCACCGTCGACGCCTATCAAGCACGGGGGGCGACCGCCGGACACTTGGGCGTGCAGTGGGCGTCCTACTTGCTGTCACCAGAATGGAATTCAGTGTTCGACGGGCATGCTGCTGCACCGTTCAACGACAGTGCGACGACTAAAGCTCTAGTGCTCATGACAGATGGTGAGTTCAATACATTCAATGGCGAGTGGGGTGGCAACAACTCGCCTCAAGGCAGGGACTCTTATGAGCGAACCGCGGAAATCTGCCAAGCGATGCGAAACAAATCGGTCATGGTGTTCACGGTTGGGTTTGGTCTTGGAAACTCCGGACCTGCGGTTGATGCGCTTCGCGACTGCGCAGGCAACGAAGATCGGTTCTTTAACGCGGAAGATGGTGATGAACTGCGCACCGCATTTGCCGCCATTGCACAGCAACTGAATAACCTGCGGTTGACCAACTAAAAACAATCCGCCGCAGGCTTTGGCTGCGAGGGACGTCAGCGCCCCCTCGATGTACCTCGCAGCCGCCCTTTCTCTAATTCCATCTCATATGTTTCAGATTGGACCGGAGCTTTACGCTCTGGTCGTTTTGATTTGCGTAAAATTTGATGTTTCTTGCCGGCAACGGGCTTTGCTAACGCTTGCTTTACTCTGCCGACGCATGGTCGTGCGCTGTGGGTGTACGGACTGAGCGGGTGTGTGTAGATGCAAGAGTTTTTGAAGCGGTTCCATGACGATACACGTGCGACGATCGCGATCGTCTTTGGGCTGAGCGCCATTGCAATGTTTGCTATTGTTGGCGTGGCGATCGACTCATCAAAGATCTATAATGCCAAGGCGCAAATGACATCGGCCCTGGAGGCTTCGGCCCTTGCGGCCGCCAAGCTTCTCGATGCTGATACAAATGCTTCGGATTCTGCGATCCAGGATTATGCCTTAGCATTCTTCAATACACAGGTCGCGAACTATCAACTCGATGATGCGACGTTCGGCAATTTCCGAGCCGTCATTAATCGAGGCGATTCATCCGTTCGCACGCTGGTCGACGTTTCGATGGGGTCGCTATTTGGACGCGTGGTTGATGGTAATCAAACAGTCGCGTTTACTCCGGACGCCATCGTTTCCTACAAGGCGCGAAAAATCGAACTGTCCTTGGTGCTTGATGTTACCGGCTCAATGGCTGGTGCAAAGCTTGACTCTCTCAAGACGGCCTCGAAGAACCTCGTCGACGCGCTTTATGCATCAAATCCTGAACAACAAGCCATCCGGGTCGGTCTTGTTCCGTATTCGGCGTCGGTCAATGCCGGCAACTACTTTGAGGACGTGTCCGATTTGGACAATGACGACTACGACAGGTGCGTTGTCGAACGCACAGGAACAGATGCACTCACCAATGCGAGACCCGATGCCGGACGATACCTTGAGATCAGCTCGAGCAGCATCAACTCTCGATATTCGTGTCCATCTTCTGAAATCGTCCCGCTGACTCCGCTTCATGACTACGCCACGCGATCGGCGTTTAAGAACCAGATCGACTCGCTGACTGCTGGCGGTGCCACCGCAGGGCATATCGGTTTGGCACTTGGGTGGTACATGGTTTCTCCGGAATGGTCATCGATCTGGCCTGTCTCCCCGCGCGGCTACGACCCTGACAATGTCATCAAGGCAGTTATTCTGATGACCGACGGGGTTTTCAATGCAGCGTACGCAGGTGGCCCGCCGGTTCATTCCAGCACCGACCCCTTAATGCCGGGATCTTCTCCCAACCACGCATTGGCTCTTTGCGACGCCATGTCCGCAGGCGCGGCAGCAAGCCAAAAGATCCTGATTTATACGGTGGCGTTTCAAGCCCCAATGGCGGCAGAAACGATGCTCAAGGATTGTTCTGGCGAGAGCAATTTCTTCAACGCGGATAACGCAGGCGATCTCGTTGATGTCTTCAAAGACATTGCCGAGAAGCTGACGAGCCTACGGTTGACGGGGTGAGCCTTCGGAGACTTCGTTATTGCGCTGCCAAAGCTCTTTGGCGGATATGTCGATAAAACAAAAAACCCGCTGAAGCGTTTGTGCTGCAGCGGATTTTTTATTTGCGATCTTCAGACTGACGCGTATCGCGTCAGGCTTCCTTGCGGTTCTGTCGATTGTCGATCAGCTCGTCGACAACGGCTGGTTCAGAAAGCGTTGAGGTGTCACCGAGGTTGGAGAAATCATCTTCAGCAATCTTACGCAGAATGCGTCGCATGATTTTGCCAGAGCGGGTTTTCGGTAGACCCGGGGAGAACTGGATCAAGTCTGGAGACGCGATCGGCCCGATTTCAGTGCGAACCCAGGTGCGCAGTTCTTTTTTCAGTTCGTCGGTTGGTTCGCTGCCGTCTTTGAGCGTGACATAGCAGTAGATGCCCTGACCCTTCACATCGTGTGGGTAGCCGACAACTGCGGCCTCGGCGACCAATTGGTGGGCAACGAGCGCACTCTCGACTTCTGCTGTTCCCATACGGTGACCCGAGACGTTGATGACGTCATCAACCCGGCCGGTGATCCAGTAGTAGCCGTCTTCATCGCGCCGACAACCGTCGCCGGTAAAGTATGTGCCAGGATAGGTCGCGAAATAGGTCTGCTCGAAGCGTTCGTGATCACCGAAGACCGTGCGCATCTGGCCTGGCCAGCTGTCCTTGATGATCAGGTTGCCGTTCGTCGCGCCTTCTAGCTCGTTACCCTTGTCGTCGACGAGGGCCGGCTGGATGCCAAAGAAGGGCATTGATGCAGCACCTGGTTTGGCGCCGTGAGCTCCTGGTAGCGGGACGATCATGATACCGCCGGTTTCCGTCTGCCACCATGTATCGACAATTGGGCAACGGCTGTCGCCGACCTTGCGGTAGTACCACTCCCACGCTTCGGGGTTGATCGGCTCACCGACCGAACCAAGAAGTCGAAGCGACGAGCGGTCGGTTCGATCAACGAAGTCATCACCGAGACCCATCAAGGAACGAATGGCAGTCGGGGCGGTATAGAACTGGGTGACTTTCCACTTGTCGACGACGTGCCAGAAGCGTGATGCCGTCGGGTAGTTCGGTACGCCCTCGAACATCAATGTCGTCGCGCCGTTGGCCAGGGGACCGTAAACGATATAGCTGTGGCCGGTCACCCAGCCGACATCAGCCGTACACCAGTAGATGTCGCCGTCGTGGTAGTCGAACACATACTGATGCGTCATCGATGCATAGACGAGGTAGCCGCCGCTACAGTGAACAACACCCTTCGGCTGGCCTGTTGAACCAGACGTGTAGAGAATGAATAGTGGATCTTCTGCATCCATCTCTTCCGGTGGGCAGTCGGCGTTGACCTTGACCAATTCCTCATGCAGCCAGACATCGCGGCCTGGATTCATTGGAACGTCAGCGCCCGTGCGGCGGACACACAAGCAACGCACGCCATGGATGTGCTCCAGGGCTGCATCAGTGTTGGCCTTGAGTGGTACTTTGCGACCACCGCGGAGGCCTTCATCGGACGTGATGACAATTGAACTGCCAGATCCCTGGATGCGCTGCGCCAAGCTATCAGGTGAGAAACCCGCGAAGACGATGGCATGAACAGCGCCGATCCGTGCGCAGGCGAGCATGGCGTAAGCCGCCTCTGGGATCATCGGCAAATAAAGCGTGACGCGGTCACCCTTTTTGACGCCCATCGATTTAAGTACGTTGGCAAATTTACAAACGCGCTCATGAAGCTGCTTGAATGTGATCTGCTCATCTTCGGTCGGGTCATCACCTTCCCAAATGATCGCAACCTGATCGCCACGCGTCTCCAAATGCCTGTCAACACAGTTGGCGCAGACGTTCATGGTGCCGTCTTCATACCATTTTATGGAAACGTTTCCTGGGTCGTACGATGTGTTCTTCACCTTGGTGTAAGGCTTGATCCAATCGAGGCGACGCCCCATCTCCCCCCAAAACCCATCGGGATCATCGATCGAACGCTGGTACATCTCCTGGTACTTGCTTTCATCAATCCAGGCACGGCCAGCCCACTCCGGCGAGACCGGATACACATTGTCCGACATTAGGCGTTCTCCCAAACGGTCGAGGTTTCTTTGGAGTTATTATGCTGTTGGCCATTTGGCCCACAACCCTTGCCATCGTCGTATAAAGACAGTGTTTTTTTGGGTCGCGGCGGCAACGGATTGATGTGGATCAAAGGATCATGACACAATCGGGATGTACGCCACCATTGGTAGGTGCCGCCAGACCCGTGGGTTTTTAGGCTTGGCTTGTCATTTTTTGAATGGCGAAGCTTGGGAAGTCGGACTGTTCGACCGTTATATGAATTAGCTCGTAGTCGGACTTAACGCAGAATTCGTGGACGGCTTCCATCACGCCATAACGGACAAGGCTCCAGAAACTTCCGGCGATATAGTCATGACCGGCAATAAAGACTTCAGGCTTCACGCTTTTGTTGTAGAGCGCCAGCTTATCCCGCGTGGTCGTGTAGCTATGATCTGGACCGAGTATCGGTCGGTATCCCAGGCATCAACCAGGGTCATTTTTTGGTTGGCTAAGCTTCAGTATTTGTTCGGAAAACTCGCCATTGGCGACGCCTGTCTCGGCGACGTTACCGTTTCTGGGAAGCGCTTCCAGCAGCTCGAAACGATTGGGCAGTGCCTTGAGATTTGCGATGTGGCGCGCCGTCAGGTCGGGGGGGGGCACTTTAAAGTGGTTGTTTCGGCTTTCATCCTTAACGCCCTGTCGCGCGCGTACTGCGATGGCGTTTCGCATTCGCCAGGGCAGACTGCGCTGACCTATTTTTTTATGATTGAAACAATCATCTAGCTGCTCCGTCTGTCTCGAACTCAATCGGTGACTTTGGCTTTACCAATTCGGAGGCGGCGCTATCGACTTTCTTGGTAGTGATCGATTTGGAAGATGCAATCCGCATGCCTGGATCGACTTCAAACTCCTACGTGAGTCAAAGCCGGTCACATCCCCAAAAATCCAATGATTGCGCCTTGGATGAGCAAGACTCCAAGCCAATGACCGCCATCGACAAGGGTGAGGCGCCAGCCTTGTGCCTGAAACTGGTTGTTGGTCACAAGGGTCGTCAAAATGAAGCCAAACCAAATAAACGCGCCGGATATTAACCCATTTGCGAGTGTGACGTTTCCCTTGCCGAGGTAACTCATTGCGCCTGCGAAAACGAGCGCCATGACCATCTGCGCGATGAGTGCAATTAGCATTGGCTTTGCGCCAAAACCTCCTTCGGCTTTGAGCTCTTCGAACGTTCGGCCAATTGCTGTCAGCCACATGTCGCCAAACTGGCTATACCAAAGTCCACCAAACATATAGCTAGCCGCGCCCGCCAGAACGACCGCCAGAGCATTCACACCGGCAAATTCCATCGTCTACTCCAGAAATTGACTTGTTGTCCTGTCCTAACCTTTTCAACTGGAAGATGCATCAAGCTTTCGGGCTGTGCACTGGGAAACAGCCAATCGGGTAACAGCACCGGTTGCTCTGCTTAAAGCTCCCAAACCGATGTGCGGAGGACTGAGACCCCTTCAAGGTCTGGATCAACCGGCACATCGAAGGTGGCCAGTCGCTTGAACGCGTTTTGGGGAAAGTATTGTCGTTCTGGGTCACCAGCGATGACGCGGATTCCGTTCGAGGCTTGGTGCTGGAGGAAGGCCAGCGTTTCTGTTGCGGGTGCCTTTTCGTAAAAGACGTCAGCCGCCAGGAGGATATCGCACTTGAGTCTTTGTTCCGGGTGCTCGAGGAGGTTTTGCAGTGAAGCTTTGATGTTTAAGGCTTGGTTTGCGAGGGCGTTGGCTTCGATCGCGGGCAATGCGAGCGGATCGATCTCGAAAGCATCGATTCGAGCTGCACTTTTCAAGCTAGCGGCAATGGCACACAACCCTCCTCCAGCGCCGAAATCGAAGACACGTTGGTCGGTGAGATCCTCGTTGTCCAGGATGTGGCGCGCAACCGCTTGTCCACCCGCCCAGGCGAAGGCCCAGAAGGGTGGCGGGATGTTGCGTTGATGGAGTTCGACTTCGGTTTGTTCCCAGATCTTCGTTGTCTTGTCAGCGAGGTGCAACCGGATCTCGGGGACAAGGGGTGGGGAGATCAGCCGGGTGTTGGCTTTGATGAAAGCTAGGTGGTCGGCCATGTCGGTGGCTCTCCACTCAATTGCCTAGTGCTTCTCTGCATGCACGTTGTTACGACAATTGCTGTGTCGCCATCCAAACTGGAGGCTATTCGTTTTTCTGGGCTTCTTTGATGGCTTTTGAGGTGATGCCGGCCATTCTGCACACCTCCTTCCATTCATCCGGTTTTACCGGCTGGACCGAGAGGCGCATGGAGGTCACGAGCGCCATGTCAGCCAGTTTTGGGTTTGCCTTGACGTCGGCCAGTTTGACCGGCTTCGGGACCGGGCAGACTGCACGGACATCTACACATTCCCAGCGCTCGTCATCGGTGGTTGTGTCCGGGTGAGCGAGGGCACACACTTCACAAATGCCGACAACCTCGAGGCCTTCATTGGAGTGGTAGAAAAATGCGAGATCGCCGAGCTTCATGTCGCGCATAAAGTTGCGCGCTTGGTAGTTGCGCACACCATCCCATTCGCCGCCTTTGTCGCCCTCAGCTTTCAAATCATCCCATGAGTATTTGAAGGGTTCTGATTTGAAGAGCCAATACTGTGCTCCGGTTGGTTTTGCAGCGGGCGTCGTTTTTTTTGCAGACGACTTTTTCGCGGTCGCCTTCTTAGCTGGGGCCTTTTTTGCCTTTGCAGTCGTCATTGAAACGTCCTTTAAAGTCTTCAATCTGAGGCTACTGCCAATTCCGGTTTCATTGGGCGCGAAAGGAGACCGTCAATGGCATCATCAACGACCAGCTTCCCGTTCAGGATAGCCTGGACAGCACGCGCGATTGGCATCTCGACCCCACGTTGATCGGCGATTGCGACAACGGCATCCGTTGTGAAAACACCCTCCGTTACCGACGCCCGAGCACCGAGGATGTCTTGCAAGGTCTTACCTTCACCAAGCGCGCGGCCTAACGACATGTTTCGCGACTGCGTGCTGCCGCACGTCAGGATCAGGTCTCCCAGCCCGGAAAGACCCATCAGCGTTTCAGGCCGTGCACCAAGGGCAACGCCCAAGCGCTGGAGTTCGGCAAAGCCCCGCGTGACGAGGGCTGCATGCGCACTGGCGCCGAGACTTTTGCCCGCAACGATCCCTGCTGCAATTGCGAGAACGTTTTTCACCGCACCACCAAGCTGAACGCCGACAAGGTCGTCGGTCCAGTATAGGCGGAAATCTCGATAGCCTAGGTTGCGCGCGCAGGTGCGGCCGCGAATATCGTCCGCACAAGCGAGGGTGAGGGCTGCCGGACGGCCGCGGGCAACATCGGCAGCAAAACTCGGCCCCGACAGTACCAGCGGGGTATGATCAGGCAGTACATCGCGCACGACGTCAACCATGAGGGCACCGGTTTCGCGTTCGATACCCTTGGCGCAGATCACCATGTCGACGCGGTGGTTGATGATCTCGTTCAAGTTGGCAGCAATCGCCCGCATATGTTGGGCCGGTGGGACAAGGAGGACAGCAGCTGAGTCCTTCAGATCGTTGTAGTCTGTGGTCGCGCATATGGAGGTTTCAAGCGGCACACCTGCGAGGAAGGTCTTGTTTTCGTGGTGTGTGTTGATGGCTGAAACCGTCTCGGTTTCATGAGCCCAAAGGGTGACCTCGTGACCGGCACGCGCCATCGTTTGAGCCAAGGCGGTTCCCCAGGCTCCTGCACCGACGACGCCAATCTTTGATGCGCTCATAATTGCTCCGAGGCTGTCTGCACTCCATACCCGCCTCTAGCACACTTCGGTGCCTCAGCCAGCGTTGATCAGGCCTTTGCACCTTTTCGACCGTGGCCAATCAGCGGCGTTGCTTGTTCATCCAAGGGCCAGCGTGGCCGTGCGGTGGTCGCGTGCTCGTCAATCAGTCCGGCTGCTAGCCGTTCTGCACCGACCCAGGCGATCATGGCGGCGTTGTCACCGCATAGGCTGAGCGGAGGTAGGCAGACCGGAAGGTCTTGTTTGGCTGCGAGATTGCTGAGCCCTTCGCGAAGAAAAGCGTTCGCCGCCACACCACCGGCGATGACAAGTGGCGGCTTTGGGATGTTGTGTGTGCGAATGGTGATATCGATCGCACGTTGCATCCTATCGACAATGGTGTCGCGAACTGCAGCCTGGAAGCTGGCGCAGAGGTCGGCGACGTCTTGATCTGATAACGGCTCGAGCGCTCTGGCCTGTTGTCGGATGGCTGTTTTCAATCCAGCGAATGAAAAATTCGGTTCGGGACGGCCAAACAATGGTCTGGGGAGATCAAACCGTTTGGTGTCGCCAGCTTGGGCCGCACTTTCAACCGCAGGGCCGCCTGGTTGTGCCAATCCTAACAGCTTGGCTGTCTTGTCGAATGCTTCACCGAGCGCATCGTCGATGGTTGTTCCGAGGCGAACGTAGTCGCCGATCCCACGGACGAGCAGAATTTGCGAGTGCCCGCCTGAGACGAGAAGCAGCAAGTAAGGGGGTTGCAGCCCGTCGCTCAAACCAACCGTTAAAGCGTGGGCCTCCAGATGATTGACCCCGATCATGGTTTTGCCACTGGCAAATGCGAGCGCTTTTGCCGAGACGAGGCCGACGATCAGCCCACCGATAAGACCAGGGCCGGCGGTCGCGGCAATCGCGTCGACGTCGCCGAGCTGCATACCCGCATCATCTAGAGCCTTTGAAACCAGCACGTCCAAGACTTCGCAATGCGCTCTGGCAGCTATTTCCGGGACGACACCGCCGAACGGTGCGTGTGCTGCCCACTGCGAACGAATGACATTGGATAGGATGCGTCCTTCACCGGTCGTGGTGCGCTGTACGACGGCTGCAGCCGTTTCATCACAGCTGGTTTCCAGCCCCAAGATCAGGACGTCCCGCGCTGAAGCTGTCATATTGCGTCTTCGTCTTTCGGTTCAGCGGACATGGCGCAGATTGCCAAGTCCAAGTGCTTTCGGGCATATGATACATCCTGCCCAAAACATGCTGCACGGGCTTGCGCGCTGGCGACACCTTTCGCGCACGTGGCTCTGTTGCGCGAAGATCTAAGGGAAAATCTCTTGTCAGACCACACCATCCGTATCGGAACTCGCGGATCGCCTCTTGCACTCGCTCAGGCTTATGAAGTCCGTCAACGCCTGATGGATGCCCACGGCATGCCGGAAGACGACTTCGAAATTGTGGTCATCAAGACGACGGGTGATGCCATTCTCGACAAGCCGCTCGCTGAGGCCGGTGGCAAGGGTCTATTTACCAAGGAAATTGAAGAAGCCCTCCTGGATCATGACGTTCACCTTGCGGTTCACTCCATGAAGGATATGGCCACGGCTTTGCCAGATGGCCTATCGATTGGGTCGATCCTGCCGCGCGAGGATGTGCGTGATGCGTTCCTCAGCCTGAAGTACGCGTCGATGGGGGACATGCCATCGGGGGCTGTGGTCGGAACGTCCTCGCTTCGACGGGCAGCGCAATTGAAGCACCTGCGGCCTGACCTTGAAGTCGTCGGGTTCCGTGGCAACGTGCAGACACGGCTCAAAAAGCTCGAAGATGGTGTTGCTGATGCGACATTCCTGGCGTGCGCTGGTCTTAACCGGCTTGGCCTTACAGACAAGATCACTGCGCGGATCGAGACCTCGCAAATGCTACCCGCTGTCGCTCAAGGGGCTGTCGGCATCGAGCTGCGCTCTGACGATGAGGCTACAGCAAATCTGATTGCACCACTCAATGACGAAGAGACGGCTCTTTGTGTGACCGCCGAACGCGCGTTTCTTTCAAGGCTTGAAGGCTCGTGCCGCACACCGATTGGGGGGCTGGCACGTCTTAACGGTGGCGCGTTATCCTTCGCCGGACAGATCCTACGACCTGATGGCTCAGAACAACATGCCACGCAGCGCTCCGGTTCTGCGGCGGCGGCTGCCCGCGTTGGTGACGAAGCGGGCCAAGAGTTGCTGGATGTTGCGGGCCCCGGGTTTTTGGCGTCTTAACGATATGCGATTGTTGATCACCCGGCCCGTGGACGACGCTGCGCCCCTGGCGCAGGTGCTGGGCGAGCGTGGCCACACGTCCGTTCTGTCGCCGCTTCTGGAGATTGATCCCTGCCCCGATGTGCAGGGGACCTGCGATGCGGCACGCACCATCGCTTTCACCAGTCGCAACGCGTTGAAAGTTGTATCAGGCTGGCCCGAGTTTGATCGTCTCAAACGCTTGAAGGTTTTCTGTGTCGGCCCAAAGACGGCGGAGTTGGCGCGCGACTTGGGATTTTCCGAGGTGGCCGGTTGGTCACCGACTTCTGAAACACTTGCTAGCGACATGGCGGAGGTTCTCGGACGTGCTAGAGTAATGCCGGAATCACCATCGGGGCCTATCGTCCACTTCGCAGGAGCCGATGTTGCTGGAGACTTGGTGGGCTCGTTGAGCAACCACGGGTTTGATGCGAAAAAAGTGGTCGTCTACCGAGCGGGGGCCGCCAAAGCTCTCACTCAGGATGCCGTTTCAGCTCTGAACGCGGGTCAGATTGATGGCGTGCTTTTGTACTCACCGCGCACGGCGAAAGTGTTTTGCAATCTCATAGGCCGGGCAGAGCTTCAAAACACGCTTAATAACATTCATGCCTGCTGCTTGTCGGACAATGTCGCGACGAGCCTTGGCGATATGCGCGGAGCCTTCGCACGAGTTGCTGTTGCAGAAAAACCTAATGGCAAGGAAATGCTTGCCCTCATCGACCGGATGGCGGCACAATTGCGTCCGTAATCACACAACCACCGCATCGACCGCATATCCTGCGTGCGCGAAGCATCGGTTTCACATTCAAATGGTTGGTTCTCACGGTGCATCGCTGAGAACTAGCTCTGGTAAGGCGTATAGAGGACTGCTTTCTTCATGGCCGACAAGAAGTCACCTCCAGGCAAGGACACAGCGAAACCAGCAGGCGATACGGGGTCCAAAAAGCCGTATGCGACCATCGACCTTAAGGCGACCGAGGTGAAGTCAGGAGCTGGTTCGAGCGCTGGTTCAAGTTCGAGCTCAGGCAAGGCAGCAAAGCCTGATAGCGCGAAAGGGGCTCCTGCTTCGAAGACTGCATCGACGGGCTCGGTTCCGAGTTCAGGCTCGAAAGGGGGTTCAAGTTCGACCTCCAGCTCGCCTCAGGGCACTAAGTCGGCTGCCGCCAGCGTGTCGCCGGTTCCCGGCGCAAAATCAACGGGGTCGACTTCCACAACATCAAGTGCTGCCAAAGCTGGACCGTCATCAGGCAAGCCATCGTCGGCTTCCGACTCAGCCAGCAACAAACCTTCTGGATCAAAGATGCCACCGCCGAAGGCAGATAAGCCCGCGTCGTCCGGCTCAGCCATCGGGCGGTTCTTTTCGCTCTTGCTCGCTGGTCTTGTCGGCGGGTTCCTTGCACTGCTTGGTGCAGATACGCTGAAGCCGCAGATCGCAAAGTTTGCCCCCCAGCTCGGTTTACCGAGTGACGCCGTGCAATCGAATGCCGCCATGGATGATCTCAAGGCTCGGCTCGCCACACTCGAAAAAACTCAGACGGGTGGTGAAGGCGGTGCGTCGCTCACATCGGTCGCTGAACAGGTTGCTGCTGCCAATGCCAAGATCGCGGAGCTTGAAGGACTGAGTGCGAAGGTCGCAACACTTGCAGAGACACAAGGCACACTTGCCGAAACCACCGCTGCTCTTAGCGAACGTGTCGCGACCCAACCTACGGGCACCACCGGGGAAGGGGCGGCCGTCAACACGGATCGGCTCGCCAAACTCGAACAACAGTTCAACACCCTAACGTCGGCTGCGGGCTCAAACCCCAATGCAGAGACGCTTCCGCAGTTGGCTGCCATCACGGGGCGCTTTGCAGATCTAGAGTCTTCAGTTGGTGCGCAACTTGATGCGCTCCGTCAAAGTGTTGGACAGGACCTTGATACGCGCGTCACGTCAATTGCTGAAACCAGTGAACAAGCTAAAGCTGCGGCCCAACGGATCGACCGACAGATCGCAACAGTGACAACCGATGCTGCACGGAATGGTCAGCGTATGGAAGCCCTCAAGGCCGATGGCGATCGGATCACTGAAACGCTTCGCGTTGTCCAAGAGGAAACAGGCCAGTTGCGCTCCACACTCGATGCGCTGAAAGGTGACTTGGAAGCGCGGCTTGGTAAAGTGGCACTGCCTGCAGACATCTCAAAGGCCATCCAACCGGTGACAGAGAAATTGACGTCTCTGGAAACCAGCGTTGCCGGTGTCGTCAGTGCGGAGGCGGATCGAAAAACCAACGCCCAACGCATTGTCTTGTCGCTTGAACTTGCAAACCTAAAGCGAGCTATTGATCGCGGCGAAGACTTCAGCGGAGAGCTTGCAGCCGTTTCGTCGACGGCATCTGGCGTCTTGGATCTCAAGGCGCTTGAGCAATATCAAAGCGCTGGCGTTTCTACCCTTGGTGAGCTGGAGCAGTCATTCAAACCGGTGATCGGAAAGGTCCTTGAAGCCGCTGAACGCCCTGCCGATGGCTCGGTCTTTGATCAGTTGCTTGCTGGGGCAAAGTCGGTCGTTCGTGTACGCAGCGTCAATCACGACGCTGGCGATAAGAGTGCTGAAGCGGTCGTCGCTCGGATGGAAAAAGCCTTGAGCGCTGGACAGCTTGAAACAGTGCTTGAGCAGGGCAAACTCCTTGACGGTGCCGCTGCTACGGCGGCAGGCGACTGGCTCGGAAAGGTCGAGGCCCGCCATGCCGTCGATGTGGCGCTTGCTCAAGTCGAACAACAGCTCAAAACGTCTCTCAGCGGCGGCCAAGGATAATACGACTTGCTGCCCGCTCACGAACGACACTGCGTCTCGAAGAAGGTCTAAACGCTTATGTTGCGTCTGTTTATTTACCTCGCAGTCATTGTTGCCTTGGCGATGGGGCTCTCCTGGCTGGCTGATCGACCTGGACAGCTTGTCATCAACTGGGAGGGTCAGGTTGTCGAGACGAGTGTGTTCTACGCGGTCGTCTTGATGAGTGCGTTTCTCGGCGCGGTACTGCTGACGTGGTCAATCCTCCGGCACATTTGGGAAAGCCCGGCTGCTATTGGTAGTTTCCTGTCTCGTCGGAAAGAAAAGCGCGGCTTAGATTCCCTGTCATCCGGCATGATCGCGATTGGTGCTGGTGACCGATCTGGCGCAACGCGATACGCCATCCAAGCCCGCAAGACGCTTCCCAACGAGCCGTTGACCCATTTGCTGCGGGCCCAGGCTGCGCAGTTAGCGGGCGATAAAGCGACGGCGCGTCGGATCTACGAGGGCATGCTCAATACACCAGATACCGAGCAACTTGGATTGCGGGGACTGTTTCTCGAAGCAGAGCGAGAAGGGGAACTGGAGGCTGCCAGGCAGTTCGCCGAGCGTGCCGTTCGGCTGAACCCAAAACTGACATGGCCGGTGGACTCACTGTTTGAATTGCAATGCAAAACAAGTGACTGGGCTGGTGCGCTGGAAACAACAGCTATTGCCCGAAAGAACGGACAAATTGAAAAGGCGAGTGCGGATCGTCGGCGGGCCGTGTTGTTGACCGCTCAAGCTCAGGTTGCCGAGGACACAGATCCTGAAAAGGCGCTGCAGTTGGCAACGGAGGCGCATGGACTTGCCGCAAATCTGGTCCCTGCAGCTGCCATCGCTGGACGTATGCTTGCCTCACGCGGAAACACACCGAAAGCGACCAAGATCATCCAGAAGACGTGGCAAAAATCACCGCACCCTGATTTGGCCGTCGCCTATGCCTACTCCCGACTTGGGGACAGCCCGAAGGATCGTCTCGACCGGGTGAAGAAACTGGCCGCACTCAATCCGTACTCCCTTGAAGGCCCTGTGGCCGTCGCGACAGCCGCGATTGACGCCAAGGACTATGCTGCTGCGCGCTCAGCTCTCGAACCACTGTTGGAGAACAGGCTCACCCAACGGGTCTGCACTTTGATGGCTCGGATCGAAGGCGAAGAATTCGGAGACAAAGGTCGTGTGCGCGAGTGGCTTGCTCGGGCCGTTAATGCACCTCGCGATCCCGCGTGGACTGCTGATGGTGTTGTGTCAGAACACTGGGCTCCCGTGTCGCCGGTTAGCGGTGCGCTTGATGCCTTTCAATGGCGTGTGCCGGTGGAAAGCGCTGATAAGTCCGAAGCTGACTTGATCGCCAAAAAACTGGAGGAACTCGTTGCCCTTGGTGCACCTGCCGCAGCAGCCGTTGGCGCTAGTGCAGCTGTGGTTGGCGACAGTACGGCAGCTCCCGCATCAGCGGCTGACGCGGGTGTATCGAACGTGAAAGCTAATGTGGTTGAGGCCGACGTCGTTGACGTGCCCACCACGAAAACAACCTCACAATCTGGAACTACCGAGCCAGAAGCGAGTGAGACAGGGAGCGCAGGCGTTGCGACGACTTTGGCTGCGCCACCGCGAGCTGACAATGGAACTGGCAACGGAACGTCTGGTCCTAGTCCTGTGACGCCCTCTCAAGCTGGTGCGGCGGAGGTCAAAGAAACAAGCGGACATCATCCACCGTCGCAAAAAGCAGACGTTCCGGAGGCCAGTGCTTCGCCGGGAAAGCTTGAAGCCAGCCCAACGGCTGGCGATTCCACGACGGCCGATCCAACCGCATCACCGTCCAAAAAACCCACTGAGCCGACTACGACCTCAGATAAGTCGATCACTGGAGGGGCTGACACCACGACGGTGGCTGTCTCTAGGATGGAAGCAATTGCGGCCGATTCCGACACATCCGATACCAGCCAGGGTAAGGCGTCGTCGGAGAAAAACGC
>JBCBRD010000026.1:0-21931 GCA_039819885.1 Pseudomonadota bacterium
AATGCGGTCCACCCATCGATACCCGCGCGCCGATTTAGTCACGCCAAGGAACAGGTTGCCGTCTTCGGTGACTACGATGTGGACGGGGCGTGTTCATCTTCGCTGATGAAGCGCTTTTTTTCCCACCACGGTATCGATGCCCGGATCTACATTCCAGATCGGCTCCGTGAAGGCTATGGGCCCAATGCGAACGCGATCAAAGAACTGATCGATGATGGCGCCAAGCTCATCGTCACGGTGGACTGTGGCACGACGAGCTTTGAGCCACTTGCTGCTGCCAAGGGAACCGGGACAGACGTTCTCGTTATCGATCACCACCAATCCAACGAAACGCTTCCCGATGTGCATGCGGTTGTGAACCCGAACCGGCAAGATGATTTGTCCGAGCAGGGGCATTTGTGTGCGGCAGGTGTTGTGTTTCTCGTGATGGTTGCGACCGCACGTGTTTTGCGGGCGCGCGGTGTTTATCCCGGCAAGTTCGGCGACCCGGCGTTGCTGAATGAATTGGATTTGGTGGCGCTGGCAACGGTCTGCGACGTGGTTCCGCTGGTCGGGTTGAACCGGGCCTATGTCACCAAGGGGCTGCAGGTGATGCGCGGGCGACGAAACATTGGTTTGCGGGCGTTATTTGATGCGGCAGGCTTGGACCAAACGCCAACGCCCTATCACCTCGGTTATATCCTTGGCCCGCGGATCAATGCAGGTGGGCGCATTGGCGATAGTGGACTTGGTGCTACGTTGCTTTCGACGGCGCACAATGGCGAAGCGGAAAAGATCGCCGCTTTGCTCGATCGACTGAACAAAGAGCGCAAAGCCATTGAACAGCAGACCTTGGAAGAGGCGATGACCCGCGCGGAGCTGGTGGTCGAAGAGACGCCTGATATTCCGCTCGTGCTTGTTGGCTCTGAAGAGTGGCACAAGGGTATCGTTGGCTTGGTCGCGAGCCGATTGACAGAGCGGTTCCACAGACCGTCTTGCGTTCTATCGTGGACGAAGGATGCGGCCACGGGTGCGCGTTCGGGGACAGGGTCGCTGCGGTCCGTTGCAGGGGTTGATATCGGCGGGGCCGTCCGTGCTGCGGTTGATAAGGGGCTTTTGCTCAAAGGTGGTGGGCATGCCATGGCGGCCGGTCTGACGGTTGCTGAAGATAAGCTCGCTGAGCTTGAGGCTTACTTTGCTGAAGCTTTAACTGAGACGGCAAGCGAGGCGCGTGCTTCGGCCGGGTTAGAGATTGATGGCGCTCTAGTGCCATCGGCAGCCAAGGAAGATCTTCTGGCACTGATCGATCGCGCTGGGCCTTTCGGACAAGGCAATCCGCAGCCGCGGTTTGTATTTCCGGCTGCACGGGTGAAGTTTGCCAAGATTGTTGGTGAGACCCATGTGCGGTGTGTGCTGGAAGGCGGGGACGGTTCGCGGCTTGAGGGCATTGCATTCCGGGCGGCGGGAGAGCCTATCGGGCGGGCGCTGCTTGAGAATGGCGGGATGCCGGTGCATGTGGCTGGGCATCTGCGGCTTGACACGTGGGGCGGGCGCAAGAAGATCGAGCTGATGATCGAGGATGTGGCTGACCCCCGGAAACAGGCTGGTTGATCGCTGTTTTCCTCCCGAGGGTATCATTGTACGGAGACGTGGCAATCTCGCCTCGTATGTTCGTGTTGTGACGGGTTGCAATGCGGGTCGAATGTTCATATAAACCCGGCTCGCGCGCTCCCTTCGTCTATCGGTTAGGACGCCAGATTTTCATTCTGGAAAGAGGGGTTCGATTCCCCTAGGGAGTGCCAAAACACCACAAAACATGGTTCTTTGGAAAGTCCTTGCGCTGCGGCGCTGGGACTGGAACTTTTGCCTGTTTGTTCGTTGAACTCATCCTCCTGACCACTTCCTGATCTTTAAACGTGGATATCCCGTAACTTAACAACCGCGTGTGTTTCTGATCGGTGGGGCTTGCAAAACAGTTGCGACCACCCGCACACTGATATGCGTCGCATTTGCATGTGAACTCGATCCCGATGGGAGGAGCAGCATTGGCCGTTGATAAGCGCAGGCACTGCAATCCAGCAAAGACTGGTTCAGTGAAGTCTATCCGCCGCTGCCATATAGCGGCATGTGTGTTTGGTGTTCTTGCTGTTGGTGTTTCACATCTTCTTTTGTTGAATGATGGGGCTGATGCTGCGGAGCTATCTGCGCGCGATGTGACCATGCAGCTTCACAAAGCCAACGTCGGCGAGGCGCCCGCGTTCACAGACATGGATTTGTCTTTTCTCGATTTGGCTGGGCTCGATTTTAAGAGTGCTGATCTGACGGGTGCTGATCTGTACGGGACGGACTTGACGGGCGCGAACCTGATCGGTGCCAACTTGTCCGAGACACGGCTTGATCGAGCGACGCTCATCCGAACAAATTTCAGCGAAGCCAATCTTGAAGAAGCCACCCTTCTTCGCCCGAACATTTTCTCAACGTTGGCTTTCTCGCCATATGACGTCGCACGGTTCACGAATGCCAGGTTGGTCAACGCCCGGCTGATCGGCTTTTTCAAGAACGTCAATTTTCGTGGCGCAGACCTTTCTGGTGCGAATTTCGCACCGTTGCGTGATCGCCCTGACACGATTGGAACGGTGGGGCGTACCCAAATGACGGCGGCCGATTTTACCGGTGCTGTTGCGCGCTCGACAAACTTCCGCCAGGCGATTGTTGACTTTGGAAGCTTCGTTGATGCGGACCTGACGAACGCGAATTTTAAACGCGCAGACTTGTCGCGTGCCAACTTCACAGGTGCAAATGTTGCCGGTGCGGATTTTACCGATGCCATCCTTGATGGTGCCAACCTCACGGATGTAAAAGGGTTGGAAACCGCGAAAGGCTTGAACATCGCGCTGGGATCACAAGTCGACCAGCCAGATTCGCCGGGTGTGAGAACGGCTCAGTGACGCATTACCCTTTGATGTCTGCTGTTTTCTGGCGTGTGCCCATTCTTTTAGGTGCCCTGCTAGTTTGCGGCGGGGTTCTATATTTTGTCGTGGTCAGGCCGGTTGTTGCTGCTGGCCCCATGCGCGATGTCGACACAGCGCTTGTCGTCGCCGTGGACGTCTCGAATTCCGTTGATGATGAGCGATACCGTCTTCAGCTCAAAGGCATAGCTGATGCGCTTGAAGATCCTGGTGTGATCTCTGCGATCCTAAACGGTCCACGGTCTGCTATTCTATTTTCCATTGTGGCCTGGTCGGATCGACCGGAGATTGCTCTGCCTTGGATGATAATTTCGAGTGCTGATGAGGCGCGTGCCGTGGCGGCTCGGGTTCGGCGGCTTCCGAGGTATGGTGGAGAGTTCACCTGTATGGCGCGGATGCTGCGGTTTGTGACAGACAAGTTGTTGCCGCAGACGCCGGTGAATGCGTTGCGATCGGTTGTCGATGTATCGGGTGATGGTCGCGATAACTGTAATCCGGATGTACCGGTGGCATCGATCCGCGATGAGCTCGTGAGCTACGGGACTACGATCAACGGTCTGCCGATCCTAAGCGGACCGCAGAAGGGAACGTTGGAGCAGTGGTACACGGACAATGTTAAGGGTGGGCCTAGTTCGTTCATTCTGCCGGCGAACGGATTTGAAGACTTTGGTCGGGCGATCCGGCAGAAATTTGTGGTGGAGATCACCTATGCGCCTGATCTCATTGAGCGAGACTTTGCTCAGACGCAGATGCGGTAAAGTCTTTCCGATCAGTCAATGAAAGCGCGGTCTGCATTCTTCAGTTGATCGAAATGCAGAGCTTTATCTCTACCGACAAGGTTCAGCAGTTTTGCTGAATTGACATCAGCATCTGCGAAGTCGGCACCGGAGACGTTTGCGCCTCTCAGGTCTGCCCCACCGATTTCACTTCCCATGAGTTTGGCATTGGTGAGATTTGCTCCTCTCAGAGATGCGTATTCCAGCACAACGCGGGCCATGTTGGCGTTCTCAAAGGACGCGCTTTGCAGATCGGCTGACTTTAAGACGCCTCGCATCAGCCCCATCGACTGGTTTGTCATGTCTGCTGACAAGTCGGCGCCTTTGAAGTTAGCGTTCTTGAGGTTTGCACGAGACATGTCGGCTGCAATACGGGCATCCTCGAAGTTTACCCCAACCATGGTGGCATCCATAAGCTGGGTGGCGAAAAGGCTGGCACCTTTGAGTGATGCGCCCGATAAATCCGCTTTGAGTGCCCAGGCCTGATCAAGCATCGCGCGATCGAGAATGGCGTTCTTCAGATTGGTCCCGTTGAGACGTGCAGCCTGAAACTTGACGCCGCTAAAATCCAAGCCGGAGAGGTCCAAACCGTTCAAACGCTTCGCCGACAAGTCTACAGGTTTTTCGGTTGTCGCATTGCTGAGCAGTGTCTCGATCTCAGCTCGGGTCAGTTCGGCGGTCGTGAACTCTGCAGACTGAAGGTCGAGATACTGCGTCATGTCCTGCGCTGCTGCAGGGTGATTGGCGGTTGTGAAAAAAGCGGCAGCACAGATCGTGAGCGCCGCGCATGAAACTCCACGGCCCAGTTTTATTGGCATTGTATTTCCATCCCTTAATCGCGCTTCTTACGGCGCTGAAGAGGTTTATGCCATGGTGTGAAAGACTGAAGGTTCACGATTGCGCGAAGAGACGGCATGCCGAACGGTTTTGCCTACTTCACGTCTGATCCGGGTGCGCCGCAGCGCCAGCGCTTGATCGCCCACTGCGGGTTTTCACCGGACCATTTCGCAAAGTGAGGCGGGGCGTGCAGTGCACAAGACGATGGTGTGGTGGATGCCAGGACTGGTATCGCGTGGTCTTTGCAAACGCCTGGGTCATTGATCAGACAGGCATGGATGATCAGCGAAATCATTGTTGTTTTCTCCCACTGGTTCTACATGGCCGGTCTTGATTGCCGGGCTGTATTGCGACGTTTTACGCCGAGGGGGCTAAAATGGACCGGTGCGCTGAACGCGCGTTGATGGGCCTTCCGGGGCAGGACGATCTATCCGATTGGGACCAGTATTTCGCCGCGCCCGATGCTTGCCATATCCCCAGCAAAACGTCGGACTGGTCCGGTTGGCAGTGCTGGTAAGGTATCGCCGAGTATGCTCGCATAGTGTCGAGACATGATGTCCAAGATGCCGAGCGTATGGATGCCGCAATCGAGGAACGTCGACAGCGGTGCCTCCAGCTTGGGTGTGATGATGGTGCCGCGCCGCATCTGTACGCCAAGGCCGCGCCCAAAACCTGTCAGGCTCCAAATCGTGCCACCGAGCATTCGCCCGCCCGAGTAATCTCCCACCTGGCCTTTGATTAGAACCAAGCCACGTCGTTGTCTTTCACCGCAGTCATGTCCCGCTGTGCCCTCAACGATCACGATGCCTCCGGCGATGCCATCGCGGACACCTGGCCGCGGTGCGCCGAGCCGGTCGCCAACGTTGCCCTTTACGGTTAGCAGACCGTCCGACATGGATGATCCGAGGTGGTGGCGGGCATTGCCTTCAATAAGAAGGTTGCCGCCAGACATTTCGGTTCCAGCAAAGTGTCCGACATCACCATCGACGCGGATGGTTCCTGCATTGAGTTTTGCCCCGACATTATCGTAGCGGTTTGAGCCACCGGCGATCACAATCTCGCCGTCGGAGATATCGCCGGAAATGGCAAAGACGTCCCCGACCATGACAGGGTGCAGGCCGCAGCCGATCGTCAGGTTGGCTATGTCTGCTGTGGCTGTACCCTGGAGTTTCGAGGGGGTGAGTGGTGACAGGTCCAGTCGTTCGGTTGCGTCGGCTTTTGGGGTGAGGGTGAGAGCCATTAGTTCAATAGCTCCTTCAAGTGGAAATGGTGCTGACCGAGGTTGCCACCGTAGTTGCCTGCGCTAACGCGGTAGACGCCTCTTTCGGCACCTTCATCGATGATCGTTTTTAGGCCGACTTTCATAGTCTCGGCGACCGCGGATGCTGTGAGGCCATCAATGACGATCTCGAGGACAGCAACGGACTTGTCATCGAGTTGTGTTTGGGATGCACCGCGTAACGTTGGGCTGAAGGCTTCGTTTGTGGACGCCATAGCACCAGCGTATTTGGAACCAACTTTGGAGCCTGAGCGGACGATTCCGCCTGGAAACGGCATGATGCAGTCTTTGACGCTGCTCATCGCTTCAACGGCGCGCTCGCAGGTCTCCAGTAATCCGACCCGATCGGTCCCGATGATGAGAAGGTTGCCGCCGCCGACAGCGTCTGTCGTCAAGCCGCTGGTGTCTTCAATGATGAATTCACCGTCCATAACGGGGACGCGCCAGAAGCGGCGATCACCGAGTTTTCGCGCGGTTTGCCAACCATCGCCGAAGAACCGTGGCCCGGCTGATAGAGCGAGCGTCTGTTCTGATGCCAGCCCATTGAAACACGCCGAGCCGGGGCTGGTGAGCACGCACTGACCCACGCGGTTTTTCAGTTGCGGCTCCAGGGCATCGGGTGAAAAGCCAAACAACAGGACGCGAACGCCCGGACGCCCATCGGGTGTTTCATCGGCTGGAACATCGTGATCGATCCCGCACTCTGCGCCACAGCCGATGACCGATGTTCCGAAGCCGGTCATGGTGATGGCGGCTTGGCGGGCCCATCTCTGGCTGTCGGCGGTAATGATCAGGCCGGTCGCGCTCATGCCGAACGCTTCGGCGAAGGTATCGTCGATCGTGACGCCGTTTATAGTCGCAGCCGTCTCGGGGCGATGTGATTTGGGTTCTGTCATGATGTCCGTCAGGTCGAGCGACATGGAACGGTTTCGAAGGGCGAGGCTGTGCGGAGCAACCGGTCGGGGACCGCGAAGGTGTCCGGCGGAACGCCCCAGCGGCGATCATAGGCGTCTCTTACGTGCGCGGAAATGGCTGTGTCGTGATCGGGCTTAAGGGCCAAGGTCTTGCCGTAGGAGGCTGGTTGAAGCGCACCGTTCTTGATGATCGGCTGTCCGTTTTTGAAGAGCCACGCAGCATTGCGGAACATGGCCGCTGTGTCGGATTGCTGCTTGTAGATAGCAACGTCGGCAACTGCGCCTGGTTTCAAATGCCCACGGTCTGCAATGCCGAGCAGTTTTGCTGGCGCGGACCGGGTCATGGTGGCGATTTCTAAGAGTGTGTACTCGCGCTTGATGCCAGCCAGTGTCGAGACTTCCATTGCTTCGGCGGGCAGTTTCTCGATGACGGCATTGCGCACGTCGGCGTGCATGAGCTGAGCGATCATGTCGGGATAGGACGTGAAGGGGCCGCCATTGGGATGATCGGTTGTGAAGTAGATTTGCGTGGGGTCGTCCACTAACAAAAAGAGTTCCATGCCGATGGCCCACTGTAGGGCTGCGATCTTGTTTTTCGATTTGTAGTGGTATGGGACTGCTCCGCCCCCGTTGCCATCACCATCGCGGAGTTGCCATTTCTTTGGTGTGGCGTACCGGCGGCCGTTGAACTGCGTGAGTGTGTCCGATGAAACAGTAACGGTTGGGCCGAACATGACCTGGCCGACGTCGGCGGTGATGTTCTTATTTGCGCTTAGTTTTTCGGCGAGCTGGGCCGCGCCAGAAGACATCCCGAAACTGCCTTCTGTCCCATATCCATAAAACTGGAGATGGGCGAGGTGCATCGGTTCACCTTCAGCAGAGTCAATCGTCGCGAGTGCTGTATCAAGACTGCCGGGTAGGCCAAGATTGTGTGTATGCAGGTGGAGTGGGTGGGGGACGCCGAGAGATGACAATGCGGCGCGCATGGCCGCTGAAATGGCGCGAGAGGATACGCCGTATTCCGGCACCACGTCATCGAGTTCAAATGTTCGAATGTTTTCCTTAAGTGCTGCAACGCCGCCGGGATTGATGGTTTTTGCCCCAATCGCCCGGGATTGGTTCAGCATCCAGCCGACGTAGTCTGAAATCGTCGCATTCGAGGCCTTGTCTCGTAGCATGCCGAGGAAGACATCATCGTTCCCAATCACACAGAGGCAGGCGCGATCGACGTACGGGATGAGTTCCAACTCTGCATGGGTTGCGACGGCATCTGTTGGTGCGACGGCGGGCTCGACGACGAGCGTGTAACCCATCTTGGCGTACAGGGCGCCGGTGGTGAAGACGTCAAACGGCGCCCCCATCCATGTGTCGGGTGGTGTCTCAAGGTCGGCGAAACACTCCGGCAATAGAAGTCTGGCCGCAGCAATGTTGGCGCCCACGACATGGGTGTGGATATCAATTGCGCCAGCCATCACGATTGTGCCGCTGGCATCAACGCGTTCGACTGATTTTGCTTCGGGGTTGGGCTCAACGATGCGGCCGTCTGCAAGCCAAAGGTCGCCGACTTCGTCACGTCCACTGTCTGGGTCGATGATGCGGCCACCGGATATGAGGGTGTAGTGAGTCATGGCGCCACCGCAGATGTCGAGGTGGATTGGATAGCATAGGCCGGATGCCCGGGCGGGAGTGCCGCGCGGATCTCGTGTGTCAGCGTGATCAGGATATTGGCTACACTCGGGGGCTTTGGTGCCGTTGCCTCGCGCAGGTCAGGCGTGAGTGCGATGAAGCCAGAGATCTCGGTTGGATCTATGATGGCTGGGTGATCAACGCCGGCGATCCCTGCCCTGATGTGGTGATCTGCCTTACACGTGTCATTTGCATCAATCGCTATGAGTGTTGCTGCACCGTGAAGCCAATCTGGTCGCGGGTCTGTGGACGATGAGATCCAAATGAGCAGGTCATCATCACCATCGATGATGCGTTGTTTTGCGTTGAGAGATGCGTGGTCATGCTGTCCGCGACAAATCCGGAAATCGAGCGGTGGTGGAAGGCCGGTTGTTGCTTGCGCCATGCGTGTGAGCTCGCTCTGGCCCGCTGTTCGTCCGATTGGAAGGAGCGACCAACGCATTGTTTTTGATAGCTCGTCTGCGAGCGCCATAGCGGACAGAAGAGCATGGCGATCCAGCTGTCCCGTCTCGTGGACCATGATGCCGTAGGCTGCGTTTTGAAAAAAATCGCTGACTTCGGTCGCGGTTGATGATGCCGGTGTTCCGGGCGTCGCGAGCTTGTCCGCTGTAAGGGCAGTCAGTGTGCCAAGGACGTCGATCAGCTCGGGTGACGACAATTCTACGCGGTGCACTGCATGAGACGTGCAGCTCTTGATGTCCATGCCGCCGGTGTCGAAGTGCAGAACTGACGTAACATCGGGTTTGGCCATCAGACGCCGGAAGGCTTCATCTGATGCGCCAGTATCGCTGATCCCGCCCAGCACGATGATTTTATCGCCTCGCAAGGCGGCTTCGCTCGGAGACGTTGTGAAGTAACCCTGGTTCTGGATTGCCGCCAGATCGTCTGGTTGGGCGTGAACCAGCACGGCACTGGTTGCACGGGCGAGATCGACCACGGCAGCCGCGCCAGCGAGGTCAATTGCATCGACGACAATGAGAATAGACCGGCTGTTTGCAACTCGTGTTGCGATTGCTCCGTAATCGGCGGCCAACTTGGTGTTTCCTTCGTTTACGCTTTTGGCGACCCGATGATTTTTACCATCTGGCAGCGTTGGGACAAAAGCATGCTGCATCCTTCCAGACAACAGCGTTGGTGACCTTTGCGTCACCAGGTGGCTGACAGACGGGGTGAAAGTGCCGTGCACAGTTGGAGCTTTGTCCTGAATGTTCTTTGCATGGCTGGAGCTTTGATTGAATTTTGGAGCGATTGACACACTCCTGCGTCATGCTGTGGCGAATTCTGCATTGATTTTCCGGTGCAGACCATGTGGTTATGTGCATGCGCCGACACTCTAAAGGGTGGTCTGCGACGTTTAAAAAAGGAGGAAACGAATGACTTTGAAAGCCGGCTTTGCCTTGGGGCTTGCGTTTGCTTTTGCAGCCGTGCTGCCGACCTTTGCTGAGGCACATGGGCCGACGCGCCAGAAGGTTAAGGAGACAATTGAGATTAACGCACCGGTCGACAAAGTCTGGGCCGCGATTGGAAACTTTCAGGATATGTCCTGGCATCCTGCGGTTGAAAAGACCGAGGGTGAGGGTGGCAACGAGCCAGGGGCAACACGCACGCTGACGTTGAAAGGCGGGGCGCCTGTTGAAGAGATTTTGGACCGTTACAGCGCTGAAAACCGGATGCTGAAGTATCGGATTACAAAAGTTGCTGTCGAAGCTATTCCAGTTACAAACTACTCTTCGACGTTGTCTGCTGAGGATGCTGGTGGGAAGACACTGGTGACCTGGAGGGGGGCGTTCTATCGTGGATATCCAAACAATGATCCGCCAGAAAACCTGAACGATGCTGCTGCAATTAAAGCTGTTACGGGCATCTACCAAGCTGGATTGACTGCGCTTAAGGCATCGCTTGAAGCGGGTGGTTAGGAGCTTGTCTATGGTTCCACGTCGAGGGCTTTTGCAGCACTTGGCGAAGCTATATCTTTCAGGGCTGGTGGCACTTGCCGTCGGCCCTGTCGTCGCTCTGGCTCAGCCACGGCCCGTGCTCGAACCGGAATTCGCCTATGTGACGAGCCAACTTGATGGGGCGTTGAGCGTCGTTCGCCTGACAGACATGAAACTGGTCAGTTCCATTCCGTTGACCGGGAAACCGGCTGGTGTGGCGGTCTCACCAGACGCGGCTCATGTCTATGTGACTGCGCCTGACGGCAAGGTCGTTCACGTCGTCGATGCGGGGACGCGTACGCTTCTCGCCTCCAAACCGGTCGGTGACGGCCCGCTTGGTATTGCGGTTCACCCAATCGACGGGCGGGTGTTCGTTGCTGATTGGTACTTGAACCGTGTTGATGTTCTAAGCCCTGTTTCGCTTGAGCCGATTGGTCAGATCCCGGTTGGCCAGTCACCTTCGGGGCTTGCTGTCACCCCGGACGGAAAGTGGCTGTTGTCGGCGGATCGCGATAGCAATGCTGTTTCAGTCATTGCGGTTCATACTTTGAAAGTCGTTCGGACTATTCCGGTTGGCGTTCGTCCATTCGGTGTGACGATTTCGCCTGATGGGCAAAAGGCCTTCACCGCGAATGTGAAAGGCAACAGCATTTCCGTTGTTGATCTCAGCACATTTGAGGTTACCAACGAGATTGCTGTTGGATTGCGCCCCTACGCTGTGGCTATTGCCGGGTCGTTTGCATTCGTGACCGATCAGTATGCTGAGACTGTCAGTGTCGTTGATCTTGCCAAGCACGAGGTGGTCGAGACGATCCGGGTTGGCGCATATCCAGAAGGGATCGCGGCTGACCCAAGCGGCCGGTTTGTGTATGTGGCGTGCTGGGAAGATAACCTATTTCAGAAGATTGACGTTGCAACCCGGCAAGTTGTGGCGGAAACAACTACTCCCGATGGTCCTCGTGCCTTTGGACTGTTTCTAGGCCAGGCTACAGGTGAAGCGACGGTGCCGGGCTCGTCTGAAAGTCGCCCGGCAGAGCGTTAAGCTTTCTGCGGTCCATCAACCTGTGCGATCCGTAACGCGACGCGCGCCGTTCCTTCGGGTATCTAACCTGATGCATAAGAACGATAATAACGATGGCAGCCCGAATGTGGCGCCACACTTGGAGGATTTAGCCTTGTTGACGTTTTCTGCCCGTTTTCTGATGGTCATCGTGATGCTGTTTTCTGCGGCATCAGCCTCAGCGTCGCCCGATGATAAGTTGCCAACGCCAGCCGAGGTGATGTTTGACCGGGCGCACCTGGATGGCACCAAGGCCGGTGACACGCTGACGTACAAGGTTAAACGCGACGTGTCTGAGCCGAAGCTTCTGGGTCCCAGCTTTGAAGACACGATCAAGGTCGAGATCAAATCGGTTGATGAAAACAACGCCAAGGCTCTCACTGTGAATGTCTTCACCGGCGACAGGGCACGTGATCCAAGAAACATCACCGGTATGACAGGCAACCCTGTCTTGGTGTTTTTCCTTGATCGATCGGTTTTTGGGTATGCTTCGGTTGCGGGGGGTAAGCGAGCCTATCTGAAAAATCGGTTCCGTATCGAATTGCGGGATACGGCGAAGATTAAACCTGCGAAGGTGGCTTATGGCGGTCAGACCTACGATGGGTATCATGTCCGCGTTCAACCCTACGCCGTTGACGGTAACAAAAACAAAATGCGTGGCTATGCTGACTCAATATTTGAATTGGTACTCAGCGAAAAAATTCCGGGCCACTTTGCACAATTCAAGATTGATATTAAATCGATAGAGAAGGGTCGGCCGTCGTTTGTCGAAACGATTAGCCTGGATGGTGCGGAGGTCGTGGAATGAAGTGTCGTATAAGGCAGCAGCTCTCCTTCTCCAGCGTATGGACTGCAGTGCTGGGTCTCGTCATGCTCTTTGCTTTGAGTCTGCAGACGCAGGCAACCAGCTTGCCGGAGAATGACTATCCGACCAATGCGCGGGCTGATTATGTGTTCGCCTGTATGCAGGTCAACGGTCAGACAAGGGAAACGCTCAACCGCTGTTCATGCTCGATTGACCGTATTGCCGACCTTTTGCCATTTGATGACTATGAACAGGCGGAAACGATCATGTCCGTTGTGCAACAAGGCGGCGAGAAGGTCGGGATGTTCCGGACTTACGGCCCTCTCAAAGAGACGGTGAAAACGCTCAAAAAAGCCCAAGTCGAGGCCGAATTACTCTGTTTTTGAGCGATCGGCCATTGGAACAAACAAAAGGACGCCAGGGCGAACGACCCCGGCGTCCTTTTTTTGTGAGCCCCGTGCGCTTGCGCGCGGTGAGGCGTGCTTGGTCTTAACTCCCAACACGTTTCGCTGTCATTTCGAAGATGCTGCCGTCGGTGTCTCTTGCCTTGACGTTTAGCGGGGCATTGCCGCCTGCTGCGTATGTGAAGCGAATGTTTGGGTCCTCGGACAACGAGATCCCACCTGTCAGTGAAAAGACAAGTTCACTACCTTTGCGGACCTCCATATGTTCGATGAATTTTGCTGGGATGTAAAAGCCAGTGACCTGATTCATTTGCATTCCGGAGTAATTGGGATGCTTGATCATGACTTGCGCTTCTTCTGTCAGTGAGGAGCTTACTGAGGCCTTGTGGCGGACTTTCATTTTCCCGACATTGGCGAGCGCTGCATCCATATCCTTGAGAGCTGGAGCGGAGCATCCACCCGCGGCTTTCACGTATTTTGTCACCATGAAAAGCCGCCCATCCTTCATTTCAGCAATGGCGCGTATATTTGAATACATGTCGACCCTCACGCGGGTTGATATGCGGCGCTCGCCTAAACCGGCGGCTTGTCCAAATTCAAATCGGGCAACAACTGGTGATGGGTTCTTGTCGACCACCAACGTCAGGCGTGCGACTTCCGGAGTCCATTTTGCGGGAATGGTGATTGTCAGGGGGACGATGGCCGCGTCCAACGCTCGGTAAGGCGCATCAAGCGTGATGTGTTCTGTGGTCTCTGTGACGCTCGCTTTGTCACCGTACAAATCCGAGGACAGCGACTGCCAAATTTCGCGATCCTCTGGGGTGGTCCCATCCGCGAACGTGACTGACGGAGATGTTGTTATGCCGGCTCCAACCAGAGCAATTACGGCAAGGGCGGCCAACCAATTGGCTTTTTTTCTCATAGGTTTTGGTCCTTCAGCGTTTCCCGGTTGTGGCCCTTGGAGGGCTCTCGATTACATGCCGTTTCATGCGCAGGTTGTGTCAGGTGTGACTTGCGAATGCTTCTCACTCCCATTCCAACTCTGCATAAGCGGCTGAAACATTGCGCCCATGATACTCTGAAAAGAGCTTCCAATCACCTTTTTGATCCCAAGCCACTGTTTCCACGGCCTCGCCAAGTGTTTTTCCACTGGCGATGGCCTCCCGAACGCCGGTCGTCACGGCATCAATGTAGCGCTTCATTGGGGTCAGAGCATCGGCTGTAGGTAGTGATGTGGGGCCGTGCCCTGGCACAATCCGAGTGGGTTTTTCCGCATCAAGCTGAGACAGGGCTGTCGACCAACCAAGGATAGAACCGTCATTGGTTGGGGTATGGCCGGAGAAAATCAAATCTCCTGCAAATAGCGTTTCGGTGGTTTCGTCGAAAATAGTTAAGTCGTTGTCTGTGTGGGCTGTTTGCCTTGGCGTGAGACTTAACGAGCGATCTCCAATGTCCAGTGTCATGGGTTCTTGAACGGATAGCTTTGGCAAGGCGATCTGGGTGCCTTCGAACGCTGCATCCCCCATGAGTTCTTTGTTGATCGCCATATACCGTTCAGCCCTTGCAGATAACCCTCGGGCCATTTTGTGATGGGCGACGATTGTCGTTTCCGCGTCTTCGAAAGCGGCATTTCCAAAAACATGATCAGGATGCATGTGGGTGTTGATGACGTATTCAATCGGCCGATCTGTTCGGTGCCTGATTGCTGCTTTGAGCCGTTTACCAATCCGATAGCTGCCGCTGGTGTCGATGACCGCTACAGCTTTGTTTCCTATGATGAAACCGGTGTTGGAGATGTCGCCGCCGTTGTCTGGTGCAAACAGCGCGTGCTGTCCCGCGTGGACGAAAACACCTGGCGCCACTTCGTCCATCGCCAGCGGTGAGGCTGTGTCAGATGCTGCTGCCCAATGGGGTCTTAACATTGAGGTGGCTGCAACGGCAGAAAGGGTCTGAGATGCCGTTGCGAGGAATCCGCGTCGTGTAAACGGTGGCCACTTCAGTTGTGCCTTGTGACGTTTTGCGTCCGACATATGTTTCGGTCCTGTTTGGTGGCGTCGAGTAGATGGCTTTGGCGCGATCGGTGGTGTCTCGTGCGCTATTATGCATGAAATTATAATGCGTTAGGGTTTCGTTTGTTAGGTGCCGGAATGATGTTTTTCGCGGGCACTTCGGGTCTTTTCCCGTCAGGGGCAGGGAATAAATCCTAGGTGCGGTGCGGCATTTTCGCGGTCCAGTCATGAAGTGTTATGTTCTAACATATTGAAGCGCCTCAACTTCTTGTTTTTCAAACAGCTCTGCAAAGCCTTCTCGTAAGATAGTCTTGCGTAGTGCGACGAAAAGTGGCTACTTTGCCGCCTGTAGCAAACGTCTGCAGGGATCAGTTGCACTGCATCCCAATCGTAGGTGTTCAGAGGTGTGGGCCATAACCACTGCCCTGAGTTCCGTGACACGCTGTCGATGCTACAAACTGCAAGCGTGGCAAAATTCCACAAGGAGGAAGCGCGATGCGCAAAAGTGCACTCACAAGTGCATTGCTCGTCACGGTTCTGGCAACGCCAGCAATGGCCAACCAGGACGTGATCAAGCAAACCGGAAACTCGGCTCAGTGGGCCATCCAAACCGGTGACTACTTTAACCAGCGCTATTCAAAACTCGATCAGATCAACCGCGATAACGTCAAAGACCTCAAGGTCGCATGGACGTTCTCTACGGGTGTTCTGCGCGGGCACGAAGGTTCGCCGTTGGTGATCGGTGACGTCATGTACGTCCACACACCATTCCCGAACATTGTCTATGCTCTCGACTTGAATAACGAAGGCAAGATCCTTTGGAAGTACGAGCCTAAGCAGGATCCATCTGTGATCCCTGTTATGTGCTGTGACACGGTCAACCGTGGCGTCGCATATGCTGAAGGCAAAATCTTCCTTCACCAAGCTGATACAACGGTCGTCGCTCTTGATGCGAAGTCCGGTAAAGAAGTTTGGAAGTCAGTGAACGGGGATCCCAAAAAGGGTGAAACGAACACGGCAACCGTTCTTCCAGTCAACGACAAAATCATCGTTGGTATCTCTGGTGGTGAGTTCGGTGTTCAAGGTTCGGTAACGGCCTACGACATGAACTCTGGTAAGCGCGTGTGGCGTGCCTACTCAGTCGGACCAGACGATCAACTGCTGTTTGACCCAGAGAAAACAATGGCTCTCGGTAAACCAGTTGGTAAAGATTCTTCGCTGAAAACCTGGCAGGGTGATCAGTGGAAAATCGGTGGTGGTACGACCTGGGGTTGGTACTCCTACGATAAAGAAGAGAACCTGTTCTACTACGGTTCGGGTAACCCATCGACATGGAACCCAGCTCAGCGTCCAGGCGACAACAAATGGACAATGACAATCTTCGCTCGTGATGCCGACACTGGTGTCGCACGCTGGGTTTACCAGATGACGCCATTCGATGAGTGGGACTACGACGGTATCAACGAGATGATCCTCGCTGACATCGACGTGAAGGGCGAAAAGCGTAAAACGCTTGTGCACTTTGACCGTAATGGTCTGGCCTACACGATGGACCGTGTCACTGGTGAGCTGCTTGTCGCTGAGAAGTATGACCCAGTCGTCAACTGGACGACAGGCGTTGAAATGGACAAGTCCAAGCCAAACTACGGCCGCCCATACGTTGTCGACAAGTATTCGACAGCTAAGAACGGTGAAGACGTAAACTCCAAGGGCATCTGCCCAGCCGCGCTCGGCACGAAAGACCAGCAACCAGCTGCTTTCTCACCGAAAACCGGTCTGTTCTACGTCCCAACCAACCACGTCTGCATGGACTATGAACCCTTCCGTGTGTCCTACACGGCTGGTCAGCCATACGTCGGTGCAACCTTGTCGATGTACCCAGCTCCAAACAGCCACGGCGGAATGGGTAACTTCATCGCTTGGGACGCTGGTAAAGGTGAGATCGTTTGGTCGAAGCCTGAGCCGTTCTCTGTCTGGTCGGGTGCTCTTGCAACCGCTGGCGACATCGTCTTCTACGGCACGCTTGAGGGCAACCTGAAAGCTGTCGACAAGAAAGACGGTAAAGAACTGTACAAGTTCAAAACGCCATCAGGCATCATCGGCAACGTCATGACCTATGAGCACAAAGGTAAGCAGTACGTTGCGATCCTTTCGGGCATCGGTGGTTGGGCCGGTATCGGTCTTGCTGCAGGTCTCACGAACCCACAAGACGGCCTTGGCGCCGTGGGCGGTTACGCAGGTCTCTCGAGCTACACAGCTCTGGGTGGCGTGTTGACTGTCTTCTCGCTTCCATAAGTCGGACGCGTCACTATATAAAAGGCCGGCGCGGGAGTTCTCGCGTCGGCTTTTTGCTGGCTAGCGCATTGCAGGTAGGCACGTGATTTGACCTGATGGTGTTCTTACTCAATCCGCTGCGCGTAACTTAACTTGAAGGTTTTTGCGTAGCGTCTTGAGACCGCCGGAAATTCAAAGCAATATGTCGAAAACGAGTGGCGGTTGAACCGCCTGATCCTGGAAATGCAAAAGGGGAAACGTGTGAAGAACACAGTCTTGTCTGCAGCACTTGGTGCTGTCGCTTTAATCGCTTTCGCCGTGACTACGGTGTCTGCGGAGAATGCAAATGTCTCTACCGATATTGGTCCGTTCAAGCTTGATGATGGTGCCATTTCTGGTGCCAAGAAAATCGAGTTGGATGAAGGCAAGTGGTTTGGTGAAGAATCCGGTGCGCCTACCTACCGTGTCTCTCCCGATGGGAAAGTTGACTTCCTGACATATCGCGGATTCCAGCGCTATCACGCGGAATGCCATGTCTGTCACGGTCCTGAAGGACTTGGCTCAACATATGCCCCAGCCCTTGTCGATTCAGTGAAAACGATGAGCTACGAAGATTTCGTGGGCGTGGTCGCGAGTGGCCGTATTCGCAATGCTGGTGGTACAGAGTATGTCATGCCTGCGCTTGGCGATAACAAGAACGTCATGTGTTACCTGGACGGGATGTACACTTATCTGAAGGCGCGGGCTGCTGAGGCGATCCCTCCTGGTCGTCCAAAGAAAAAAGAGAGCAAGCCTAAAGAACTTGCTGCTTTCGAAAGTGAATGTCTTGCTGGGTAAGCGCTCACTCATTGGCAGGGCGGCTCTCGCCCTGCTGATGATTTCCGGGCTCGGCGGCGAAGCTGTCTTGGCTGCGGAAGGCGCGACTTCGGACTTGGTCAATCGCCGTGTCCTTCGCGTGTGTGCCGACCCTGCTAATCTTCCGTTTTCCGGGAAGGCTGAGCCGGGGTTTGAAAACAAAATTGCAGACATCGTTGCAGACGAGCTCGGCGTGAAGGTGGAATATACGTGGTTTCCGCAGGCAACCGGATTTATCCGCCGGACACTGTTTGCAAAACGTTGCGATCTTGTTGTTGGCTACGCGCAGGGCGATGAGATGGTGCTCAATACAAACGCCTATTATCGGTCTGCGTATGCACTCGTTTATCCCAAGGGAGGGAAAGTTGACGGGGCTACTTCGCTTTCAGATGCCAAGCTGAAAGATGCGAAGATTGGTCTCGTTGCTGGTAGCCCACCGGCGACGATTATCGTGCGCGAGGGTCTGATGGGTAATGTTCGTCCCTACCAGTTGGTGGTCGATCGCCGGTACGATTCTCCTTCTGAGTTGATGATCAAGGATCTGAAGTCAGGGGAGATCGATGTAGGGATCCTTTGGGGACCGATCGCTGGTTACTTTGCAGAGAAGAATGGTGGCGGTGATTTGGTTGTCGCGCCGCTTTTGAACGAAGGCCGCCAGCCGCGGATGACATACCGGATCACGATGGGTGTGCGTCAACAAGATGCCCAATGGAAGCGTGAGCTCAATGAGATCATTGCCAAGCGGCAAGCCGATATCGACAAAGCGCTGCTCGAGTTCCAGGTGCCTATCATTGATGAAAAAGATCAGGTGATCACTGCACCGCGGTCGTGATTGGTGTTCTCATTCCAACCTGGAATGATACGAAAAAATGCAAGGGGGTGGGGCACGATGTTTGTCCCGCCCCTTTTTTGCAGCCGGCATGTGAGCGCTATGGTTTCGAAGGCAAATCCACTCTGGATTGGTTGTACGTCATTCACTTTGGGACTGCGGATGTGCTGATGACGCCGCTGAAAAAGTGTGTTGCTTGGCAATAAGTGTATTATCTTGCCTCGGCCTCAACGTGCAGCGCCCGCAACGCGCCAACAGGATTGTGCCAATGCCATCTGATACTCTTAAGCTAAGTACCGTGTTCGGTTTGATGGCCTTAATTGCCGTTATCTTTGTTGGTGCTGGCGCGTCTGGGACTGCTTGGGCTGTGGGCGCGTCGGCTGGTGTCAAAGAGCCAACCGGTTATCGCATGGACACGTATCGCGCGCCTGTTCCAGACACGCTTTCGGGGGCGCGTGTGGCGGAAGTTGATGAGGCGGAACGACTTTGGAGATCGGCTGAAGCGGTTTTCATCGACGTCTACCCGCAGGCGCCAAAGCCGCCCGGGCTGCCGAAGTCCACGATTTGGCGCGCACCGAAGCACAAGAGTATTGCTGGAGCCACGTGGCTTGCCAATGTGGGGTATGGCGTTTTACGGCCCGAGATTAAAGAGTTCTTCAAGGCCGAGTTGGTTCGACTGACTGACGGTGACCCGTCGAAAACGATTGTGTTTTTCTGCCTTAGGGACTGCTGGATGTCTTGGAATGCCGCAAAGCGTGCGGTTTCTTGGGGCTACGAAAATGTCGTTTGGTTTCCGGATGGAACCGATGGTTGGGGCGACTTCGATCTCCCCTCGGCAATGTTGGCGGCGCGCTTGGTTGAAGATGCAAAAGCAAAGGCCGACAAGGTTCGTTGATTAGGTTGGCGCTTGGTTTGCCGTTTGCAGAACTGATCGGGCTAACTCGACATCTGGTAACGGATCGACCGACCGATGGAGAATGCGCGCTGTTCGATTTCGACAGGAATTTCGCAGGCTATTGGAATGTTTTCCTGGCGCTCGTTGAAGATGCGGGCATCCCAATCATAGCTGCGCTGACGGTCGTCGATTTGGCTTGATATCTTTTCGCCCGCATCGGCACGTCTATGAAGGTCAGCGAGTTCCAACCCCTTTTGCTCCAGGGCATCTGCGCGCGCACGTTGGCGTTTTTGAAAGCGCTCAATCCCTTCGACAACACGACGTCGTACTTTGTTCGTTTCGTCCAGCACGCCTGCGAATAAGAGTGTCATGCGCGCATCGCGTTCCGCTTCCGGCGTCGCTTCGCCGATTTTTTCGATTTCTGTTTCAGCATCCTCAATCGGAATGCGGCGACTGATGAGGATCGGTACGAGTTTGCGGACTTCTTCGTCCTTCCACCACTTTTCGTCGCCTGTAACCGGGGGGCCATCCCAGATCTGAGTGGCGGTGAGCGTTTCGACTTTCCGTTGTACACAGGGCCAATCGGGATTAGCTGCGTCTACCGCTTTGGCTGGTATTATTGCTGTGAGCGTGGGTAGCAGAGTGGCAATGGCTATTGCTGCAACTGGTTTGAATGCAAAGCCTATCGTTCGTACGGTTGGCGGCGTTTGAAAAAACCAGGCGATCGTTTCTTTAGGCATGACAATTTGCTCTGCTTGTTTTTCTCAGCGAACTGACTGCGTTGAATTCTTGGTTCATCTTGGTGGACCGCCGCCGCCGCGACGGCCAATGAGGCCTTTAGACGGATTGTAGGCGTAAATCGCTGCACTGAGAAACAAGATTGTGCATCCCGTCACGACACTAGCTGAGACAAGGTCGAACTGGCCGTGAAAAGCGAAGCGGATGAGTTCAACTGCGTGGGTGAAGGGATTGAATTGGCAGATCTCATAGAGAAGGGGGCTGGATTCGCGAATGCGCCACAGTGGGTAGAGTGCAGATGAGGCAAAGAACATTGGGAAGATCACGAAGTTCATGACGCCTGCGAAGTTCTCAAGTTGGCGGATGACCGACGACATGAACAGTGCAAGTGCGCCCAGCATCAAGCCTGCCAGAATGAGAGCCGGGAAGACTGTGATGTAACCGTTGATTGGTGCCGGGATCTCCAGGCCGAACAGAAGCGGAATTGCGGCACCGTCCGGTTCGATCTCCCAAAAATAGGCAATCAAGAGAAACGTGTAGACCTGGAGTAAGGCCACTGCGACGCCGCCGATGAGTTTTGAAACGAGTAGGAACCAGCGCGGATACGGGCTGACAAGAAGCGTCCGCATGGCCCCGGTTTCCCGATCATAAACCATCGAAAGGGAGGATTGCATGGCGTTGAATAGCAGGATCATGCCGACGAGGCCTGGCGTAACGTAGGTCTCGTAGAGCACGTAGGTTTGATAGGGTGGGATGATCGATACGCCCAGGACCTGCCGGAAGCCCGCGGCGAAAATGAAGAGCCAGACCAATGGGCGGACCAGAGCGGACAAGAAGCGTTCGCGCTGGTGGAGAAAGCGGAGGACTTCCCGCCAAACGATGCCGGAGAAACAGGCGAAGTAGCCAGCCAACCCCATACCACCGGCATTGTGCTGCGTGTAGCGGGCCAAATCGGCCGTCGCGCTGGAGGCTGTGACTGTGGCGGTATCGGTTGTCATCGGGCACCTTCAGGTGCTGCTTCTGTCAGCGTGCGGAATGCTTCAGAGACGTCCTTTGTCGATGTTTTCGACAGCAGTTCTGGAACGCCGCCTTCGAACAGGAGTTTGCCTTTGTGCAAAACCGCAATGCGGTCGGTTGGTGCGACTTCGTCAATGAGGTGGGTTGCCCACAAGACTCCAAGTCCATCGCGTTCAACGAGGCCGCGGACAATCTGTAATACGTTTTCTCTGGATCCGATGTCGAGGCCGACTGTCGGCTCGTCTAGAAGGAGCAAGTCCGGGAGGTGAAGCATTGAGCGGGCGATCTCCACGCGTCGTGCCTGACCGCCTGATAGATGTCTCACCTTCTCGTCGGCACGGTCTGAGAGATTGACGGTATCGAGCGCGATTTTGGCGCGTGCCTTGCCTTCGGCGCGTCCAAATCCATGTAGGGCTGCGTGATAGGTGAGGTTTTGTCTGAGCGTAAGATCGAGATCGAGCGTGCGTGATTGAAATACGACGCCCATGCCTCGCAATGCTGCCGTCGGTTCGCGTCGGACGTCATGTCCTTGGATCTTGATGTGACCACTCACGTTGTCGTAGAGGCGTGTGATTAGCGAGAACAGTGTCGATTTCCCAGCGCCGTTCAGTCCGAGAAGAATTGTAAACTTGCCGCGCGGGACCGAGAGCGAGACGTTGTCCAGAACGCGG
>JBCBRD010000027.1:0-21889 GCA_039819885.1 Pseudomonadota bacterium
CTCGTAGCTCCGACGACAGAACGGTTTTTGACAAAACTACGAGGACCGGCCCTCTGGCGAAGTACCGTGTTTGGAGGGTCGTCCATGGTGGTGCATAGCTGCTGTTTCAGCGTGAGTAGCCAACGCGCGCCGATGCGCCAAGTGCAACAGATGTGCAGGTCACTGCTCTCCACCTTCACCCAGCTCTAAAACCCGCTTTTGGATATCCAAAACACGCGACCTCACCTTCGAAACGTCGCTCCTAACCAATTTCGAAGTCTCAGCCGATTGAAGGACAAGATTTGCGTGTTGGGAAATTGAACGTCGATGGCCCTCGTTATGGGCGCTGACACATAACGCTTCCAACGCCGTTAACAGCTGCAATAGAACACCAGTATCACTTGCGCCATACTGACGGATCGGATGAAACGCTGTGTCCATGTAATGCGAAAAAGGGGTTGGATAGAAGAGGACCCTGGGCGTACCAGTGCCGTCGTATAGCGCTCGATTGAGTTTTTCGTATTGAGCTAATCGACTTAAGGCATCGCTCAAGCGATCAATGCAGGTCATTGCCGTGAACGGATCGTTGATCCCAGGTGACAATGCTCTCAATGCCACTTCAACCATCGCATTCAGTTCGAACTCAACCTGCTGCAATCGCGTGCGCGTCGAACCAATAGCAATAGCGCTTTGGATATGATCAGGAAGATCTTTCGCTACATCACGGTTCTGGCCAGAAACAGAAGCGATCACATGCCCACTTAGGACGAAATGGCCTGGTCGGCACAATAGAGTGATCTGTGCGTCGCTATCCTTTGCGGCATTTAGCATCTCTCCTTCGTCAATAGCTTCTACATAACCGGAGCGGGCCGCGGTGATCTCTTTCTGATGCGCGGACAAAATATTCCGCTCATCAGCGATCTCGTCATCGCTCAGCCACTTACGGCACTCGTCACCTCGGTTACGCTCATTTTCAATAGCCGCGTTGAGATCGTCACCCAGCCGGGTAACCACCACATCGGCTTGTATCGATGTCGCAATATGATGGATGAAATGGATCATGAGGCCGAAGGCTGCCAAGGCAAGTGCGACCGATGTGTAAGTGGTCAACAGCGGCACAAAGTCTCCGTTCGCACCCGTGCCAGTGGCGCCAAGTGTAAGCATCGAAAAGATGAAAGACGCTAGAAAAGTACCGAGGGTAATCTTGGCTACCGAGTCCGCTAGGAACATTTGAATAACGCGTGGTCCCAATTGCTGGGCAACCATGGTTAGTGCAACGAGTGTCATTGATAAAATTAAGGAAGACACCGTTATCATGGCGCCGGAAATCGTCGATAGTATTTGGCGTGAGCCGTCTACTGTCAGTCTGGGTCCCCCATACTGTTCGACAACCGATTTCACCGCCACCACTTCGTCTAGACGGAGCATCAATGGGGCAATAAGCAGTGCAGCCACTGAAAACGCAGCTGGCAAGAGCCAAAAACTAGCGCTTGCCTTGTAGTATAGAGCAAACAGTTGAGTTTTCATTGCAGGGCCCACGGTTGACTGCTGTACGTTGGCGTACAAAATTCTCAGGAGAGACTGGTGAGTATAGCTCGCGACTGATCGTGCAACTCTGCAGAAAAGACTATGTTGCCTCATCGCGCTGGTCATACCAAACGCATAAGGACATCTCGACGGAATTGACAGTGGCGTCCTTTCCATCCGTGTCACTTCGCGATCTCGCGCGCGATAAATTTCACGCATCAATTGCTCGCACAAGGCATACGCCATCCGCTGAGCTGCGAAGTCTGTGCTTGCCTTTGCTCTTTAAACCGTTCGTCACACCATAAACGGGTTCTAAACGGGCTTCACATTTCCAAGGCCGATTAACCTCTGCCCGCGGTAACAAAGCCAAACTCAGTGTATAGCTCGGGGAACTGGCAGTTTCTGTAGCCGTTTTCAAGTATAAGTAAGGTGTCGAAATCCGCGCGAACGAGGTGGCAGGCTGTAGCAGCGCTTAATCCTGCCCCCGACAATGCTCACCAATAAAGCCGCATTCAATCAACGCAATTCGCCGTGTAATACCAATACAAAACGTTTGGTCGATGCAGCTGAGTATGTGGATGTTGGATTGTCTGTTAACGACAAAGCTAGCGGCTGTCTCCATGCAGCACTTTCAAGCAAGCAACCTGTACGTACGAGCGTTTTGCAATGGTTGCGACGGTGTTTAGAAAAAAGTGCAGATAAGGATTAAATGTGCCATTTGGACAAACTGACGGTTTCGCGACGCGTGATCAATGTCGGTAAGAGGCGCCGCAACGCTAATAACACCGTTGAATACCGTCGTGAAAAATTGATTGCAAATATCGAAGAGCAAATTGAGCTTGCGCGAATGTCGCTTGATCGAGAGCCGGTCCAACTGAAGAGCAAGCGGGGTCACGCAATCGTCACGGTCAAGCCTCGGCTCTGGTGGACAACAGAAGAGGCTGGGAGCGTTCTCACTGAGATCCGCTACAACAATATCCCTTTGAAAATAACAAGCCAAGGATCAACGATTGAAGTCGGCAAGCTCGCGCGCTTGCGCGGTGTTTTCCAAACTGTCATTAAGGCCGTCCGCGCGGGAGAGTTGGATCAATCGATCCAAAGCGCATCGTGGCGGTCACATTCATAACTTCGGCGTCGAATTGTTTTTTGGACAAGAATACTGACCCCGTTAGCGCGATTGGTTCATCACTTTTGTAATGCAGGCGTGCCAAAGTCCGACGTCGCAGCGCAATAGCCATCGGCAAACGCTTTTGAGCTCAGGTAAACCCAGTGTTGGGCGAGCTTGCATCTATCAATCGTTCAACATGGAGCTCCGTCGTTGAGCGAACTCTAACGATCCCGCCACATGACGCGGTACAGATCGAAGCGCCGATCGTGTAGGTTGCGCACTGTGCCGGCAGACCGTGCAGCACGTAGGTCAGATAGGTTCAGATCGGCGAACGCAATGGTCTCGGTGTTTGGTGCCGTATCAGCGGCGATCCCATCGCGTGCGAAAGCGAAGTCACACGGGGTGAGGATACAGCTCTCAGCGTAGTGAATATCCATATTCTCGACATTTGGAAGGTTCCCAACCACGCCTGACAAGATGACATAACATTGGTTCTCGATCGCACGTGCCTGGCAGCAATACCGAACACGAAGGAAGCCACGTCGCTCATCGGTACAAAACGGGACAAACAAGAGCGATGCGCCCTGATCAACGAGGTGTCGAGCAAGTTCTGGGAACTCACTATCGTAGCAGATCATCACACCAATCGGCCCACAATCCGTGTTGATTACCTCTGCCCGGTTCCCACCTTTGATGTTCCACCAATACGCTTCACACGGCGTTGCGTGGATTTTCTCCCGTGCGTGGACAGAACCGTCACGCAGAAACACAAAGCAGACGTTCTTAATCTCACCATCACCGTCAATAATCGGATGGGTTCCACCGATAATGTTGATATTGTAGCTCACGGCAAATGAACTCATGAAAGACGTGAACCAGTCCGTATATTGGACAATGCGTTCCACACCCTCTTTGGGCTGCAACGGCTTTTCCTCAAGCGACAACAATTGAAGCGTGATGTTTTCTGGAAAGACGACAAAGTCGGAGTCGTAGTCGGATGCAACGTCGACGAAGTACTCGATTTGCTTCTTGAACTCGTCTTTTTCCGACAAGCCGCGCATCATAAATTGAACCGTCGCAACCCGCACCGTCTCTTGCGGCGCTAGTTGGTGCGCTGGCACCTTCTTGCTGGGCTCATCGGGCACACGCGGGTTCTTCCAAAGCATGTGCGTCGCATTACCAGACGATTGAAGGTCAGACAGGTCATAGCGTGGAAGATACCCTAACGGTTCAAACCCATTCGCTAAGTGGAAGTTGATCGTTGTATCGCGGATCTCTCGAGACTGAACGGCTGCAATGTAGTCAGACGGGTCTGGATATGTCTTTTGTCGCCGCGCATATCCTGGCATCCGCCCGCCAAAAACGATGCCTTTCAACCCCCACTCCTCACACAGACTTTTGCGCGCTTTATATAGCCGTTGTCCAATCCGCAGCCGACGAAACTCAGGATCGACGGCAACTTCCATGCCGTAGAGATAGTCACCCTCAGCGTCATGCCGCGACGCATATCCATTTCCGGTGATTTCATCCCATGTATGGGACTTAAGAGCGATCTTGCCTGAGATGATGAACGTCGCACAATGCCCGACGATGCGACCGTCATATTCAGCCACAAATTGGCCGTCAGGAAAGTTGTTGATTTGGCCGCGGATCATGCGCGTCGTCATAGACGGTTGAGGCTGGTACACACGCGCCTCGAACTCAAAGATCGCTTTGACGTCTTTAATCGTCGCGCGACGCACGACGAGCTTTGGTTTGGCCCGCTCTGCTTCGGTTTCGCGTGATGTTTTTGCGCGCGTTTTCGCCGTTCCCGTGAGTGCCTTTGGATGTTCGTTCAAAACCTATTTCTCCTCAACCGGTGGGGCGCCGTTTCGTCTTACGTAGACGCTATAAACAAAGCGCCGTTTTGGTCAGCGCGGTCACGGGAGCCAGCGCATTCTTGACGCGATGCTCCGTTTCCCGAATCTCACGACGGAGGTTCAGACCACGTCTTAGGGCGCGCTTGCACAACCACAACAGAACAGTCTGTTTTGTTCCTAGCTTTTCAGCTCCTCGCGTAACTGAGCGTAAGTCATCGCTGCGAACAAGCACGTACCACCGACGATGTTTCCGAACAGCGCAGGCATGATGCCACCGACAAATGCCTGTGTCAGGTCGAGTTCACCAAGTAGCACCAGAATGAAGAGTTCAGTGGAGCCGGCGACGACATGAGAAAAACCGCCTAAGCTGATCGTGTAGGTTATGATTATGATCATAAGCACTTCCCCGGCGCCCTCCATTCTAGGAAGTATCCAAACCAGTGCAGCGATCAAGAAGCCAGCAAGGATCCCCCAACGGAAGTGCTCCATTGCAGTCGCGCTAGCATAGGCGCGTGATACTTCGAGAATCCCATCAAATTGCTTAGGTGGCACCAAGTCCGCTGTGGCCATGAACAATGCGGCGACAAAACAACCAGCTAGGTTTGCGCAAAAGACAATTAGCCAAAGGCGGCCAGTCAGCCAGAAGTTTTTGCGTGTGGGTGAAAGGAAAAGCTGGAGTACGGGAGTAATGGTGTTCTCTGTAAACAGTTGCATCCGAGCAAGTATGACAATGAGGAAGCCAAGGGTGTAACCTAAGCTGCTGACGGCCTTGCTCCACTCGGCGTCTGGAAGGATTGCAACGAGAAAGCCTTTGGCCATCACTGATGTACTGATGGCGAGACCAGCGGCGACCCCTGACCACCAAAGCGCTTTTGCGGACCTTGAGAGTTCGTGCTCCCCTTCCTGCCGGATCGCTTCAAAAATCACGGTCGACTGAACTGGTTTCAGCTCCTCAACCTTTTCCATTTCGTCGCTATCTAAGGGCTGCATATCCGGTTCCTGCGTGTTCATCGTCAAAAAAGGTCGACGGCACATTGACGACTACATTAGCCATCGGTCACTTCTCGCTCAGGTTGTTGCCTGAGGCTTCGGCTTATTTGTGAGCGGTCGGATGATTGTATCGCTGTTTAGATTTGGAGCCCACCGTCTTAAATCAGCGCTGGTTGCTGCTGTTGGAGCAATACTGGTCGGAGCAGTTGTGCTTTAGAACGTTGTTTGAATCACCTAATGGTTACGCCCTTGATCTGCGTTCGGAGACGGTAATCCATGTACATCCAGCTGCGGAAAGGGGATCGACAGTCCGGCTTGTTCCAACCGAGCTTTTGCATTTTCGGTTAGGGTACGTTTGACTGCCCAGTAGTTGTCGTTTGTGACCCAAACTCGTAAGGCCAGCGTTACGCAGCTATCGTCTAAAGAGCTAACGAAAGTGAAGGCTTCTGAGGGATGATCAAGCACTCTGGTATCTGATTTCGCTAAGTCGAGTAGCAATCTCTGTGCCTGACCAATGTCGTCGGTATAGGAGATGCCAAACGTCAAATCGACCATGCGTTGAGGCAATCTCGAATAGTTCGTAATGTGACGGGCCCACAGTTCTGAATTTGGCACGAATTCGAAAAGGCCATCAAATGTGTGGAGTTCTGTGGCGAATAACCCCACGTCATGAACTTTCCCGGTTGCGCCACCCCCATCAATCACATCTCCAACGCGAAATGGGCGTAGCCATAACAGCATGATACCGGCGGCAATATTTGCCAGCGTTCCTTGTAACGCCAGGCCAATCGCAAGACCGATTGCACCGAGTGCCGCCAATAAACTAGTCGTTTCGAAACCAAGCTGGCTGAGTGCTGCAATCAAAACGACAAATACAGCCGCATAGCGCACAATTGAGCTTAGCGTTCCAGCAAATGTATTGTCGATTTGCGGGTTTTCTTCGATTACGCGGCGTGTACGCCTCGCTAGCCACGAAGAAACAATTAGTCCGCCCAACAAGATCAGCATTGTAGCGATTATGTTTGGGAGGGTCGTAGCCGTCCAACTCACAAAAGTGGCTATGATGTCTTCGAGGGAAAAACGATCAAGTACCTGCACTAGCGACCTCTAATTGTAGCCATCCCGTTGTGTGTCCCGGTAAACAACGCCAGTAGAGGGTTAAAGTTCCCGTTTCAAAGATTCGACACCTTGTTCGTACTTTGTCTGAATGCCGTGTGGCATGGCGCCAGTGTTCTTTCAAACCGATAGCCGCCAATGCTGACGCTCTTTTCAATCGTCATCGGCGGACTGTGGCATTGATCTGGTCAGTGGCCATGGGATAGGTCTTCGCCAGACCTTCAATTCTCGTCATTAGGAGATCGACATGCGCTGGATCATACACCTCGTCACACACGGGATCGTGTTCGCCGCCGGATTTGCGCTTGGCGTTTATCTCCTGCCAATCTTGACGGCACCGCCCAGCATTGACAGGGCGATGCTGGAAAAGACGGCCAAGGCCGCGGAATTCAAGACTGAATTTAAGCGTGACCTGAAGGGCAGTGATTTTCTGCATTGGGGCGAGGGAAGCGTGAGCGTTGGGCCCGAGAAAGTCGTGCACATGGGCAACCTCGCGCCGGGTCCCGATTACAAGCTCTATCTCGTGCCAAAATTCGTAGAGGACGAAGTGAGCTTCAACGCTGTCAAGGACAGATCACTGCGCGTTGGTGACGTTAAAACGTTTGACGGTTTCATCGTCGACCTACCTGCCGATGTCGATTTGGCGGGTTACACCACTGTTCTGATTTGGTGCGAAGCCTTCGGCGAATTCATCACCGCAGCGAAGTTTCGCTAGGGGGTGTGGGTGAGGTTCCTTTTGGGACCATCGTCTTGGAGCCTTTCAAGGGCTCAGTCGGTCGATCTAAAAAACGGTCATCGATATTGCACGTCCTGCGAGACCCCGACGCGCTGATTGTAAACGTCTGGTCACGTGTGTAGAGCGGCTACAGAAAGCCTATTCCGACAGCAATGTCTGACCGGAGCGGGCTTTATCAAACTCGTTGTCACGATTAATGTCCCGAGGATTGTCAATCAGTACTCGGCTTTCACCCATGCCTATGCCGCTTGAGTATTCCAACGCCTCTCAAGATTTCGAAGCGTTCTTGGCTGACGCCATGGAGGAATTGGATTTAGCTACGAGAAACATGACCTACACCACTGTTCAAGCAGTGCTCGTGGTCTTTCGTCGCCGCTTAACGCTCGATGAGGCGATTGCCTTTGCAGCGGTACTTCCAGCAGTCCTTCGAGCCATTTTTGTTGCTGACTGGGACCTAAAGGCAGAACGCTTAGAGTTCGGTACGGTCGCCGCCATGAATGACGAGGTGAAGTTGCTCCGTCGTAATCACAACTTTTCGCCTGACGATGCCATTCAGCGGGTCGCCAAGGTCCTGCAACGTCACGTTGACAAAGATCAGTTGAGGCGTGTTCTTGCGGAAATTTCACCCGAAGCTGAGGGTTACTGGCGGACCAGCTAGCCGTCCGCTAAAGCCCACAAGCTGCCATCGGCGGATACCCAGTTGACCGGCAGCATCTAACGGCAGACAGTGTCCGGTCTTGAAGGCACTTCAGTCGTCGACAGAGCTGAGTGACCCAACTGAGACATTAGCTCGGCTTGGGCAGCCACAAGAGCTCACGTCCGCTTCTATTTTGATTTGAGCCGCTAGCTCATGGTCCGATTGTGCTTGATCTATCGGGCAGCGATCAGGGTCTCTATCTGTCGAACAACCCGCTCGCACTTGCCCGCATCCAATGCATCCGGGTGAGGGTTCGCAAAACGGCCGCTGTCATTGTCGAAGTACTTGCCGTTCGCGTCGGCGAATTCATCGGAGAGCGCTGCGCGTGTTAGAATGTCGGCACCAATGCCAATGTCGCTACCAGCGATGCCGTAGGCATTTCTAACCATATTGGTCGCAAGCAACGAGCCCGGATTGACGGAAACAACCATCGGGCCATTGGCACCCAGCCGATCAGCCAAGTGCCGCGACCACATTGTAAGAGCGAGTTTGCTCTGAGCATATGCCTGCTGGTCAGGGAGTTGGCGTTTTCCCATCATTGCGTCGAGGTCAACAGGCGACTGTGCGGCGGACGACAGGTTCACCACTCGGCCATCTGGTCCAAGAAGCGGCAAGAGCTGTTCCGTCAGCAGATACGGCGCCAGGACGTTCACCACAAACCGCACATCAAGCCCGTTTTCAGCGACGGGATCTGACACTGCGTAAACCCCAGCGTTGTTGATGAGTACATCGAGCTTCGCGTGTTTCGCAGTAACGGCCTTGGCGAGTGTCTCAACGTCGGCAATACGCGAATGGTCGGCGGTGTAGGCTTCAACAGTATCGGACTCAGGCGAAGCTGAAAGCGACTCTTGCGTTGCTTTCAGCTTTGCAGGATTGCGTCCGTGCAGCAGAACGCGGTGGCCCTTGGAAACAAGCAGCTTTGCAGTTTCCAATCCAATGCCGTCCGTCGAACCGGTAATCAGAATGGTCTTGATCATGGTTTGGCTTTCTTGTCCTCAGAACTCTGGCAAGACGTCGTCGGCCAGACGTTTCAGCGTTGTTTCGATATCTAGTTTGTTGAAGCGGAGATTCAGCGCGACGTGGTTGACGCCGATTGCCTGCCGAGATTCCAGGTAGGTCCGAAGGTGATTGCTCCCTAGCCGGAGCCCGAGGTGGATTGGCTGCGGCGGCGTGTCAGGGTCTTCGGTCAGGTCGACGTAGAGCGGTTCCATTGCGGGCTTGTCAGTGCCGCCTGCCGCCGCAATCCGAGCGCGCCGATCGCTGATAACCTGTTCTTGCAGCTCTTCTTTGCGCGGATAGAGCATCCAGCCGTCGCCATTGTGAGCAATCCAATCGTTGTCTTGTCGGCTGCCTCCGGTGACAAGCAAAGGCAGCCTGCTGGCGGTCGGCTTAGGCAACATGTCGATCCCGTTGCCCGGACTGCCAAAATGGTTGTCAAACGCAGGGCGCGTATCGCCCATACGCCGGATGTATTTGAAGCTCTCCCGGAATTCAGCGCCGCGTTCGTCGAACGGCACGCCCATTGCGGGGTATTCGTCCGGCCGGTCGCCGGAAGCAACGCCGAGAATGAGACGGCCGCCGGAGAGCTGGTCGACACTCGCCGCTGCCTTAGCGACGTTTGCTGGATGACGGAGTGGGAGGATGATGCTAGCGACGCCAAGCGCAATTCGGTCAGTCTGGCCGGCTAACAATCCCAGGTAGACGAATGGGTCGAAAACCTGTCCGGCATCACCAAATGAGGGAACGTTGAATGGCACGTCCCGCAGCCATATCGCACTGAAACCCAGTTCCTCAGCCAATAGAACCCGCTCCAGGTGCCGGCTCATGTTCGGCACCGCGCTGTGGGCATAAGTCTCAAGCGGCACGACGAGACCTATGCTCAATCGGTCCCGGTGGAAAACAGAGTCGTAACCGCGGTTGATCGGCTCGAATTCAGTTCTTTCAACTTTTTGGAGCATTGAGAGATCCGCCTCAGTAGCCAGCAGAAAACATGCCGATATGCCGAACAGTACGGCGATCAGCGTTGCACAACAGGGTTCGCGATTACTCTCGCGGCACCACTTCGTATCTGCCTTCAGTGCGCACATAGATGACGCAGTTTTCGTCGCCTTTGCACGAGATCATGTGCGTGATGGCACCTTTTGAGCCGAAGTAGCTCCCTGGCCCCAGATTGTTGACGTCGGGCTTGCCCGTAAACTGGTGCTTTGTTTGTCCCTCGATCATCACGGCGCGCAACCAAGAGCCATTGCCGCGTATAGAGCCTTTAAAGCCGGGCCGCAGTTTCAGAAAAGTGCCATTCATTTCACCGGTCTCGGGGCGACCCCAGAGAAATGCCATCTTGGCTGCAGCCTCCGCAGACGAAGCCCTGCCAGTGTCAATCCAGGTTACGTCAGATGCATCGAGCCAAACGACATTCCTTGCCTCGACGTTGACCGGGCGCTCGCCATTGTCGAAGAACAGCTTGGTTGGTTGGACGAGATAGGGACCTTGCAGGATTTCCAAAAACGCCGTGGCGCCAGCATCTTTGCTGGCCGCTGTGATGTGTGGCGCGCCAGCCGGCTGGTTCCAATAAGAGCCAGGCCCCATCCACATTTTCTGAGCGTTTTCATCACCGTTATAAAGTGCGCCGGTAATCACAACCGCGCGGTAGGTAATATTATGAATATGAGGTGGCGACGAAAATCCTGGCGCGAACTTGAGAAGCACTCCGCTTGGTATGTCTTTTCGTATGTCGCCCCATAGGACACCTGCCTGAGGAGCGGCATCGCCTCGAGCAGGATTGAGCGGCACGAACTCAAGCTTTGACCGCAAAACGACCTCCGCTTGGGGCGTAGTTTTCCCGGCTAAGACTTGCGTACTTCCAATGGATGTCGCAACGATTATCACGACGAGCGTCAAAAGCTTGGTGTTGAACATCAGGGTTTTCCTAATTGCTACGACGAAGAGTGTCATGGCCAGCGCATGCGGCCTACTCAATTTTCGACGACCACCTTCCCCATGGCGTTTCCGCTGCTCAGGCGTGCGTAAGCCTCGCCGACTGCGTTTAAAGCAAACTGCTTTTCATCCAGTAGTGGTTTCAGCGCGCCTGCGTCCGCAATCTCGGCGAGCTCTGCAAGGATAGCGCCGTGGGCCTCTCGCTTGTGATCATGCAGCATCGGGATCAACATGAAGACCACATGAAGCGACAGCCCCTTGAAGTGCGCTGGCGTTAGGTCCAATTCGCACAATGAAACGGTCGACGCGATTTGACCGTTCAAGGCAGCTGCCTCGAACGATTTTGTCATGTTCGCGCCACCAACGGAGTCGTAGACAACATCGAACCCGGCACCGCCGGTGTAACGTGCGACGTAATCACCGACAGCTTCGGTCCGGTAGTTGATCGCGGTGGCGCCGTACCCCTCGATTATCACTGTTTGACTAGGACCCGAGCAGGTTGCGAACACATCGGCCCCAAGGTGCTTTGCCAATTGCACAGCAACGTGGCCCACGCCTCCAGTCCCGCCATGAACGAGGACCTTTTGACCTGCACGAACACCTGCACGTTGCAGACCTTCAAAGGCTGTGATGCCAACGAGCGGCAGCGCAGCTGCCTCGCGCATGGATAGAGATTTTGGTTTGTGAGCGATGAGCCTCGCATCGGCAGACATCAAGTCCGCAAGCGCGCCCTGCAGGTCCGCAAGCCCTCCCGCACAACCATAGACTTCGTCACCCGGCGCAAAACCGGTCACTCCTTCGCCAACTGATTCGATGGTTCCGGCGAAATCCATTCCGAGCACCGCTGGAAGAGCGGGCGAAAACGGCAAGTCCTTGCCCATCGACCGGATCATGGTGTCGACAGTGTTCACGCTGGATGCGGCGACGCGCACGACGACGTGGCCAGCTTTAGCAATCGGTTCCACAATTTCGGCGTTTTGGAACTCTGCATTGGCGCCATACTGGCTCAGAACCATCGCTTTCATTTGGTCTCTTCCTTTTTTGGAGTGCGCGAACCGCCAAGAACGTTGCAGCAGGCATTTCTACCAGCTGCAACGAGCTTCGACGCGCACTAGTCTTTTGGAAATTTCTCAGCAATACGGCCGGCAATCGAGTCGTAAAAGCCTTGGACGATTTCGTCGGCTTTAGCCTGGTCAACGCCGTCTGCTTCAAACACGCCTCGCCAAGTGAGCGTGGAGCGGCCATCGCCAGCATCTGTGACCCGAACTTCCCCAACATAATTCTTCAACGGCAGTGGGGAGGATCTGATGACATAATTATACGCTTTGGATGCTTCGTCGATATAAACGAGCTGAAGGTTTAGTTCGCCGCCTCCGTCCAGCGTGTTGCTCTTGTTGGCACCAACGCCTTTGCCGCTCAGTGTGCTGGATTTCACTGGTGGCATAATGTTTTCTGAAGGCTGGTGGAATTCCACGAGTTTCCAAAGTTCATCGGCTGACGCCTTGTATGTTGTCTTCATTTCCGCACCGGCAAATGCAGAGGTCACCAATGCCATTGAAGCGGCAAGAGCGCAGGCAAAAATCGCTGTCTTTGTCATTTCCTTCTCCTGTGTTGAGCATTGTGAAAGTTCAATTGATCGAGCGGTTCAGTTCACATCCTGGATCTTCACAACAAGATCGTTCCAGGAATGCTGGTTTTTCATTTCGAATTGCGCACGACTGTCATCAGCCCACGCGAAGCGCTTGAGCGCCGGGGTCTGGCTGGTCGCTTGATAGAGCCAATAGGCCTCAGCCTTCAGAGCGTCCTCGATCGGCGTGTCGATCGACTCGTAGACGGCTTGCTTGGTTGCGTTTATCGAAGCTGCCGGCCAGAGCGCGATCCTCTTGGCGAGTTCCTCAACGAAGGGACCGATCTCTTCCGGTTCCAATGCACGGTTGACGGTCCCGACCCGTTCGGCTTCATCGGCGTCCCAGTCACGCGCGCTGAGGACGATTTCCAGAGCGCGGCCAAGCCCGACCTGACGCGCCATCCGCGAGGCACCGCCGCCACATGGCAGGATGCCCATGGCGACTTCCATCTGCATGAACTTGGCCTTGCCACGAGCCGCAAAGCGCATATCGCAAGCGAGGACAAACTCGTGACCACCGCCGCGCGCAAACCCTTCAATCTTGGCGATCGTTGCCTGCGGCAGTCTGCTGATCCGCTCCAGCACGCGCTGCAGGTCAAGCAGCTTGACCTCATCGCGCGAGACAGCTTTGTCGGACATGTCCTTGAGAAAGTTGGTATCCGCGTGAGCAACGAAGATTTCAGGGTGTTCGGACTGGAACACGACGACCTTGACCGATCGGTCCGCTTCCAATTTCTGCGCCAGCATGTCGAGGTCCGCAAGCATCGGCAGCCCCTGGATGTTGACTGGCGGATCGTCGAACGTCACCCATGCAATGGCATCGGCGACTTGGACGCTGAAGGTCGTGAACTTTTCGTACTTCATAGGGCGTCTCCATGATGAGCTGCCCCCAACCTATTGCTTCCGTACTGGAGATAAATGCCGTATTTATAAGTTGATAATTCGGATTTGGAATATAATTAGATGGACCTGGACAGCGTGAGGTTGTTCGTTCTCGCGGCGGACAAGCTCAATATCTCTGCCGCCGGGCGAGACCTCGGGATGGCTCCAGCCGTGGCTAGCGCAAGGTTGGCCAAGCTAGAGCACAGCCTCGGTGCAGACCTTTTGCACCGCTCGACCCGTAAAGTGACGTTGTCACTTGAAGGGGCGGAGTTTCTGCCGTTTGCAAGAGAAATAATCGCGCAAGCAGATGCTGCAAAGGCTGCGCTTGGACTGGGCAAGTCGGTCGCAACAGGAACCTTGAGATTTGCCGCGCCGAGTTCGTTTGCTCAACTTTATATCGCGCCATTGCTACCCGAGTTCTTGGCAACCAGCCCAGGGATCAATCTAGATCTGCGTTTCAGCGACACGCAGTTCAACCTGATTGAAGGGAGCTTCGATCTGGCGCTCAGGAATGCTGCGCTCGCCGACAGCAGTCTTAAGGCAAGAAAGCTCGCCGATGATCGGCGCATCCTCTGTGCTTCCCCGGCTTATCTTGGTCGACACGGCACACCGGTCCATCCCGATGATCTCGCCCAGCATCAATTGATTGGTTTCCGCGATCAGTCGCCCAAAAAACTCGTCAGTGGCGATGGTACGATCGGACAGTTTGATCCAAGCAGCACCAACTGTCGCGTGGTCGTTGATGACGGAGCAAGTCAACGGATCGCCACACTAGCCGGCGCAGGTATTTCGATGAATTCAACTTGGAGCGTCCACCAAGGACTAGTGGATGGAACGCTTTTGCAGGTCTTGCCGGACTGCATTGTCGATGACCAGGCCGGCCTCTGGCTTGTCTACCCGAAATCGAACGTCTTAACCGCGAAGGTCCGGGTCTTCATCGATTTTTTGATGGAAAAAATTGGGAGGTCTCCGCCCTGGGCCGACTAACACAGGCCGCTATTCCACGATGTCCGATTGGGATCAGAAAGCTGAACATCGCTAGCCAATATCTCAACTGACCGCCGAGTCTGGAATTGGCCCCATCGCGTCGATTGAGACCTGGTTCCAAATGCTTTTGACGGACGTGAGATACGGGGCCAAGCTTTCGCGCTTCTGACCGGGTTCACTTATGATGTGCGCGTGAGGGGGGGGGGGGCGGCCAGCGTCGTCGAGGCAAGTTACACCCGCTGCCGGCTACTACCCGAGGATGCCGGCGGACCTCCGGCAACTTCAAATTTCCGTGGGTACGTTTAATTCTCGAGGCTGACGAGATCGAGCATAACCGTAGTCTGGCAGGGTGAAAGGCGGACATCCGTTGCAGCTGAAAGGGCGGCATTCTTATATGAGCGCAGACCCACTGGAGTTGCGAGCGAGTATTACGGTAGCCAAGAGAGATCTGCTCGGTCGGCGCACGCGTTTTCTGTTCTCTGGTTCAGTTACGGAGGTACCCTGCACGTGATCCCGACCGTTCTCACAGCTCTCCTGCCGGTTACCACGCTTATGATGGCTGCGGCTGCCTTCCCGTCAATTGCTCTGTCCAATCCAGAGCCGCGCAACGTTTCCACGATTAAGGCTGAAATCGTAACCTTGGCCCGTTCGTTCGCAGGGCAGGGGGACGAGGACTTCTCCCGCCAGAAGCGGCTCCAACCGCTGGTCGCCGAACTCCTGAGAGCTGCCCCGCAGCCACTCGTGAAGGATCGGATCGACCTGCTTTCCGGCGCTTGGCGGCAGATCTGGGGCCCGTACGATTACCGCAACAGCGACGCGCGAGGCATCGACCCCGACACAACACCGGATGAGATCTATCAGGTGGTGTTTCCAGGCGGCTATTACTGGAACGTAACACCGCAGCGAGGGTCAGACAAAATCGTCCTTCTACGCGGCGAGTACGTGCCGGTCGGCGAGACCAACTTCGTGAAGGCGCGTTTCACCCGCTTTCCCGGAAACAAGGGACGACCCGAGGGGCTCCAACTCTGGAAACTCGCAGCACTCGCTGAACGTCGACAGTTGCCGAACCCCGTTACCATTGTGCCCGAGTTCGTCGTCTCTTTGTTCTTTGGTGGCGGCTACCTGCGCGAAGTCTACACTGATCGCGATCTGCGCATCACGTACGGCGGCAGCAGCATGGCCGACCGGAGCACAGAATTCATATACGTTATGGAACGCGTGGGTGATGTTTCAAACCAGTAGCTTTGGACTTGTCTCGCTGTCAACGTCAGATCTTCTTGGTGTTTGCGAATGTCCCCTCTGCACGGGAAGAGATCGGACGGACAAAGCTGCCGCTCGCCTCAGGTGGTGGAAAAATGACTGCTTCCCGTTTGGTATGAGCTTCAACACGCACCCCACGGACCTTAATCGCAAACACTGTTGGCGTTCGAGGGCTACAGCATTCGCCTGACCAAATAGCGGCGTGATCCCACTGCTCCAACTGTTTCAAATCCGCGGCTATCGAATTGTGGCTTGCATCCACAGAAGCGGTAACTCGGGGATTCCGCGTCCACTGGGTAAGCGTCAAGCGTAGTAGCACCTTGCGACTGGGCATAGTGGACTGCGGCTTCGATGAGTTTGGCTGACAGCCCCTTACCCCGATGAGCACGCTTTATAAAAAGGCACGTTAAGGACCATGCATCGCAGTCATCCGGCGGTGCAATTCTGTCGAGTGATTTCTTGAAACTCCTGCGTGGAGCCACAGAGCACCATGCGATAGCCTCGCCGCCTAGGAAGCCCATCAAGCCGACCTTTTGGCCACTAACGATCCTGTCGCGCATACCGGACTTGCGCGCGGTTTTGTCCTTCACGTCACTGGTCCGTGCGTAGTCTCGCCACACCATGCACCAGCAACTTTTCGGCCCGCCGCGTTCCTCAAAGAGTTCCTCGAACTCCGCCCACATAGCGGGTTCAACGGGCAGAATTTTAAGGACGTCATCACGCATTTGTTCACACCCCGTCCCGCTTACTGGTCGCGCAACCTTTCGATCCCAATCAGGACAAATAAGGATCTAATGTCATCATGAGACGCGTTCGCGACCTCGGACAGAGCTATGACCCTGAAAGGACAAACTGCTCGCCCGTTTGATAATGCTGCAATTAGAAAACTGTTTTTGGTTCATTGGGTCTGTCAGGTGGTTCATGTCTGAAACTGTGAACCTTGTTGATATCGGTCCAATGGTAAGCGTTAGCCGAGACGCTTCGCGGTACGTAACTCAAAGCTCATACAAAAGCTTGGGAAGTTTTCGATTAGCATCGACCTCTGACAGGACTGAACCAATGACGTCGCAACCTAAACTTCGGTAAAATTCTACTGCGCCAGGATCAGAAACGATGATCAAGGCGCGCGCATTTAACTCTCGCGCAGTTTTTACAGCCCAATGGAACAAACGCCGTCCCAGCCCCAGTCCCATATGGTCCGGATCAACAAACAGTTTATCCAAGTGGCATTCATCCGTCTGCCACAAGACGTGTGCCAGAGCGGCGAGATGACTTTTGTTCGTCACAACGACGATACGATCCCTCATGAGTTCGGTTTGCGTGATCGTCAAAGATGCCCGGCACGTATTTAGAAAGGCATCGCCATAACCCCAATGCGCCTTGGATCGGAGGCAGAGGTCTGCTGCTTGATCAAGCTCGGTGTGTAGAAGAGCTCTTGGACCAGTAAAGCGCAAGGTGACGTGTAGATCGGGTACTGTTTTCGAGTCTTGAACGTAGATTACACGTCCGACAAGTTGGTTGTTGTCTACGGGCTCCCAAAGCGCGGATACCATCTCGAAAAGTTCGCGAGACACGTCCATAACATGCGACGGCGTCTTGCTCTTGTTTCTGTCTTCGATCCGTTGCCATCTCACGTCTTCAGAAAGCTCTAAGATGTGCCAATAGTTGAAAGCACCAGCATCTTTTGCCCGCCGAGCCATCTGATCGCGCGCCGCACTCGTCAGCAAACCCAATTCGAGAACGACGTGATCGTTGAATTCGAGGGCGTCTTGAGCGACCTGCCACATCTGATCTATACAGCGCGCCTTTCGCTCTGAATACCACCGCCAGAAGTCGCCATCGGGTCGATCTGGTCGGAAAAGCGTGGCCATCCATGTATCAAGGACAAGAGGCGGGGCTTGGAGCTTCTGACCTAAAAGACGCGCATAGGTCGTCTTGCCCGCCCCCACTGGCCCTTCGATGAAATGAACGTACCTCATTTAAACAACACCGAGCGGTGCCTCCCAGAAATCGCTTTAGCGAGACACAGTGATGTGGTGGTAGAATTCAAGGAGATTGCTTTCGGTATCGCGAACTTGTGTGCCCCTCATTCCTTCTATGTTCTGTGGCGGCATAACAGGGTTTAGGTTTGCACTGGTAAGCCGCTCAAACCCGGCGTCTGCGTCTTCAACTTCAATTGTCGGCACACAGTTCGTCCCGTATGTTGGTGTCTCACCGGCTGCTTTGGTGTTCAAGATACTGAACAAAAAGCCGTTGATATCAAAAAATACAAATCGCTCGGTCTCAAGCATAGGCTCGCTCTGAAAAACCACGTCTTTGTAACACGCTACAGCGCGATCAAAGTCGTTAGCGGCCACGTAAAGTGCGTTTAACTTCATGTCTTCGTTCCAGCCCAGCCAATCTGAAATCTAGGCGAAAACTCTAGAACTCGCTGAGGGCACGTTGGGGAGCAGACCATAGGATCGACAGGCTCTAGCTCAGGTTGAGGACGTTTGAAGGGGCAGGGTCAAACTCTTTGTCGATGCATGCGGGGTGCGCGAAAAATCTGGCCCTATTTAGACGGCTTCTGGGGTATTGGAAGCAGACAAAGCAAGCAGTGGGGCTTCAAATTCGTAAACCAGACCGTTTTCGCCGTAAGTGGTTTGAGGCTTGCTTGAAGTTCCATGCGTCAGTGGTTGTCGCAAAAGAATTTGTCCAAACCCACGTCGACCAGGTTCAGGTTCCCTGGCAGGCGGCCCTCCGGATTCTCTCCAAGTAAATTTCACCGTCTGGCCGTATTGATCATCTGATTTAATAAACCATCGGATCAAAAGTCGCCCCTCTGCTACTGAGAGAGCACCATGTTTAGTTGCATTGGTTGCCAGCTCATGGATGACCAATGCAAAGGTTTGCGCGCTATTCGCACCCAGTTTGATTTCCGGACCTGAGACTGTTGCACGAGCGCCAAAGGGCTCTAGCTCTTCACGCACCAAGCTGCCCATTGATGCGCCATGCCAAGCGCTGTCGACCAGGTGACTGTGTGCACGGGCGAGCGCGTGTAACCGATCAGTGAATACCTGTCGCGCGTCCTCAAGTGAGCGCCCCTCCACAAGAGAGCGACCGGCAATTGATTGCACGACCGCCAGAGTATTTTTCACGCGGTGCGTAAGTTCACGAGTTAACAAAGACATTCGCTCGTTCGATTGGCGCATTTGGTCTTGTCTAACAGCCGCCGAGCCAACGAGTCCTGCCAGTAAAATGCTTAGACCGCTGCCGCATGCGAGCAATAACCACGCGAGGCGATAATTGACAGTATGTTCAAATGCCAGCGTAGAGGAGAGCTCTATTGTCCAAGGCACACCATAGTAGATCGTCGTGGAGCGAGTTTTGAACTTTGATGTGTGAAGTGGTGCACCGGCTGGCGTGCTTTTCCTGTAGATTTCTGCGGGCTGACCAGTGGCCGTGTCGCTCGTTATTCGTATAAGGGCCTGTTCTCTAACCGGCATGCGTTCACGTTCTAAAATTGCGTTTACAAAATCGCCAACGCGAATTGGGCTATATACGAAGCCTCTAATGAATTGCTGACGTTCCTGTTGTGAAGATGGCAAACTTTTAGCGTCGTAGACTGGAAGGTAGAAGAGGAAGCCAGACTGAATGTCGGTGGTCGTTTCCTGGAGCAGTTCAACTGCGTTTGATGCAGTGGGGAGCCCAGTATCTCTGGCACGGTCCATGGCAGCACGTCGCGTTGGCTCAGAATACATATCGTAACCAAATGCGCGTTTGTTCCGTGCATCAAATGGCTCTAGGAAAATGATAGCCGAGTAAACATTGCGCTCGCCTTGTGGCTTTACCTCAAAGTTTGGAAAACCCTCGGCTTGAACTTGAGCGGTGACCGATGGCAATTGCGATGGTTCGAATAATTTGGAATAACCAACGCCCTGTAGTCCTGGATAGCGATCCGTGATCTCTACCGCGGTTAGATATTCGTGAAATTCCTCTCGATCGAGACCCTGTCGTCGAGCCTGCACCAACGCTTTAGAGCCTCGCAATAAGCTCTCGTAGGCGGTCAGCGTGCGCTCAACTTCTCCATTAAATCCCAAGAGGAGGTCGTCAAATTGTTCGCTTGCGTGCGTATCAATCGCTACGACAACAATTCGCCACATGAGCAACGTGGCGATCATGGACAGGAGGAAAACAATCCAGGTCACCCGAAATAATGGTTTCGTTAGCGTATCGAGCACACTGATTAATCGGGTGATAATCCAGTGCTGATGAAAGTTGGAGTTGCCAATTGTGTCTTTATGCAAAAAAAATGCTCACTATTTGACAGGTCCTTGCTGAGTGTTGACGATGTGGGACCGCGAGTAAGTCATTTATTCCCGTCTGTTTTGGGCGGCGAACGGTCAGCCAAAGCCTATAGGTGGCCGGTCCGATCCCACAATCAGAATAGATCCACAATAGTGAACGACCCCGCTGTGGTCACACTGATTTCCTGCCCAGTCATTTCTTCAACCCTAGCCTGTATTATAATGTGCGATCGAACATATCTGAACAGGCCTTCGATCAACCACCGTAGTCATCTGCAACGTTAGCACGTCCACCTGCCGAAGCCCCACGGCAGAGCTCTGATCTCTCGAAACTCTTGTTCTCTTGCTTATATCCAGCCCTCCTGAGAAGACACTCCATACTTTGAGCCAGTCCACTCCAATGGACGAGGTCCAGTTAAGGAACGTCAAACGACATCTCGCGTCGATCAATCGCCAGGAGCGCTCACAGAGAGCTCAGTTACGAGCGTGAAGTCTTTGGTGTTGGCGCTTTGTTTGTCACGGTTTCACGCCCATTAACCCACTTTTCGACACCGTAGACGTCCCTACAGATTTCCTGCCCCCACATGACCAATTGGGAACTTGGTCGCCTGGCATGCGTTGCTAAATTCCTCAGTTTGTAAACAGGAGTGTACGATGAACTTTCACTCACGCGATTTGGAACGTGTGGCCCTATCCGCAGCAACAGCAATAGCCGCTACCACACTCTTTACGTTTGCTGCCGCAGCCACGCCGGCGCAAACGTTCAAGGTGGAGACATTGGCGTCAGGACTGGAAAAGCCTTGGGGCATTGAAGTACTCCCAGACGACCGATTAATCATTACGGAACAGCCGGGGCGACTTCGCATTATCGAAGTGGACGGGACGGTCGGCGATGAGATTGCTGGCACTCCGACCGTTGACGCTCGAGGGCAAGGCGGCTTACTCGACATTGCACTAGATCCAAAGTTTTCAGAAAATCGACTGCTTTATCTTACGTTTGCGGAGCCTGGGAGAAATCAAACAAATGGTACGACCGCGATCCGTGCCCGCCTTAGCAACGACGATCGGCAATTGGAAAATGTCGAAGTGATTTTTCGTCAGCAGCCAAAAGTTGCCAGCACGAAGCACTATGGATCGAGGTTGGTATTTGATCACGATGGGTTTATGTTTATCACCACCGGTGAGAGGTCGGATCGACCGTTTCGCGGTCAATCGCAAGAATTGGGCTCCTTGCTCGGCAAAGTGATACGGTTGAAGTCCGATGGAACGATCCCTAAAGACAACCCGTTCCGAAATGCGAGCAACGCACGGCCGGAAATTTGGTCTTATGGCCATCGGAACATCCAAGGTGCCGCGATCCATCCGACCAGTGGCCAGCTCTGGACGATCGAACATGGTCCGAAGGGTGGCGATGAATTAAACATCCCGCAAGCAGGTAAAAATTACGGCTGGCCGGTTGTTTCCCATGGTGTGAACTACGATGGCTCGGACGTCGGTATTGGAAAAGAAACGGCTGCCGGGATGGTGGACCCGATACACACCTGGACGCCTGTTATCGCACCTGGCGGAATGGCTTTTTATGGCAACGAACAGTTCCCTGCATGGAATGGCAGTCTCTTCATTGCGGGAATGAGGTCCAAGGCGCTTGTGCGTCTGACGCTGGATGGACCAAACGTTATTTCAGAAGAGCGCCTGTTGGAAGGATCTCATCGTTTCAACGACGTGACGCTTGGGGCCGGGGGTGTGGTTTACGCCGTGACAGACTCTGAAGATGGAAAGGTTCTCAAACTCATACCGGTCAAGCCTGCCGGTTAGATCGCAACCCCCTCAACTGATGCAGAGAGAGAAAGTCGTTGGCTTGCCTTTAAGCCAGCGACTTTTTTGTTATTCATCTCTATTTG
>JBCBRD010000028.1:0-21591 GCA_039819885.1 Pseudomonadota bacterium
AGGCTACCACGGCGCTTGGCCATGGCGAGAACCTGGTCGTCATCAACAGCTTCTCAAAATACTTCTCGATGACAGGTTGGCGCATCGGCTGGGTGGTCGTACCGCCCCAGTTGACCCAAACATTCGAGCGCCTCCTGCAGAACCTATATATATCGCCGCCTACGATCTCACAGGTAGCAGCCATCGCAGCTTTTGACGCGACCGACGAACTCGAAGCCAACCTCCAAGTCTATGCGCGAAACCGCGACGTACTCGTCGCAGGCCTCGCCAACACCGGCTTTGCACAATCCGTCCCGGCCGACGGAGCGTTCTATCTCTATTGTGACGTTTCAGAGTGGTGCGATGATAGCCTTGCGCTATCCCAGCAGATCCTAGATCAAGCCCACGTCGCGATCACACCTGGAATAGACTTCGACAAAACCGAAGGACATCGCTTCGTCCGCTTCTCTTATGCAAGGAGCACGGCAGACGTCATGGAAGGCGTTGCCCGCCTCAAGTCCTGGTGGAGCGAACACGCAAAAAACTCCTAGATCATGTTCCGCAAAAGTGTACGCGGTTTGTCTTGCCGAAGGCGAGCAATATTCACGACAAGAACATGATCCAAAACAAATGCTTAGAGCACGTCTTCCAAGTATGTCTAAAGTAAACGTGCTCTAAGGCTGAGACGCCCAGGACGTGTGCAAAAATGAAGGCCGCCCCGAAAACGAGACGGCCAACATCAATCGTCAACAGACATGCGACCAGCCTCAGTCACACTTCAGATACCCTTCGTAGGACACGACGTTGTTTTTCTCGTTTGACTCGGAAATCAGATTGTAAGGGTCAACAACAGCGAATACGCGGATGCGCGTTTCACCATTATCATTTTTAACGTTCGTGTATTCCACAGTCGAGGAAACACCTGCCAGCTTCTCAATCTGCTTAGCCGTTTCACGATCCCACTCACCCGTCGCATCAAGACCGATGTTTGCCTGAAACGCTTTCAATGCACGCTTTGAACCAGAGCCCCAGTCGCCATCAACACTCAGTGCATAACCGCGGCTCTTCAAAAACGCCTGGATCTTTTCGGCATAGATTTCATCATCTTCGAGAATGTCAGGATCATACCCGCCACCACCCGCTTCACTCGCCCGGAACGCATTGAAATTCCGACCTGCTTTCGTCTTGCCGCGTCCAACCGATATGTTCACCGTGCGCTGCTCGCGCGGCTCCAGCTTCGTACGCTTGGAATCCTTGTCGATCAGATCAATGTTCTCAGGAACGTAAACGGCGACAAAGCTGCGGAAGAAATCTTTGGCACTGCGCAAATTAGCGTCCGAGCTCCCCTCGTTACGGATAACAATCCGGCCCTCAACAAGCGGCTGAGACTCTTCGCAACTTATAAAATCGATCTTGGAGTCCGCTTTGTTGATCACCAGATCAGGTTGAGCCTGCGCACTTAACGCCCCAGCGGACGCCATCGCGGCAGCCGCACCGGACACCACCGTAACTCGGTTGAAAAACGCCAACATCTCTCACTCCCCGTGACACATTTTGATTAAGGCCGACCCAGAGAACCTGGACCAAGCGGAATGAAGTCTTAGAGGGCTGGTTCGTGTTCCCCCAGCGCCCTGAATACGGATTGGCAAAAGTGTGTGTCCGGTTCGTCACAAAACAGCGGCAATGGCGAGGCAAATTTACGCCCGCAAACAGACGGTCTGGAAGACCCTGGCTCCAGAATCAAGCTATCCCTGATGTATGGCGCAGTCTTACCCAAAACCACCCAAGACCGACGGCACCGAGGGCCGCGGCGTTGCGAAGGTTATCGATGCCTTTGAACGCATGCAGTCAGGCGCGGCTGTGGTTGAGCCAGAAACAGGCACCGACGGGCCTGACTTGCAAAAGCTGACGGCCGATTTACTTGGAGACGCTAGTGTTATGAAGCGTGCGCGCTTCAACGCCGCCCAACGGATGCGCAAAAAACACGAAGCCGGTCAGCTCGCCTTCGCAATTTCCGGGATCTACGGTTTCCTCGTCCCGCTGTTTACGCTGCAGTTCGGCAACATCCTGACGCCGCTGACGGCCAACATCATCGGTTTTGCCGCAGCCTCCGCAGGCGCCATTTCGTTCATATTAGCGATGCACTATCAGCAGCAACGCTTCGAGCAACGTGCCGAGCAACTCCATACCTCGGGAATGCAACTTAACAAGTTGCGTCGCGCCTTGAAGGCATCACACATTACGAGCGGGCAACAGCTCAGGAACTTCTATTCCCACTACGACGCCATCCTACGCGAAAGCGAAAACCACGATGACATCGACTACGCCATCGCGCGTTCCCCCAAGATAACCTTGCTCCTCCGGGCCCGACTATTCTTAGAAACCTACGCGGTCTGCTTGCTGATTTGGCTAGCACCACCGCTTATCGCCTCATCGGTTTGGGTCGGCTTGAACTGACGCGATATCATCCGCAGTGCTCGCGTCACTATTCCCACTCGATCGTGCCCGGCGGTTTCGACGTGATGTCGTAGACGACCCTGTTGATCCCATTCACTTCGTTGATGATCCGCGTCGCTGTGCGCCCAAGAAAATCGTGGCTGAAATCATAGTAGTCCGCCGTCATACCGTCCGTTGAGGTCACAGCCCGCAACGCGCAAACAAAGTCATACGTTCGAGCATCACCCATGACGCCCACTGTTCGGACTGGAAGCAATACGGCAAAGGCCTGCCAGATCTCATCGTAAAGACCCGCCTTGCGGATTTCATCCAGATAAATCTGATCAGCCTTCCTGAGGATATCGAGCTTATCAGCTGACAAATCACCCGGGCAGCGGATGGCAAGACCAGGCCCGGGAAACGGGTGGCGACCGATAAAGATCTCGGGCAATCCCAACTCGCGCCCAAGTGCGCGCACCTCGTCTTTGAACAACTCGCGCAATGGCTCAACAAGCTTGAGGTTCATCCGCTCAGGCAAACCGCCCACATTGTGGTGCGACTTGATCGTAACCGAAGGGCCGCCTGTGAACGAAACACTCTCGATCACATCGGGGTACAGCGTGCCCTGTGCGAGGAATTCAGCCCCACCAAGCTTTTTGGCCTCGGCTTCAAACACATCAATGAAAAGACCGCCGATGATCTTCCGCTTGGTCTCGGGATCAGAGACGCCTTCGAGCTTGCCGAGGAACTTATCGCGCGCATCCACATGCACGAGCGGAATATTGTAGTGGTCGCGAAATAACGACACGACCTCATCCGCCTCACCGGCACGCAACAAACCATGATCGACAAAAATGCATGTCAGTTGATCGCCGATTGCCTCATGGAGAAGGACGGAGGCAACAGCTGAATCAACGCCACCCGACAGTCCTGAAATGACGCGGCCGCTGCCCACCTGTGCTTTGATCTTTGCAATCTCCGCAGAGCGGAAATGACCCATCGTCCAATCGCCCGCGAGCCCGGCGATCGCGTGCACAAAGTTCGACAATAACTTTGCACCATCGCGCGTATGCACGACCTCCGGGTGAAACTGAACCGCATAGAACTTGCGCGCTTCATCCGCGATCGCAGCAAATGGTGCACCGCTTGACGTTGCAACAACATCAAAACCATCCGGCAATGCGGTCACCCTGTCACCGTGGCTCATCCAAACGGTGTGCGTTTCACCTGGCGACCAAACGCCGTCAAACAACGCGCAATTGGCCTCCACCGTAACGTCAGCCCGCCCAAATTCACGCGAGTGCCCCGCTTCAACGCCTCCACCCAATTCCTCCACCATCGTTTGCTCGCCATAGCAAATACCGAGAACCGGTAGCCCCGATGTCCAGACCCAGGCGGGAGCACGCGGTGTATCAGTGTGCGTAACGCTTGCAGGCCCACCGGAAAGGATGATGGCTTTCGGGCTCAACCGCGCCAAGGCATCATTCGCTCGATTGAACGGCACAATCTCCGAATAAACGCCGGCTTCACGGACACGGCGCGCAATAAGCTGCGTCACCTGACTGCCAAAATCGATAATAAGAACGGTGTCGGTCATGGAACTCCGCTGTGTTTGAGGGAGGGCTAAAAGCGGCCGTCGGCCTGCAGCCATCGGGCGAGAAGTCTCGCCTACAGGCGCGAATGTCAAATCCTTGTGGACCCAAACAATCGTTCGCGCCAGTTGACATATGCACTGCACACAAGGCATCGACGATTGCGACACGGCGCCCGTCAATGCGTTCGCCACTCTCTAACCACCTAAGAACGCACCGGGAATAAGCCGATAATGCTTCAAGCAGATGTCTTTACAGTATTTATCGCAGCAATGATCACGGCCATCGCCACTGGCCTTGGCGCGCTGCCATTTCTGTTTCTGAAATCTGTGAGCGATCGCTTTATCGCGCTCACCAATGCGGCGGCGGCGGGATTGATGCTGGCCGCATGTCACGGCCTAATAGCCGAAGGCATCGCCATATCGCCTGAACGCACACTGATCGGTGTTCTCCTGGGGCTGGCCGGCATCATCATCGGTCAGCGGTTGATCGATGACAGTCATGCACCCGAAATCTCGAACCTGAAGGGACTGGACGCTAAAAAGGCCCTTCTGATTGTCGGGGTGATGACCGTCCACTCTTTCGCGGAAGGTGTCGGGGTCGGCGTCTCATTCGGAGGGGATGGCGAACTCGCAAGTTTCATCTCCACCGCTATTGCCATCCACAACATCCCGGAAGGCCTCGCGATCGCCCTGATCCTTGTCCCGAGAGGAACAACGGTACTTGCCGCAGCACTCTGGGCGATTTTCTCGAGCCTGCCACAGCCCATCATGGCCGTGCCTTCATTTCTCTTCGTGGAAGCTTTTGAGCCCTTCCTGCCAATCGGGTTCGGCTTGGCAGCAGGCGCAATGTTCTGGATGGTCTTCGCAGAACTCATCCCAGAATCGCATAAGGATGCGGAGGCCAGCAGCGTTGGGACTGTTGTAACCTTGTCATTCACGGCAATGCTTGCGTTTCAGTATCTCATTTTAAAGCACTGACGAAACCAACCGGTCAGGCGTTCAATTCCCAGATCCGCCAGTTCAGCACGGCAGCAAATGACACCCACGCCAAATACGGCAAAAACAATAACACGGCGGTCTGGCTGACGGGCCATGCGACCAGCATAAACGCGACCATCGTCACCCACATCCCGGTAACGTCATACATCGCGTAGTCGATACGCTGCGCTCCGAACATGAAGTACGACCAGGCAGCATTGAACGCGAGATGCACGCCCCACAAGACAAGGGCCAGGCCGAAACCATCGGCCTTCCAGACCAACCAACCAGCAATACCGATCATCAGGTAGAGAACTGTCCACGCAACCGGAAACAACCAGTTTGGCGGGGTCCATGACGGCTTAGCCAGGCTTTCATACCAAGGGCCGGGCGAGAAAAGAGCGCCAGTTGTAGCAGCACAAAAAACGAGCGCCAGAAACACACCAATTGGCAAATAGTCTGCAAACATCGAACTTCTCACCTATTGAGCCGCCTTTGCTTTGAGTGTCCCAACTGGCTAAGTCGTGACAAGACATCCCTCACATGGTCATAGACCCAGAAGTGTCCATGGCCGGCAAGCCGAATGGCTTCACAATCCGGCAGCTTATCCGCCAACGCCAGCGAGACAGATGAAGGAACGATTCTATCCGCGGTACCCTGCCATAGCAGCGTCGGACATGTCACATCATCGAAATGAACGTTCCAAGGCGACGAAAAGATCCTCAAATCAGTTGTTGCCCCCCGTACACCTTGCTGCAGCGACCCTTGGGTCATGCGTATAAGGCTTCGCTCGACATGGCTCTGTTTCAAAACAGCCTGATCAGCCGAACCAAGGCTACGAGCAAACAGGCGAGAAAAAAATCTTGGCGCTCGCTTGAACAGTCGCGCCGACACTGCACTGTTGATGCCCAAGAGGCGTTTCCTGTGTGGCAAACGTAGGAAGAACCAGCGGTGAAACGGATGGACTGACGGCCCGCCGTGACCCATCAAGTCTGCAACGGGCCCAATCGGGCTTACCAACGCCATACCCACGACGCGTTCCGGAATGGCTGCAGCCAAGGCAACCGCATAAGGACCGCCCCCTGACACGCCGAGCAGATGAAATCGCTCCAACCCCAGGGCGTCCACCAGTGCGAGATGCAATTGCGTACGCGACGCAAGCGAGGGTTGGCCATCAAGCGGCGTGAGCCCATAGCCGGGCCGATCTGGACAAATCAATTCAAGCCCAAGTTTTCGCGCAGACTGTTCGGCAACATCGAACATCAAACGGCACGCAGGCGCACCATGGAACGCAACCACAGGCGTCCCACCGATCTGACCATAACGGGCCAAACCAATGTCTCGCCCATGGGAAAAGGTCAGCGTCAGGTTTTCAAGATCACCGCTTGGCTCCAACAAGCCCTACTCCGCACAGATCGATTAAAATGACGTCGTCCGTTCGGCGGTCGCGACAAAGAACCCGTCAGTCCCGTGGCGCCTCGGCGTTAACAAAACGCTGAGTGCTTCAGGATCAAGCCCTGCGGTTTCAACACTCACACCTGGGATCGCTTCATCCCAGATCGGTCCAATCGGCAGCCTTTCGAAACCAGGGTGTTCGGACGCAAACCACACCATCTGATCCTCATTCTCTTCGACAAAGACCGAGCATGTCACATACACCAGCCGCCCACCAGGCTTGACCATAGTCGCAGCCGTTTTGAGCACCGTCCTTTGCTCTTCAATGCGCGTCGCAAGGGCTTCAGGCTTCAGGCGCCACTTTGAGTCTGGCCGTCGACGCCACGTCCCCGAACCCGTACATGGCGCATCAACAAACACGACGTCAAAACGCCCAGCCAGTCCGTCAAGTTGCTCAGTTTTCCCAGCATCAAGAACCTGGACATTCCGCGCACCAGCCCGCTTCAGACGTTCAAAGAGCGGCCGAAGCTGAACAGGATCGCGATCGTAAGCATAGATCTGCCCGGTGTTCTGCATCGCAGCCGCAAGCGCCAGCGTCTTCCCACCAGCACCTGCGCAAAAGTCCAAAACCTGCGCACGCGGCTGCACGCCACTCAACACGGCAGCGACCTGACTGCCAGCATCCTGGACCTCGAACCACCCCTTGCCATGCGCCGTGTCAGCCTCGACATTCGGCGAGCGTTTGCCTGGAACCGGCACTGGAATACGAACCGCCATTGTGGACAATGGCCCACGTTCAGCACCAAACCGCCCAAGCGCTTTGAGCACCTTTTCCTGGTTTGATTTCAGCGCGTTGACCCGCAAGTCAACCGGTGCCCGCTGGGCCAGTGCAGCCCCCTCAGCCGCAGCATCTTCTCCAAACGCCCGCGTCATGTAAGGAGTAAGCCATTCGGGAAAATCACCCAAAATGTGTGGAGCATCCAGTCCAGGTGCCGCGCTTTCAGTTGGAAGCCTGTTGAGCGCCGCCACCTCGTCATCAGACAGAGCAGGGATTGCATAAGCTGAACCATCCGCAGCCCGCACAACACCGTCCGCATCGAGACCAAGAGCTGCCTGCGCTGCCCCAAGAGCCAACACCCGCGAACTCTCTTGGCCGAACGCCGCCGCAATCGAGTGTTTCCGCCGCAGCGCTTCAAACACCAGCGTCCCGATAGCCGACCGGTCGCCCGAACCAGCGTAGCGGTTGGCACGCCCCCAATCCGCAAGCGCCATGGAGGCCGGGCGATGCCGGTTGAAAATATCGTCTAGGACATCTGCGCCAGCTCTCAGGCGCGCTCCGGGCGTCATAGGATGTGCTTTCAGTTAAGACGTTGGACGAGATCAAAAACCAGCAGCAGCCATGCGAACAAACAGCATCACCCACAAGACGACTAGAATGACAAAACCGATGATGTAAGCACCGCCACGCAGCGAGACCCGGTTCGATCCGAGATGAAAATAGGTATGCGCAATGCGCGTCACCACAAATGCGATCGCAAGCACAAGAAATACGATATCGACCATGCGAGTGATGAGTGCAAATGCACATACCGCATAGAACAGCACCGGCAGTTCAAACTGGTTCTTGAAATTGTTGGAACACTTGCGCGCTTGTTGCGTCCAGAACGTATCATCGGCCAACGCCGCGTCTTCAATCGTCTGGCCATTCGCTTTCAAGGATGACTGACGCGCAAACCCCATTGCGATCAAGACAGCAAAGGTGAGGAACACCTGTCCGAACACAGGCAACAAGATCAGTGTCTGGGACACACGCATCACTTTCTCAATTGTTTGAGGACCGATAGGCTCAATGATTTAATGGGGTCAGTTGTTTGCGATGACCAACGCGGCCCATCCGATTGCCGACGCCGTCGTCAAGGCCCCCTAACTACCACCAGGGTAGTTAGGACTTTCCCGCGTGATGGCAACACCGTGCGCATGACTTTCCCTCATCGCAGCAGGCGATATCCGCACGAATTGCGAACGCGTCTGCATTTCATCAATGGTGGCGGCACCGACATACCCCATGCCTGCCCGAAGGCCGCCGACAAGCTGATGCAGCACCGCATCAACCGGACCCTTGTAGGGCACCTGCCCTTCGACACCCTCCGGCACGAGCTTGAGCGTATCCTTAACTTCTTGCTGGAAATAGCGATCCGCAGATCCCCGCGCCATGGCACCGACAGACCCCATTCCACGATACGACTTGTAGGTCCGCCCTTGATAGAGATAGGTTTCGCCCGGTGCCTCATCCGTGCCCGCCAGCAGCGAGCCGACCATAACGACGCTGGCCCCTGCGGCGATCGCTTTTGAAATGTCTCCGGAAAACTTGATCCCACCATCAGCGATGACAGGCACACCATGTTTACTGGCCTCTGCGGCGCAATTTGAGATCGCTGTAAGTTGAGGGACGCCGACCCCAGCAACAATCCGCGTCGTGCAAATCGACCCCGGTCCAATCCCCACTTTCACTGCATCAGCTCCAGCATCGATCAACGCCTTCGTTGCATCAGCGGTTGCAACATTCCCGGCGATGACCTGCACCAGATTGGAGCGCTTCTTGATCCGCGCGACAGCCTCTAAAACGCGTTTGGAGTGCCCATGCGCTGTGTCCACAACAATGAGATCACATCCTGCATCAATCAGCCGCTCCGTACGCTCATACCCATCTTCGCCGACGGTCGTCGCAGCAGCGACCCTAAGCCGACCCTCCGCATCCTTGCAGGCAAAAGGGTGCTTCTGCGCTTTTTCGATATCCTTGACCGTGATGAGACCGATGCACTGATAGTCATCGTCCACCACAAGCAGCTTCTCGATACGGTGGTGATGCAAAAGACGCTTGGCGTCTTCCTGTGCAACCGACCGCGTCACCGTGACGAGGTTTTCTTTGGTCATCAGCGCAGACACGGGCTCATCAGGGTTGCTCGCAAACCGCACATCCCGGTTCGTCAAAATCCCAACCAACCGTCCCTTGCCGCTCCCGTTGCTCTGTGACTCAACAACCGGAATTCCTGAAATGCTGTTTTGATCCATCAACCCCAAGGCATCAGCCAGTGTTGCATCAGGCGAAATCGTAACGGGATTGAGAACGATGCCCGCTTCATACTTCTTGACGCTTGCGACCTGCCGCGCCTGTTCTTCTGGTTCAAGATTACGATGGATGACCCCGATCCCACCAGCCTGGGCAATAGCAACAGCCAACCGTGCCTCGGTTACGGTGTCCATTGCTGAAGAGACGATCGGAATGTTCAAAGCAATCGACTTTGTGATTCGCGAAGCAACAGTCACTTCTCCAGGCATCACCTCAGAGGCCCCTGGGACTAGAAGCACATCATCGAACGTCAGAGCCAGCCCTGTTTCACCTGCACTCGGGCCTAAGGCCATGGACGTTATCCTCATTTAACCAGATGTCTGCCAGACAGCTAACCTGTCACTGCACAACACCTGTCCGTTCGCACCCTCTGGGCCGAACCAACCAAAACGATGGCCGCCGCTATAACACCCTAGACAGCGCACGCAAAGCACCCCTCGCCAATCCCCGCAACCGGTTTGAACTATTGCGGGAGTGTCTCGACAGCAGCGGTAGCAGCTTGGCAATGGACGAGCGGATGCGAGGTTTCAACGGTAACCAACCACCCAACGACGGCCTCTGCCATAGTTGGCGCAAGCAGAAAACCATGGCGGTAAGCGCCATTTGCGCGGATCACCTTAGACCGCTCTGACACTAAGATCCGCGGCACATTGTCGGGGAAAGATGGCCTCACACCTGCGCCGATATCAAGAATTTCCGCATCTGCAAACGCAGGATGAACCGCATACGCCGCCCCGAGAAGTTCAAGAACAGATCTAACGGACGCAGCCCCTTCCTCTTCATTCTCGATCACGGTTGCACCGATCATGTAGGTGTGATCGGGCCATGGCACGATGTATAGCGGATGGCGAGGATGCAGCAGGCGAACTGGGCGCTTCAGATCAATATCACGGCATCGAACTAAAACACGTTCACCACGCACCCCCCGCAAATCTGGAATGTCACCTTGTGCTGCCAATCCGCGCGCATCGACAACAACATCAAAAGAAGACTGATCAAACTCGTTGAGATCTTGACCGAGAGCGATTGCGCACCCGCTGGCATGCACGGCCTCAAAAAGAAACGCCAGCGCATCCATCCCTGACATATGCGCTTCTTCTGCGAAATAGAGCGCGTCTGAAAATCGGCCCCCTAGGACGGGCTCTAATTGAGCCAGCCGGTCCGCATCAATCCACTCGAAATTGGTCGTGCGTTTTCCAAAACGCACCAACTCAGAGCGGTCCCTCGCTGCAGCGATGACGAGGCTTCCATTGGTAACCACACCAGGAAACAGATCGCGCCATTGGGCCAGGCCTCGGACACCCAAATCTCGAACGACATCGGGGGCAGCCTCTGCCTCACACCACGGCGCAAGCATTGCACCAGCATAGTGACTTGCCGAAGTCGCATTCGGGTTTGGTGATCGATCACACAACGTCACCGCATGTCCGGCCCGTGAAAGTGCCAAGGCCTGCCACAAGCCAACCACACCTGCTCCTGCGACCAATATCCGCTTCATAGTCATTGCACGTCTCTCGGCAACTCTGCGCGCGTGCAACGTCTAAGTCGGATGGAGCGCGGCGTGTTACTCACCCAATGCAATCCCTTCACGACGCGGATCAGCACCACCCTCAAGGCGTCCATCTCGACGAACAATAACGTGCAAACCCGACACCATGAAATCGGGTCGAACGTCATGACCCATCTGCTCTAGACGAAGGGCAAGACCGGGCGTTGCTTGCCCCATCTCCAACTCAAACCCTCGGCCACGACTACCAAAATTCAAAACTTCAGTGACCTCCTGCGCATTCAATTTCCAATCAATTAGCCCAACAAGTGCTTTCGTCACATAGAGGATGATGCGGCTGCCGCCCGGCGATCCAAGGACTGCTTTCAAACCACCATCGGGATCAAAAACAAGCGTTGGCGACATGGAACTTCGCGGCCTCTTACCACCTTCAACGGCATTGGCAATCGGACGGCCTTGCGCGTCTTTTGGACGGAAGGAAAAATCCGTCAGCTCATTATTGAGAAGAAATCCTGCAGCCCAAAGCCCTGAACCGAACGCCCCCTCAATCGTCGTTGTCATGGAAACGGCATTCCCAGCCTCATCAACAATCGAGATGTGACTGGTGCCGGGCCGCCCCTCCGTACCATCAACGCCACGATCCGTCTTAACCCCAGGCGGTGTACCCGCCTTTGGGCGTCCGGTCATCGCTTTACCTCGGGAGATCAAACCTCGACGTGTCGTCAGATAGGCATCATCCAGCAGACCGCCAGGAATTGCTATAAACGCGGGATCGGCAAGATATCGATTTCGATCCGCATAGCTGAGTTTTTGTGCCTCAGCGACCAGATGCATATCTGACAGGCGACCAAGATCCGACACCGCCCTTGCCCCGCCAAGTTCAAATGGCTCGATCAATTTCAAAGTCTGAGCGACCGTGTACCCTCCAGACGAAGGTGGCCCCATTCCACAAACACGATGGGAACGATAAAACGTACAGACGGGAGCGCGCCGCTCTGGCTGATAGTTCGCCAAGTCACTCAACGTAAGATCTGACAATGATGGCCGGGCCGCTGACACGGCGTCCACGATAGCTTCAGCAACAGGGCCGGCATAGAATGCCCGGGGCCCAGAATTCGCAATGAGCTTGAGCGTCGTAGCAAATTCAGGGTTGCGCAGCACCGTCCCTATTGGGACCGCGCGGCCACCTGGAAAAAAGTAAGCACGGGCCGCGTTCGAAAAATGGGCCTCACCGACAAACAACAAAGACAGATGCATTCGGCGCGACACCTTGAAACCCGCCTCGGAGAGCCGAATGGCTGGCTCGAACAGGTCAGCCCAAGGTAGTTTCCCGTTTACAGAATGCGCATCGGCCAACATGGCGATGAGCCCAGGGACACCGACGCTCAAACCCGACCGAACCGCCTCTCTGAATGGGAGACGTTTCCCATCCTCGCCCAAGAACCGGTTGGGCCTCGCACGGGCCGGTGATGTCTCACGACCATCAAACGAAACGACGTCGCCACTCGACTGATCATAATTGAGAAGGAATGCCCCACCTCCAATACCGGAGGACTGGGGTTCGACAAGATTGAGCACCATCTGCACAGCAATTGCCGCGTCAACTGCGCTGCCACCCCGCTTGAGAGTATCGACACCAGCACGAACGGCATAAGGATTGGCAGCCGAAACCATAAATCGCTGTGCAGTCGCAAGCGTCTTGCGTTCGACACCCGTCGCAGCCTCGGGATTGATACGGCCATCTTGAGCCCATCCATGAAACGGAACCAAGACATTGCGCGCTGCTAACACCGTCAGGAGCAAGAGCCCGATGATGGCAGCAAGACGGGTGCTGCTCGGCACGGCAGGCCAAAACCGGCGAGCAGGTTGGAAAGATCTGAAACCCATCCACATCAATGGACATCCCTGAAGTTCGGACTAGTGACTTCGTTACGCGAGTGCCCTGTCCAATGCGGATGATGATCCGATCTGTCCAGCGTCACATCGGCAGCAGGATCAAACCGCACAACGTCACCGGCTAATGGGATCGACACACATCATTACTTGGGATGTTTCACTCAAATCCGCCAGCTACGCACTGTGACCCTCCAGTTTTTAGCCGCTGAGCATCGCATTACAATGCAAAGAACTCGAGCCCGCTGCGTGCGCATCCTCTACGAGGATACGGTGCGAATCCGGCAAATGCATCCCGGCCTGGCATCATACGCCACGTCATGCACGACACGCCAACAGGTGAAGTGCCACGGTTTGCGCTTCAAAGAAGCTGGAACAGACTGAGAGATTTGAGCAAGGATTAGGGCGTTGAGAGGGCTGGAGGGACCGGAATGGCGAGGGGCAGATCGCCATTCCGGTCAGGGCAGCAAGGTTTTGTCTTAAGACGGCGGGGAACCTACAGGAAGACAACAACCTTGAAGGCGAGATCCTTTCAGGAGGCAGAGGCGGAGGGCTGAGGGGAAGGGCCATCTGCTTCACTCAGGAACGCACTCGCAACAAACGGTAAGGGGTTCAACGAAGAACACGACGCAGAAACCAACACTTCAAATCGCAACAAACGCAGACCGACGCACAACTCAACCAACTCACCAGAAACAAACATGAACCAACCGGCAGATGCATCGTTCGGGGGCGAAGCGCCAAAGCTGTGTTCGTTTTTTGTTCTACATTGGCCAATAGGTCGGGTCAAGAAATAAGAACGAAAAAAGAACAAAAATTTTCACGCATCACAAACTCCGCCATCCGGTCAAAGGCGTAGACCAGTTCAAATGCCTAAATAACAAGGGATAAGTCGCCTAGCATCACAACGTGCCGACGAAAAACGCCGCTGACAAGAATCACAATTGCATCAGTGTGGCCCGGTTGCTCTGCACGGACCCTTCGCGGTGCGGTAAACATAATCTTAACACTTGTCGCGCTATGCGGCGTGAGCTCGACCTCTAGCGACCACGAACTGTGAAACGCAACCTTCGAGCGACCTACGGCCAATTGCATAGGGCCGTTCAACGGAGCACGTACCTTGATGACCGTTAACACGACCAAGATCTTGTCCGCAATCGCCACTTCAGCTTTAGCAAGCGGTGTATTGTTCAGCGTCAGCGCACCTATGGTGCTCGCTCAAGGCGCACAATGGGGCGGGACCTCCGAATACGGCGGTGGACGCCAAACCGTGAGTTTCGGGAAAAATTACAGGCGCGGACAGATCGTGGTCAGCTTTGCAGACCGCCGCCTCTACCTCGTAACAAAACCTGGTGAAGCACTCAGCTATCCCATCGCCGTGCCAAAAGAAGACGCACGCTGGGAAGGCCGCACCACCGTGTCGATGAAGCGGAAAAATCCGGCATGGCGCCCAACGCAAAACATGTTGCGCAAAAACCCACGGTTACCAAGCTGGGTACCGGGCGGACACCCGATGAACCCGCTCGGCGTTCGTGCGCTTTATCTTGGCACAAGCGCCTATCGCATTCACGGAACAGACGCGCCCTGGACAATCGGAACTGCCGCATCATCTGGCTGCATCCGCATGTTCAATAAGGACGTCCTGGACCTGTATCCGCGTGTGCCAGTCGGCAGCAGCGTGCAAGTGACCTGGAAAAGCTACCGGTCAAAGCAGCGCTACACCAGTTACGAACAAAAGCCTCAACGTTCGAACCGCCGCAAGTCACATCGCCGCCGTTTCTAAAGTCGGCAGCCCGCGGCGTTTAACACCTGAACAAATCAACAAAAAATGCAGCTCCGTCCAAATGACGTGAGCTGCATTTTTTATATCAGGACGACTTCCCCAAACACTGTTTGAAGACATCCGCGATCTGAGTCATCAACCCCGAGTAATGCTCAGGTCCAGGCGGCACGTTAGCCCCCAGCGGGTCAATCACAGCTTTCCGTGCCGACGATCCTTCAATCACCGTGTCAATGACACGCGACTGAAACTGCGGCTCTGCGAAAACGCAGACGACGCCGGACTTCGCAACGCGCGCGCGAAGCTCAGACAGGCGCTTGGCTCCCGGTAGGACTTCAGGGTTGACGCTAATCGCACCCACGCCCTGCAATCCAAATCGGTTTTCAAAATACTGAAACGCATCGTGAAAGACGAGAAATGGCCGCGCCTTTACATCACTCAAGACCTCACCGAGGGCCTTTTCCAAACGCACCAGGTCGCCATCAACCGCTGCAGCATTCTTCTCGAAGACATCGCGGTGTTCAGGAAAACGTTCAGACAATTTGTCTGCAACGTAAGCAACAACCCACCGTGCACTCTGCGGATCAAGCCAAAAGTGCGGATCGCGATCAGCCCCATGCTTGGTGCTTGCGGAGTGGTCATGTCCATGGTCGTGACCCTTGTGCCCATGATCATCTTTCTTGTCGTGACCGTGTGCCGCCTCATCCTTGTGATCATCGTGACCATGCCGACCATGGCCATGCCCTCCGTGATCATGCGCGTCGAACGCTGCGCCTTGACGCATCGCCAAAATCTCCAAACCTGGCGCCTCAATCAAAGGCACTAAGCTGACTGTCTTTGGCAATGACTGACCCACCCTAACGATCGGCAACTCCAGCGTCTCATCCGCGAAAAAAATGAAGTCTGCAGAATTCAATTGGGCAGCTTGGGAGGGCTTCAGTGCAAACGAATGAGGTGATTGCGGACCGTCCAACAGCAGAACCGGCTCGGTAACACCCTTCGTCACAGCAGCAACAAGACCATGCAGCGGCTTGATCGTAACAACCAACTTGGGTGCATCAGCCGCATGCGATTGGTCCGCCAGGGACAGGGTTGCACCAGTCACCGCGCTAAACACTGCAAAGACTAAAGGAGCTACGCGCTTGTAATATCTGCGTCCAAGTAGGGTCGTGCCTTTGCCCGAATTCGGCAACTTCCGTCCGTCAGAAACCGGCATACTGCCTCCTATGAGTCGTCATGGTTACACCTCTCCCAGAAAGCCGTATAATATACTATACAAAGGCACGGCAACAGGTCTCTATGACTCGGTTGAAATCATCGCAACGCAGCAACAAGACCTTCGGCACCTAATGGACAACAAAATGATTTGAGATAACCTCCCCCGTGCTGAACTTGCCCCCGGTGGTGTGATACGCGACGATGTGAGTAATAACCCTGGGATTGGCGCAAATCGATACTATGTCGACCCAATAAGTTGAGGGTGACTGACAATCAGAGGTGAGACGCAAGCAATGATGGAACGCACACAACGTAGCTGGCCAATGCGCAATCTACGGGCTGCACTTGTGCTCGTTGCAATTTCATCCGCCGCGCTATCGACGGCGACAGCGCCAGCAATCGCTCACCCCCACGTCTGGGTCAGCGTTCAGACAACCGTTGCTTATGACACCGGAACGTTGAAGGGCATTACCCATCGCTGGACCTTTGACGACATGTACACAGCCATGGCGATACAGGGGTTGGATAAGAACCAGGACGGCAAATATGATCGCGAAGAGCTGAAAGAACTCGCACAAGTCAACATCGATGGTTTGAAAGAATTCGACTACTTCACGTACGCAAAACTCGGTGAACAAGAACTCAAACTGGCGCAACCAATCGATTATTGGCTAGAGCATAAAGACGGGATCCTAGCGCTCCACTTCACTCTACCCCTAAAAGATCAGCTGCTCGCCGAGGCGCAAGGCTTCAACTACCAGGTCTATGATCCAAGCTATTTCATTGCCTTTGACCTCGCTGAAACAGACCCTGCCAAATTAGGCTCAGGCGCCCCAGAAGGTTGTGCCGTCGATGTGTCTGTCCCGCAAAACGATATGGAACTAGCAAAGGACTTGAGTGACTCATTCCTGAGCCAATTCGGTGGCGACTTTGGCGTCACACTGGCCAAGACAATCGCAGTCAAGTGCGCACGAACCTAGAGTGCCACAAGCGCTGAACTCCATCTGGCCCTCACTACACCGCCAAGCCAACACGCGATCCCCGATCGGAAAAACACGTGATGCCGAAGACAGCTTACGCCCTTGCGACCAACGTGAAGCGCTGGATGACGACTTTGCTATTCGCCGCAATATTGGCACTGAGCTTCCTACCTACGACCGCATCACTTTTCTCAGTAACACCTGCAGCAGCACAATCGACAACCGGCTCTCCATTTGGTGTTCCGGTGCAAACGGACCAATCCCCGTCTGCGACTCAGAGTGGCGCTGAACGCAATGTCGGCCCAATCGCCAGCGCTTGGAGCTGGCTCATGCGGCAGCAACAGGCCGTCAACAAACAACTCTCGCAAGGCGTCCGAAACTTCAAAACGATGGACCCGTTTTCAGCGGCACTCATTCTCGCAATGATCAGTTTCACCTACGGCGTATTGCACGCAGCAGGACCGGGCCACGGCAAAGCGGTTATCTCGTCATACGTACTTGCCAACGAGCAAACGGTGAAACGAGGAATTCTGTTGTCTTTCATGGCAGCCGGCATCCAGGCCCTGTCGGCTATCGCCATAGTCGGCGTCCTAGCCATCGGGCTCAACCAGACCGGGCTGCAAATCAAAGCAGCGGAGAACTGGATTACAACACTAAGCTGGCTGTTTGTGGCAGCGATTGGCATATGGCTGCTGACCAGTCAGCTATGGAAGCTGTGGCAGCGTCGCCAATCGAGAACACACAACCCTGACCATCAACACGGGCATACGCACGCACACCACCACTCTGAATGTAGCGGTGATCACGGTCGTGGGCATGGGCAAAGCCATGGACACACTCATCAACACGGGCACAGCCATGACCACAAACATGACGATGGGGTGTGCCCGTCCTGCGGCCATGCGCACATGCCTGATCCAGAGCAGATCAGCGGACCATGGTCCTGGGGCAAGGCACTCGCAGTTGCACTTGCCGTTGGCATTCGTCCCTGCACGGGCGCCATCATCGTAATGATCTTTGCCCTGACGCAAGGCCTTTTCTGGGCAGGCGTTTTCGCAACCTTTGCCATGGCCATAGGAACAGCCATTACGGTGTCAGCATTGGCAGCCCTTGCGGTCGGCAGTCGCGAATTGGCAACGCGCCTTGCTGACCGAGGAAGCGGGGCTTGGGCAATGCGGGTGCAAACCGCAGCAGGTCTGGCAGGCGCGGGCCTCATTACAGTCTTCGGGATCACATTCTTCCTGGCATCCCTGAGCCCACAAGCTCCGTTCTAAGTCGCCGCCAGTCTGCGAGAAATCTGCAAGTCCAAAAAGCAGTCATCAGACACCGAAATGGCAGAGTGTCCCTATCTGAAACACCCGTTAACCGACGCTTTAAATCCCTACAACCGCAGGCATAAACCACTGATATGTTGGATTTGACAAAAATCCAACAGTTTGGTCCAGGCCCACTATGCGTCACCTCCGGTTAGTCTTCCTCGCCCCTCCCTTGATGCTGTTTGCTTTTGGCCTCTCGTGGCAGCAACCAGCGCACGCGGCCATTGACCTGTTCAATCAAATCGCACCCAAGACGCAGACCGAACTGGTTGTCGTAGAGACCCCCAACTGCGCATATTGCAGGTCCTTTCGCCAAAACCTTCTGCCGGCTTACGCGGCATCAAGCCGGGCTAAAGACACACCCATTCGGTTCTTGAACTACAAGGAGGTCGCTAAATCCGGGATCTCGCTTTTGCAGCCCATCCGCATCGTCCCGACCGTTCTCGTGGTAGACGATGGCCGCGAAATTGGACGTATTCCCGGACTGACAGGACAAGACCTGTTCTTCAAGTCCATCCAGCACATCCTACGTGGTCCCCAAACACCAGACCCAGCGCCATACTGACCGCTTACCCCTGTCGAAGACACAATTGATCGGCTAAACAGTCGAATGGGGCTCCGCTGGATGGAGCTGTGTCAGGAGTATCGGGCGATGAACCGTCGAGAATTCATCAAAACAGGATCTGTCGCAGCCGCCACCGTCTCAGGCGCAACCGTTGCAGGCGCCCAGTCAATGGTGCGGCCTAACGGCAACGAAGTTGCGCTGAACGTAGGGCCTGAGACCTCAACAACGCCGGATATTCTTTTGCGTGTATCAGCGCCTTGGGCAGATGATCTGACAGGCCAGGGAGATCTATCTCGGAGGGTCCTCAACCGCATCACGACACTCTCATCCGGTCGCATCCAGTTCGAGATCCTAGCGCCGTCACACGATGAACAGCCAACCGATGTCGCATTTGGCTCCGAGTGCGAGCAGATAGCGGCGCATCCAGCATTCGCCTACTTCTCAGAAGTACCGGGCAACAACGGTTTGAATGCCTCAAGCCTCAAAGGATGGCTGGAGACAGCAGGCGGCCAGGCGCTATGGGAAGATCTCGCGCGAGCTCATGGCTATCATCCCCTTGCCTGCGGGCACCTGGGAGCGAACCCACCACTTTGGTCCGTTGAACCGATATCGTCGATGACGGAGCTGCGAGATCGCAGAATTGCGGTTTCAGGACTGTCTGCATCGGTCGCGAAAGGCATGGGCGCCGTTCCTGTCACAACACAAGCCGCATTAGCGGAGCCAGGCACAGCATTGGCAACCGGAGACGCCGATCTTGTCGACGCCGGCGGGCTCTACTTCGCCATGCAATCTGGCGTCCACAAATCCGCCAGAAGCGTGACGACAACTGGCCTCTCGCAAACCGGCAAAACAATCACCATGCGCATCGCAGTATCCGCTTGGGACCGGTTGAACCATGCCGATCAGGCGATTTTTGCCAGCGCATCTTCGGAGCTTTTCACAACGTCGGCCACTGAAGCACATATGCAGCAAAAGATGATCCAGAAGGCCTTGGAAACGCACCATAACATCATGTTCCAACCACTTGATGCTTCAATGCTCACATCAATTGAACAGGTCTCACGCGCGGTCATCGCCCACACCGCCAGTTTCGACAAAACCAGTCGTCGCATCGATGCCAGTTTTATGTCGTTTCGCGCGCTCTCCAGCTAGCCGTTGATTGGGTAAGCCCTGGTTTTTCAACCGCAAAGGTTGATTTCCATGAGGATTTCAGTTCACAGATGAGCCACCATATGGCAGCACGCTTCTGAAAGCATGATGTTCGGCTGGAATACCGGCTCGGATGTGCCTCAGAAGTGAACCACCAAGGAGACCCGCGAATGAGCATGGATCATAAGGCCGAAGTCGCCAAATACGCACCGGATGCCGATGAGAAAGTCGTCAGTGCCATCATCAAGCACCTCGGAATCGCTCTGCAGAGCCGTGACGCGTCGCTCGTATCATGCTCGAGCAAAGACGAACTCGCGCGGGTCCGCGATAGCTGGCTGAAGAAGAAGTTGGCTTTGGGCGACGACGACAAGGCGCTAGATGCAGCGATCAAAGAAGTCTGCGAAACAATGAAAGCAGACAAAAACAAGAACCGCGTCGCGTTCTACTACCTACTCGCCAAGAAATTCGACAAGACCAGCGCACTCGCGTGAGCGCCTGATGAATGACAAAAACCCCCGCAGACCAATAGGTCCGCGGGGGTTTTTCTATTTAGAGCGCCGGGCGAAAAAGTGGACACCGGTTTTTCGCGTAAACCGGCGCGAACGCTAACATACGACGATCATCGGGTGTTTCAGATAAATCGCCTGATGATCTAGTCCTGACACATTCTTGATCGGACACTTACTTTTCAAGCGTCGCGAGGTAGAGCGATGTCTGTTTCGTGCACCCACGCTCGGCAAGAACAGACAGCAAAGCGTCTTCGGCAGGCTCAGCTTCAAGCACGCGAACTTGCACCTGTTGCATCGGTTGCCCAGCCGCAATGATCGCGTAATGCCCATCTGCAAGCGGCAGATTAGCCGGCCATGCCACCTCTGACTCTCCGGCGGCAAAAGTGACTTTCCCCTTGGTGCCAGCCTTTGCATTGAACAGAGTCACATCACCTGCTTCCAATCCATCGCCCAGCCGGGAAACACTGACCCCGTCACCCTTCGCAATACAAACTGTACCGCCTCCACCAAGTGGAACCTGCTTCAACGAAAAAGCAGCAGGCGTTGCGTTAGGCTTTGGCGCCGCAACCATGCCGCGAACGGCACCGATACGGCTCGACGAAGACCCACCCTTGGCCTTCAAAGAGGCCAAGACCATGTTCCAGATTTTTTCATTTCGGGTCTGATTTTTGGTCAGTTCAGCAACTTCGGCTTTGGCGGGTCCCTTGATCACCTTTGTTCGGCCGGATGGCAGCATCAGTCGAAGTGTCTGCCCCTCACCAACGGTCACAACCTGAAGGTCCGATAGCAAACTACCGACCTTGAAGCCCGACACATTAGACCCGATCACAAGAACCTCAGCCGACGCAGACAAAGACACCGGGAGGCACAACACGAAACTCATCAGCGCTCCGCAGAACAACCGGAACAGTCTTCCGACATTCAACATCTAAACCACCTCACTTTGTGGAACTCACCAACGACATACTCAAAACCGTAAAGACGGCACAAAGCGCACCAGCAGCTTCGAAACCAAGACGCAGCCGAGAAGTACCGATACAAACAGGGCAAGCGGTATGACCTCACGCAGATTCCAAAGAGCCAACAAGCCAAAACCCACGACAGCAACGGACGTTAACGACAAAATCCACGCGAGTCGTGCCCCACGCCGCTGCAACAAAAT
>JBCBRD010000029.1:0-21553 GCA_039819885.1 Pseudomonadota bacterium
GAGGCGGAATGCAGAGAATTGAATAGATAGCATGCGTAGAGCACCATGCTGAATTCTGTTCAATTCTCTGCATTCCGCCTCCAAAGAACTATAAATGTTAGAGCAATAAGTAACTGTCTTTACTTTTCACGCCGTGTACCAAGGCCCATCTTTTTAGCTAGATCAGACCGAGCACGCGCATAGTTTGGAGCCACCATCGGATAATCATGTGGCAGCCCCCACTTTTCCCGGTATTCTTCCGGCGAGAGATTATAATGGGTGCGCAAGTGGCGCTTTAAAGATTTAAACTTTTTACCGTCTTCAAGGCAGATAATATAATCTGGCAGAACCGACTTCTTGACAGGCACCTTCGGCCGAAGCTCTTCTCGTTCCTGGTGGACAACACCACCGGAGGCTTTCGCCAGAGCCGCATGCGTCTCATTGATCAGCAATGGAAGGTCCGTTGCAACAACAGTGTTGTTGCTCACGTATGCTGAAACAATCCGAGCCGTGAGTTCAACCAACTCGTTCTGGCTCTGTTCCGCAATCCCGACATCATCTTTAAGCAGTGTCATTCTAAGTATCCTGTCGAAGGCGAGCCCAAACGCGGTCAAAGCTCTAGAGAAGTAAGCAGATGGACCGGTCCAAAATGGACCGGATGAAAGCCGTTCCTCAAACCGTCCCGTTTACAGATCACGACATACAAAGCCAGAAGTGTAAGGCCGAGGCGATGCGTGTTTAAGGTTTCGGCCTTTCCAAAGCTTGGCAATACCAAATTTCTGCGTCACCTGCACCCTAGACGAGCTAAATAGTCGCAAATGGAAGTGAGATCATCCACTACGATCGGCCAAGTTAATCCAAGTATGAACCCTTCAACCTTGTCCAATTATTCTTGAACCAGCATCCACGGCGAATCTGTGCACTGGCTCACTGCACCAACCGCTTAGACGCACATTTGCCCCTCCCCTTCCGCCAAATATTCCATCTTCATTGTTAGAGGCACACGCCCTACAAGCTCTCTTGAAGCGCGCCACGCGCCCTAACAACCAGTTCAGCGAGCCGCCACAAAGCATGTCAGACAGCACAAACAACTCGTCAACGAATGCCACACCACCGATTGCCGACACGCGTCCGCACACAGCGACACATCACGGCATAACACTGTCCGACCCCTACCACTGGCTTCGCGCCGAGAACTGGCAGGAGGTGATGCGCACGCCCGACACCCTGCCAGAGGACATTCGCGCCTACCTGGAAGCCGAAAACAGCTACACGTCAGCCACGCTTGCTGACACGCAAGAACTCCAGGATCATTTGTTCGAGGAAATGAAAGGCCGGATCAAGCAAGACGACAGCACAGTTCCGACACCCGATGGCGACTATGAGTACTTCTATCGCTACGTTCCCGGTGAACAATACCCACAACTCTGCCGCAAACCCCGCGAGCTAGAGGACACATCCATTATTCTGGATGGCAACAGTGAAGCGAAAGACCATGCCTATTGGTCTATGGGCGACGCAACACACAGTCACGACCATAAGCTCCTCGCCTATTCGACCGACACAAACGGCTCTGAAACCTACACAATCCGGGTACGAGACCTCGAAACTGGTGTCGACCACAACGACGAAATCGGACAGACACAAGGCACGGTCGTCTGGGCCAACGATAACAGGCACTTCTTCTATGTCCGTCTGGATGACAACCACCGCCCCCTGGCCGTCTATCGTCACAAGCTCGGAACACCCGCCACTGACGACACTCTCATCTACCAGGAAGCTGACACCGCATTTTACGTCGGGCTCTCAAAGACCCAGTCATCCCGCTTCATTCTGGTCGAAGTCCACGATCACCAAACCAGCGAAGTTCATTTGATTGATGCCGATACGCCAGAAACCCCTGCACTGACCTGTGTCGCACCACGCGAACCGGGGCATGAATACGATGTCGAGCACAACGGCCAGCGCCTGATCATAAAAACGAACTCGAACGGCAGTGAAGACTTCCGCATCGTTGAAGCCCCATTAACAGATCCATCGCCAAGCAACTGGTCTGAAATCTTGGCCCATCAGCCCGGTCGCTTGATCTTGTCCCACCTCGTCCTCGCCCGCCACATGATCCGACTTGAGCGATTGGACGGTCTGCCGCGCATCGTGATTACCAAACTCGATGATGCCTCCGAGCACGCGATCTCATTCGATGAGGAGGCCTACGGGCTGGGCATGTCCGATGGCTACGAGTTCGACACAACAAACCTGCGCTTCACGTACTCGTCCATGACAACACCCGCAGAAGTCTACGACTACGACGTCGAAACCCGCACCCGCACCCTGCGAAAACGCCAGGAAGTCCCATCCGGCCATGATCCCGAGAAATACATCACACGTCGGATGCACGCGCCAACACCGGACGGCGAGACCGTCCCCATCTCGGTGCTCCACGCTCGCGATACGCCCATCGACGGATCAGCACCACTTCTCCTATACGGATACGGCTCGTACGGCATCTCCATCCCGGCGTCGTTCTCAACCGGCCGTCTTTCTCTGGTAGATCGCGGTTTCATCTACGCCATCGCTCACATCCGTGGTGGCAAAGACAAAGGGTATCGCTGGTACAAAAGCGGCAAGCTCGCCCAAAAAACAAACACCTTTAAGGATTTTATCGCTGCAGGCGAACATCTGGTCAGCGAGCGTTACACCAGCAAAGGCGCAATCGTTGGCCACGGCGGCTCCGCAGGCGGCATGTTGATGGGCGCTGTCGCAAACATGGCACCTGATCTGTTCAATGGCATTATCGCAAACGTACCGTTCGTCGACGTCCTCAACACGATGCTGGACAAAGACCTACCGCTGACGCCACCCGAATGGTTGGAGTGGGGCAACCCGATCGCGAGCCTAGAAGAGTTCGAACGCATTCGTGGCTACAGCCCATATGACTGCGTCAGCGCCCAAGCCTATCCTCACATCTTTGCTCTAGCCGGCCTAACCGACCCTCGCGTCACATACTGGGAGCCCACCAAGTGGATCGCCCGCCTGAGAACCATGAATACCTCCGACAACATAATCCTTCTGCGCACCAACATGGGCGCCGGACACGGCGGCGCATCAGGACGCTTCGATGCATTGAAAGAGGTCGCAATGGAGTATGCGTTCGCCCTTAAGATCAGTGGCAAGACGGGCTCGTGACGCAGGAGATAACCTCAGGACTGCGCAAAACCATCCTCGTTGCGCGCCCAACGCTTTTCCGCAGGTTACAATCCACAGCGTAGGCTTCTCAAGTGGTCAGCTCTGGCCAAAGTAAAGCCGCTCAGCCACCGCCTCGCTGAAAGGCAATGTCAAACGCTGACAGGAACAATTCTCGATTGGACTGATCAGTGCCGCTGAAAGCAATCTTCACCTCTGCCCGAGGAAGCTTCAACAAACCCCCATAGGTTGCAGAGGCAATCTCCTGGTAAGAAATAAGGGCCTGTCCGTCAGGCAGCGCAAACGCGAACAGATCTGCGACCTGCTGGCCCTTGGGGGCATCAATAATGGTGTAACCGGTGGTGCCTTGAAAGGCCTCAAGGCTCTTATCGAACTCGTTGCGCGACAAGCTCATAGTCTTCACCGCCACCACGTCGTGGTCTGGCATGGATTGGTCCACCCTTGACTACCCGCCAGCAACCGGCGGCCAAACCGCCAGGCTATCGCCATCGGCAAGTTGCATAATACACCGGTCATCTGGGGCCTGATAAACGCCATTCACGAGCACGAGATGGCAGGCCTCAGGCGGCACATTATACGTATCCAACAACGCGCGCGCCGTCGTGCCCACGGAAGCCTTTACGACGGATTCGTTCTTTTTGGCCCCTGCAGGCAGGTAAACACCTAGTGAAGCGTAAAGCTTCAGCGTGACAGCAATCTCGTCCGACGAGCCAACGGTATCGCCATCGTCACCATCAACTGAGGGCGCTGCGCCCGCTTTCGGATTGGCCGTGTCCATGATCCGCCTCCTCGTCAAGCTTTAACATTCAGGTGCGCGCACGGCCCAGCCGAAGCCCGCATAGGTGACGTTATGCGCATCCAACGTGATCAATACAAGCCCGGTGCATGAACAGATCTGTGAGGCGCGGCCCGCACGCTGGCGCACACTTCCCTCCCTGCAAAAGCCCTATTACCGGGCCTGTAATTGACGATTTACCAAAAATTAGCCATGAGACTTGACCTTTCCAAGAGCATTTTCGTCGAATGGAAAACGGAACCTTGCAAAAATAGCAATACCTTGAAAATCCCCGTTTATACAGGACTCTCGATGACCTCGTATCAAATCGCAAACAATGACGTAGTATCAAATTAACTCTGTCACGGCCAAGAACGAATGCGGCTCAAAATTACTTCAAATTCGACCGTTTCTTGAAAAGAACTCCAAATACGCTTTGGCGACACTGCATCCCAACACGACAGCACAAAAACGCTTGACGAAGGAATTGGGAACTATGTCAGTCATCAAAAACAAACTGCGGACCTTTAAGCGCGATGAAAGCGGTCTGATCGGAATCAAAATGGCTTTGGCCATGGTTCCAGTTATGGCTATTACAGGTGCAGCCATGGATTATGGCAAGGCCGTATCTCAGAAGTTCGAACTTCAGCAAAAGCTTGACGCAGCAACAATCGCAGTCTGCACACGCGGCACACGGGGAGCTGAAGAAGTTCTCCGCGAGTACCTGAACAACTCTTTGCTCTCGATGGGCAAGACGCTGTCGGCTGACGATAACGTGGAAGCTGTCGGTTCAGATCAAGCCGTTCTTCTGGATCCGAACTTCGATCCCGCAACAAATCAAATCAAACCCCGCCTGGTCACCACTAGCGATACCATCACGTTGAACTTCTTGGACATCGAGAAATTCGATATCGAGGTGACATCCGGTGTTGCATGCGGAACAAAACGCCTTGAACTTGCGGTCATGCTCGACACAACCGGCTCAATGAACTCGTATGCCGGCGGATCACGCAAAATGGATTCGATGAAGTATGCAGGTAACGACCTCATCGACATCTTCAAATCGAACATGGAAGCCGGCGCAACTCGGATTGCACTTGTGCCATTCGCTGAAGCCGTGAATGTAGGTGACATCGCCGAAGACGTTCGCGGCCCCTACAACAGTGGAACGTCTTACTCGCCAGGGTCTTACAAGTACAAGTATAAGAAGAGCAGAACCCGCTACCGCACGGATAGGATCACTGATTGCGTATCTGAACGTACCGGCACGCATGCCTACACGAACGCACCACCGAGCCAAGCCTATGTTGGACGTGTCTACACGAGCAACGGCAACTGCAAGCCGTCTCATGAAATCATGCCTCTAACGAATAACGAGCAAGCTCTGCGTGGTCGGATCAATTCACTGAACACAACCGGCGGAACCGCCGGCCACCTTGGAACAGCCTGGTCTTGGTACCTGATTTCAGACAGCTGGGGCTACTTGTTCCAAACCGAAAGCCAGCCTGAGCCTAAGAACGAGGAAGAACTGACCAAAGCTGTTATCTTGATGACAGACGGTGAGTACAACGAAGAGTACTGCAATGGAGTCGATACTGACCGGATTTGGAACTGCTCCGCTCCAAACGGCAACTCGAAGACCCAGTCTTTGGCTCTTTGCGAAGCAATGAAAACCGACGGAGTTCAGGTCTACACAGTTGGCTTTGGCATCAGCAGCAACTCATCACAAGCCCAGCTTCTGAAAGATTGCGCAACGGACGACGCCAAGTACTTCTTCCCATACGACGGGACAGAGCTTCGGGCAGCCTTCGCCTCCATCGGTGCCCAGTTGGCTGCAGGCCAGGCAGGTAAGGCTGTCGTAAACTTCTAAACTGACGACAACCAACTCAAGCGAACAAAGGTCCGGCAATCTGGCGAGATTGCCGGACCTTTTGTTTTGCCCACGTCGATCCTTACAACAGCCCACAACAATTGTGTTCGGCAATCCAACCTTCAAATAAAGAGCATTGACCTCACACGCCTAAATTTCAAAGAGTTGTTAGAAAAAAGCACTTTCTACAAAAAGCAGTTCGCTTGCTTAACAAAGCCTTTCAGAAATACCTATCCTACAAAACGCCTTGTAAAACGGGCCTTCAAGCGAAATTCCAATCAAATTTTCAGAACATTGAACGTCGAAACCCAACTAAAACGCCATGCTCAGAAAATGAGCAGAAATTTTAGATCAAATGCGCTGGTTTCGAGCAAACACCTGCCAACACTTAGATGCCAAAACTAAAACCAAGTTTTGAAGCAAATCACCGAAGTCTGAGGAACGGCTATGTCGCGCACAACTAAGAACATAAAGAACTTTGCGGGAGACAAGCAAGGATCCATGGCAATTGCAGGGGGGCTCCTTGCCGCTGTTGGTATGGTAACAGGTGGCCTTGCCATTGAGTATGGCCAGGCCGTTTCCCATAAGATGGAATTGCAAAAAGCACTCGACGCCGCTGCAATCGCAGTTTGCACGCGCGGAAACCGTTCCGCTCAAGAAGTCATTGAGGCGCATCTCACCAGCAGCTTGTCCCAAATGAACAAGACGCTCAAAGATGAAGAAGGCAATGGCGACATCACATTGGCAAACGCCGAGCCAAATGAAATCGGGGTGGTCTCCCCTAGGCTCACGTCCACGATCAACTCAGTTTTCCTTGACTTCCCAATCTTGGGCTTCACTGGCATTAACGACTTCGACATCGAAGTTGATACGAGTGTCGCTTGTGGCTCCAAACGCCTTGAGCTGTCATTGATGCTCGATGTCACCGGCTCCATGTGCTGGACCGGCCCGTCAAGCAACGGCACGAACTCTTGCGCGGCAAACTCAACGGGCAACAAGTTGGCTTCCATGAAGGACGCCGTGCGCGACGTTCTCGACATCTTCGAGCCCAATATGGCTGTCGGCAAAACAAAGATCGGTTTCGTGCCGTTCTCTGAAACCGTCAACGTCGGCGATCTCGCTGACGATGTCCGTGGCATCATCCCGGAAGGCACAAGCCAATGGCCAGGTTACAAGCACTACCAACATCCAGATGAAAACTGGAACTACATGCAGACCAAAAAGATCTCGAACTGTGTGACCGGTCGCACTGGAACAGAAGCCTACACAGATGCGGCTCCAAACAACGCACCTGTTGGCCTGAACTATCCAAACGAAAACGGCGACTGCAATCCAACAGCCGAAATCAAACCGCTGACGTCCAACCGCACAGCTCTCCTCCAAGAAATCGACACCTACGCTGGAGCAGGCGGCACTGCAGGACATCTCGGTGTCGCTTGGGCTTGGTACCTGCTGTCACCTGAATGGGGCTACCTGTGGCCGAACTCCGGCATCGAACAGCCAAACGAGGAAGAACTCGTCAAAGCAACGATCATCATGACCGACGGTGAGTTCAATACTCAGTATTGCGAAGGTGTGAAGGATTGGCAGAACGGCTGGTGTAACAACCCAACGAAGTCATCGGCACAAGCAGCTCAACTCTGTGAAGCCATGAAAGCGGCCGGCATCCAGGTCTACACGGTCGGCTTCCAGGTCAACGTCAGCGGAGATCCAAACAACCCAACAGCGCAGCAAAAGCTGCTCCAGGATTGTGCATCCGGTGCCGACAAATATTTCTTCCCTTATGATGGGAACGAACTCCGCGCCGCATTCGCAAGCATCGGTGAGCAGCTTGCAGCTGGCCAAATCGGACGCGCCGTCGTCCAGCAGTAAAAACAAAACTGTACCATCAGCTAGAATACAAAAAGGGGCCGCTCGGTGAGCGGCCCCTATTGCAATGAAGTTCAATATTCAAATGCACAAATAGAAAAAGGCCCCGTGTGGGGCCCTTTTCCAAATTGCCTGGGTCTCAGGCGGCTTTTGAGCCGAAGGTGAGGCGTTTCGTATCCTCCGTAGCCTTCTTTCCAGTTCTCAACGCGATACCAATATACCGGACACGTCCTGCAATCTTAGCTTTCTGAATTCCAAGGTCACCAAATTGACGACCAAACGCTGGGAACGCTAGAGGCTCCTTATCCTGTGTTTCACACCAAGCACAGTAATCCTCGTAGAGTGCAGTCGCTGTAAGACTAGATCCATCCTGAGTTTCAATCCTTTGTTTGTAGAAACGCTCCACGTCATTCTCTGGAGCAACAAGTCGCATAGGCTGAACGGTCTCGACAGGCTTTTCAGCTGTCTTGTTATCGTTCGCCCCGGAACGCGGCTTTTCTATCGCAACAGGCTGAGGCGCAATGTCCTCAACTGCCACCGCTGCCGCAGCGGTGCTGACCGACGTCCGCATGGACGTAGGCGGCGTTGGCCCATCATAGATGCGCCACTGGCTGAATGCGACGTAAAGGCCAAAGGCTGAACCAACTTCCAGCAACAACGCAATGAACAAAGTCATTGCCAGCTGGACGTCAGCAACTTTGACACCCGTCAACTGCGAAAGAACAGCAGCCTGCGGGTCCGCAGCAGCCATGGCAGTACCACCGTTGATACCACCAAGTTGGGATTGCAAAGACGCAACCCGGACTTCGAGCTTCTCGGCCTGTTCGGCGGAAGCAAGCTCAGACACAAGGCCAGTGTACTGCTCACAAAAACGGGTGTTGTATTTCCCCTTAATGCGCGTGCAGCCCTTCGTCCAACGCCATTGCTTTTTCGCTTTGGCATTCGTGATCTCAGCCGCAACGGCTTGACCAGGACGATGCTGCGGGATCCAGCTAAGCTGTTCCTTTGTGCGAGCAAGGTCCGACCGAAGATCCTTGTAGGCCTGAGCCTCATGAGCACGCTGCCCCGCAACGTCAAAGCGGTTCAGCGCGGCGTGGCCAAAGGCTGACGTCAGCGAGTAGGCTGTGACGACAGACCAAACCACCATGGACGCGGCCGCTTGGCTCCACGCCCTGTTCTTGATTGCGGCAAAGAAGAAGAATGGCACAAGCGCCTTCATACAGTCGGCCGCCGCGCTGGCCACACCGTAGATTTGTCCGTCTAATTCGGACTTACCAAGACTCAAACCAAATCGGTAATTCATGGCTGCCGAAACAACGAGGAGAACCCCCGCCGCCAGCACGCCCATTACGCCTAGAGCATGTCTCATTGCCCTCTCCCTTGTATGGGATGACCCACACGCAAAGTAATATCTAAGGTCAACCACGTGCACGCAGGTTCACTGAGGTCATGAACCACCCAAGCTCAACGAGACACCAATGCCATCATCCTTGACCCAGATCTAAATCCTGTGAGCTCCGAACCCGGCCCCAACCGGCATTCGGCAAGATCGCAAACTGTGTCGAGAAGGACGCACTTGAGCTAGAGCTCCCCTTACTGGCCATCTGCGCCGTCACATGTGTTCGCCGCTCGAACATCATTGTGGGTAAGTCGCAGAAACCGTGGGGAATACACATTTTTGACGCTGAACAAGCCCCTCGAACCAGAACCGTACGTGATTCGAATGATTCAGGTAAGCAATTCAAACCCCTAATAAGCGAGCCAAAAGGGGCTGCTATGCGGAAGCAGATGGCGCTCGCATTCTTGTACACACGATGTCCACAGGACGCGGATTTAAAAGAGAAACTTATCAACACACCCTCACAAAGTGTCCACCGTTCAGAGCCCTCCTGCAACGTGTGTCCACAAAGCCGCAGTTAGCTGTGTTCCGTGGTTAGGCCACCCACGGGGAGAGCTACGCAGCGGATCTTTCAAACAAATCCGCCTTCACACGGTCCCCCACGACCACGGCCTTTGGAATGGACCTAGCATGGTGCCCCAGACAGTACCCAGACATGTCACTTGCTTGAGTTTGGCGGAACGACTAGCCCCACAATGCATGACAAGGGCGCAACACAATGCCTCAGAATAAACGATCTGATCTCTGAGCATTTGGCACTGCCGTCATGCTGTCGTATTAAGGTTGTGTAATATCGGCGTGAAATGCACTATGAGCACAACCGATAGTAGCATTGGTACTGTTTTAACCCGTCCTTTCGATGCGCGCATGCGCTTCTGGGTTGCTGGTCGGGATCGTTGAAAGTGGGTCCGCTATGCGGGGTTTATTGTCAGTTTCGTTGTTTGCGTTGGGAGTTTTGATCGGGGCTTTTGCAATGTCACCCGAGCGCGTCCCCAATCCAGACGAAATCATTTCAGCTCTTCGAGCGCATGGCGCCGCCGGATTTGCGGCACTCACGCCGGCAATTGGTGCTGAGCGAGAAACGAAATACGCGCAACCGTTCACCTCCACCAATGCGTCCGAAGACGCAAACAGCAGACAACCAGATGCCGAACTGGGAAAATCGGTCCTGCAACCAAGTCCTACTAACGAAACCGGCTCGAACGCTCAACGCGTTCGCAACAAAACAAGCAGACGAGATCACATCACCGACCTCGTCATAAGACAGGCACCAGTCCTTGTTCGCCCTGCAAACTCGTTCTCTTTTGTTGACGCGACGGGACGAGATGCTCTCGGCGCCGAGAAGAATGCAGCATACCCTTACTCACCTGCCGAACGATCAAACCTCATTATTAAGGTTCAACGCGAGTTGAAACGCGCAGGATGCTACTTCGGCAAGATCGACGGGAGCTGGGGTGCAGGCTCGAAACGCGGCATCACAACATTTCTGACCCGCGTAAACTCTGCGCTCCCCGTTGAAGAACCAGACTATTTTCAACTGGCCTTGCTTCGATCTCATCCCGGTAAAGTCTGCGGCGCAACGTGCCCGGCAAATCAAACCCTCAGCGCGTCAGGCAAGTGTATTGCCCGACCGATCATCGCCAATGCAAGCCAACCCGGGTTAGTTCGGGAGGTGTCAGGAACGAAATCGGCAAAGTTGTCCTCCACTGCCTCAACTGAGGCAGGACGCTTGAACCAGTCTAAAAGTCAACAAGTCAAGGTACCTAAAACCCGTTCGGAAACAGCAAGCCTCGGCTCATTCTGGGGCGCAACAAGCGAGCAACTTCCACTTGTCGTCCCAACACCGAAACGGGTTAGGGCGCCACAAAAAGCAAACGTCAGACGCACGCCACCCCCAGGACGAATGGCACTTAGCGGACCAGACCCAAGCCTTTTGACCGCGCGCCAACGCGCACCCGGAGTATCTTCGCTCCCTGATACGTCGGTCCAACGCTCCGACAACTATAGTCCAAGCCAAAAACCAGCAACGTCTCTCGCCGCGCCCAAACCAAAACGCATCCGCCCAAAAGTGACGCAGCGCAAAGCAGGTCCCAGAAAAACCGCCAGTATCAAACGCAAAAAGTCGAAATGGTCGAAGAAGCGACGTCAGATGCAGATCATGCGTCAGGCATTCGGCGACTCGATGTTCTAAACTGAGCGCCAAGAATGGTCTTGGCCAGCTGCCTATGTTCTTGGGTCCCGCACGCACCCCAGGCCTCAACACGCTGGTAGCAGCAGCAATGGCGCTTCAGCTAACATCAGTCTTCAACGGGTCGTCTCCGGCCGGAGCAAGCGTCTCGCTCATTATCCAACTCAGATATGCAGGCGCGCCCACGACAACATCCAAAGCTAGAAATGCAGGCGTGTCATAGGGGTGCTGAGCGCTCGCCTCCGCGATCACCTTTTCGACCAGAGCTTTCCGCGTCTTGATGATCATGACAACTTCGTCGTCAGTGCTGACCTCTCCGTCCCACTGATAAATCGACGTCATGCCCGGAAGAATGTTCACGCAGGCAGCAAGCTTCGCAACAACAAGTGCCCGACCAATGTCACGTGCAGTTTGCGCATCAGGGCAAGTTGAATACACTATGGCTGCCGCACAGCTTTGATCGACCGTCATCTCATTCACCCTTTCATGACGCACCCACCCGCCCCGGCTCCAACGATCGGACACCTTATGCTAGGGTCCTCCGAGCCAACGTCTTCTGCCAAAACAGTCTAGCCTGCAAACGGCGACGCACCCCGCGCCAGCTTTGTTCCGACCGGATCAACCGTGCAACGCAAACCAAAAAGCCAGTTCTGATGATACCGCCGCCCAGGCGCAATACCCGGACGATGATATGACAATCCAGCCTGATTTCGAGCGCATTGCCTTCATTGCTAGCGATGTCCCCGAAGCGCGCGATGCTCTCCGCCGGCTGGCCCATAAATATGGCAACACGCCTGCCGGTGATGCGCACGCCATTGTTGCCCTAGGCGGCGATGGATTGATGCTGCAAACCTTGCATCGGTTCATGAAAACACCACTCCCGATCTACGGCATGAACCGTGGTTCGGTTGGCTTTCTAATGAACGAATACAACGAAGAGGATCTGCCCGATCGTTTGGCCGCAGCCAAGATCTCAACCATCCATCCCCTTTCGATGGAGGCGCTCGATCGCAACGGCAAGCATCATAAAAGCTTGGCTATCAACGAAGTGTCGTTGTTCCGGGAAATCTATCAGGCCGCGAAACTCCGGGTCTCAATCGATGGCAAAGTGCGCATGGATGAGCTGATTTGCGATGGCATCCTAGTCGCGACACCCGCCGGATCAACCGCTTACAATCTCTCGGCCTACGGCCCTATCTTACCAATCAACGCAGAACTGTTGGCACTAACACCAATCAGCCCCTTCCGCCCGCGCCGTTGGCGCGGCGCCCTGTTGCCCAACAGCGCCCAGATTGCAATCGAGGTTCTGGAACCAACAAAAAGGCCTGTCTCAGCCGTGGCCGATCACTTCGAAACCAGAGATGTAAAAAGCGTAGAGATAGAACAGGCGCACGACGTCGATCTGTTCATGATGTTCGACCCAGGGCACAATCTCGATGAGCGCATCCTAGCCGAGCAGTTTCGCTACTAGAGCCCGACGGCGGGTAACAACTAGGCCAGGAACCAAGCAGCACTTGCTGCCACTGCCCCACCAGGCTGCAAACGCAACCATCGCCTTCAAGAAATAGCCACCCGAGCATCGCGGAACGAAACCAAGCGCTTCTGCTTAGCGTCCCAAAGCTGAAGCCCGGCATATTGGAAGCTTTCCCATAGCGTGATCCGATGCACATCCTTCAACTCAGGATATGCCTTCAGAACATCGTTGAGCCGATAGTAAGGTATGCGGCTACACAGATGGTGCACGTGGTGGATACCAATGTTTGCTGTCAGCCAACGCAATGCGCCTGGAAGGTCGTAGTGTGAGCTACCATGCAGCGCCGCTTCATGGACATTCCATGACTCTTCTGTTTCCCAATGAGCGTCTTCAAACTGGTGTTGAATATAAAACAACCAAATCCCGATCGTGGCCGCAATCAATACGATCGGAAGATGCACCATCAAAAACGCCTGCGCCCCGACCAGCCAGATCATCACACCTGCAAAAGCAATGATCCCCAGGTTCGTACCCATCGTGCTAATCCAATATATGGACCCTGCCTTCATATATCCGAACGGCAATCTGTTCTGAAGCAGAAACACGTAGGCCGGGCCAAGCCCAAACATCACAATAGGATGTCGGTACAGCCGATAACGAAACCGTCCCCATCGGCTCAAGGCATTGTACTCCGCCACCGTCAGTGTGTAGATGTCGCCTATTCCCCGATGATCGAGGTTACCACTGGTTGCGTGGTGAACGGCATGACTGCGCTTCCACATGTCATAGGGCGTCATGGTCAGGACACCCAAGACGCGGCCAATCCAATCATTAGTGACGCGCTTTCTAAAGAACGAGCCATGCCCGCAATCGTGCTGGATCAGAAACAAGCGAACAAGGAATCCGCCAGCAGGAACCGCAACCAAAAGCGCAAGCCAGAAACTGACGAGGAACGCCGCATACGTCAGCCCCCACAAAACCAGTAACGGGCCGATGGTCACCACAAGCTCCAGCAGTCCACGGGTAGGATCGGGCTTCCGATAGTCGTGCAACAGGTCGACCCAGTCGCGCGCTGTTGGCTCTTTTGCGACCGGCAAAGTAATGCCAGCCGCGTCTGAGTCGGCTTCAGTCAGTGTTTGATCGAGCATGAAGACGGGTCCGAGTGGGAAGGTAAGTAGCTATATTCTACGCTAGCAGTACTTGCTATGGGCCGTGTGGCCAAGAACTGATCAACGGTTACACACGTCCTCAACATTACAATTGCGAATCGGCATCAGCGGTATCAATTACAACTGATATCCCGCAATAATCGACGCAGGTCACTTCCAATACGTAACAACACTTTCAAGGCTCGGGCGGTCTCTATCAGCGAGGCGTTCGCGCGGTGTACCGATGTAGATGAACCCGGCGATACGTTCATCAGCACTCAGTTCCAAAGCCCTATGCACACTGGGTGAATAAGCGACCCACTCTGTCAGCCACTGACTACCAAAACCCATCGCATTAGCGGCAAGGCAAACACTCAGGCCAACAGCACCCGTTGAAAGCACCTGTTCAAACTCCGGAACTCCAGGTTTTTCAATTTTGCGCGACACCAGTGCCAGCACCAGTGGAGCACGGCATAACCTGTCCTTTTCTGCTGACAATCGAACTTCAGACGCCGTTGCGTCCTCTTCCTCCAGGCACGCCCGCGCAAACACCTCACCCATCCGTTCTCGCGCAGGGCCTTCGAAGACAACGAAGCGCCAAGGTGCAAGTTTCTTGTGATCCGGCACACGGGTTGCAAGTGTTAGGATGGTATCCAGCGCCGCGCGATCAGGGCCCGGCGCCTCTAACAACGCAGCCTTCACTGATCGCCGACGAGACAAAAATCTCAAGACATGATCATTGGGTTCACTCGGGTCGTACGTGTCGCTTGCCATGAGACGCCTTGCTTTCAATCGCAGTGAAGATTGGGCCCAAAAAGACGATCAAATCGATTTGATCGCAAGGTAGCGCCTACCAAAACGGGCTGCCAAGCTCATCGTGGTTTGATAGTGTCCGGCAGCATGCCGAATCATAAACCAGTAATGGTGTTGAAAGGCCCGTCAAAGGCCTACTCATCAGGATCTATCACGGGATCGTACGATTGCTGCACACGACGCCATCGAAGAAGGACGGCAAAATGCCACCCGGGCTCACCAGCACCACAAAAACGCAACCAGTGTTGGTGAAGCGCCAATGCCTGACACGCGCAACAGCAATCGCCTTGGCGATTTCGGTCATTGCCGCGGCCGGGTCAAAACCCGCAATCGCGCAGACATCGAACATCTCAAAAGCTGACAACCCCATTCTCGTTTTGTTTGACAGCTCCGGAAGCATGTGGGGCAAACTCCCCGGCAACACATCACCAAAGTTTGCACTAGCTCGCCGGGCACTCACTGAAAACCTCCGGCAAGTGACGACACAGCGCCCGTCGGGCCTCGTCATCTTTGGTCAAAGCTGCACAACAGCGTCGCTCACGGTTCCAGTCCAGCGCCAGAATACAGATCGATTGTTTGCCCCAGTAAAAAGCCTGAACCCTCGCGGTAAGGGACCGTTAGCCCGTGCGCTTGAGACAGCAACACAAACGGTGTCTGCGAATGCAACTGCCGATGTCATCGTCGTGCATGATGGCGCTGACAACTGTCAGCGCGACACCTGCGCAATTGCAGACACAATCAGCCGCACGCATCCGAATGTCCGGTTCCATCTTCTGTCCATTGGACTGACTGAAAACGACAAACGCCAGACACGATGCATTGCCCAAAAAACCGGAGGCAAGGTCTTTGAGGCCGAAGACGCTCCGTCCATCGCTTTTGCCGTATCTCAATTGATTGCGAACTTGAAAAGCGCAGGCCCCGCAAACCAGATAGGCGTTGCACTAGACAAACCGCAATTGGTGAAACCCAAACAACCAAAACAGACCGATACGTCCAATGATGGCGCGGGTCCCTCCAGGATCATAGCAACAGCGCACCTGGGCCCAGGTGGGTCTCAAATCACAGCACCGATCAACTGGAGCATCAATCCGGCCGATTCAGGATCAGCAAAACCGGGTACCGTCGCACACACGACAACATCAGCGAAGCTTACAAAGCGGCTCCCTGCGGGTCGCTATATCGTTTACGCATCATCCGGAGGTGTCAAAGCACGCCAAACGGTGACGGTGCCCGAGCGTGGTGCGATCCGCGCAAAACTAGCCTTCACCGCCAGCCAGCTCACGTTTCAAACCCCGGGCGCCACGTTCAGCGATGGTATGTCCGTCACCCTAAAACCGCCCAAAGCCGCTGAGGGACAAGACACCCTCACATTCACGCGCATGACCGCGCCAATCCTGTTGCCCCCCGGTGAATACCAGCTCATTTCCCGCATGGGATCATTGACCAAGCAAACACCTCTGGAAGTCAAAGCTGGAAGTGCGCAACTGGTGACGCCATTCGATGGCTATGGCTTGCTTCAGATCCGAATGGCCAATGCCGATGGGAAACGACCATCGACACCGTTGGATGTCATCATCGAAGCTGACGCACCCGACGAGCCAAGTGGGCGGCGCCCTGTATCGCGCTCGGCATCTGCTTTCTCAAAACACATCCTGCCTGCTGCAACTTACTACGTTACCGTGACGGTCGGTGGCCGCGCAACAACGCAACAGATCGCCGTACCAGCCAATAGCCGCGTACAGCGATCGTTCAAACTGCAGGCCGCGACGCTCAAAGCAGTCGTCAAGATGGAGCCAAACGGTTACAGCGTGCGCAGTGGGACACCTGTCGTATTTTCCGTTGAGGACCTTCAGAAAAAGGCAGACCGAGAGGTCGCCTGGAGTAGTGAACTCAGACCTCGCTTCCATCTGAACCCAGGACGCTATCTCATCACTGCACGTGTTGGCGCTCACAACGTAAAGGCCTCTCAAACAATCGAAATCAACCCAGCTCAGACACGCACTGTAGAACTACAAGCAGCCGCTGCTGAGATCTCGTTGAAGCTGGAAGGGCAGACGGTTGGCCGCCCAACAAACCGCCTTTGGGAAGTCCGCAATACCGACGGTGATATCATATGGCGAACAAATGCATTGAGGCCCAACGGGCTATTGGCCCCTGGCACCTATGTCGTCCGATGTGTAACCAACCAACGAATCCTGGAAGGGCGTTTCACCGTTGAAGCTGGAACAGCACAAACGATCGCATTGGTAGCCGAGTAATCTCGACAAAACCTCGAGAGACAGGGCAGACTGGCAATCACGGCGCGCATGTTTTCGTCATAAACAAAAGTAAGGCTATTGAGTACCACGCGGCTGCAATGGCAAAGCCTAAGCGCCAATTCGAAACAGGTGACCGACGTGACATCGACGACGACGACACCAATTCGCGAAACGCCACTGACCGACATCCATAAATCGTGGATTGCGTTCGCCATCGTTTCGGCGGTCATCCTATCGCTCCAGACCGCAGACGTCCGCGCGCAAACCACCAATGCGGCGGGTTGGGAAACCAACGCCGAATCGGCCGCCCCGAGAAACACCACCACAATCGAACGTGCACCCCCGATAACTGTTCCCCAAGCAAACACGGCTGCCACCACGAGCAGGCTTACACTGCAGGCATTGTTGACGGCCGATGGTCAACGCATTGAACGCGACCTTGTTTGGCGGGTCTTTCAAGCACCGCGAAGTTCGAACGAGACCCCGCAACTTGTTTCAACCAAACGGACAAGCGTACCCGCGCTAGACTTGCCGCCAGGACGCTATCTGATCAACGCGTCATTCGGCAGAGCGCACCTGACCAAACCGATCGAGATCAAATCCGGAGAAGTCCGAGACGAAACACTGGTCTTGAACGCGGGCGGTTTACGCCTGCAGACCTTGGCCGCCGAACAGCCAATTTCTTCCAAGGCTGCGGACTATCAAATCTTCCAAGGTGAACGGGATCAAAGCGGAAACCGCGCACTTGTGATGGACCGGGCCAAGCCAGGACTGATTGTGCGCCTCAATGCGGGCATCTACCATATCGTCTCGCGGTACGGTGACGCCAATGCCCGCGTTCGAGCAGACATCACAGTCGAGGCCGGTAAGCTCACCGAGGCAACCATCTCCCACGCTGCGGCAACGGTAGCATTCAAGCTGGTTGACAAACCAGGCGGTGAAGCCCTTCCCGGCACCCGCTGGACGATCAAAACAACCGAAGGTGATCTGGTAAAGAAAAGCGTTGGCGCCCTGCCCTCACACATCCTGGCACCAGGTCGCTACATCGCCATCGCCCAATCGTCAGGCCAAACATATGAACAGACTTTTGACGTCACCAATGGACAATTGATCAACGTCGAAGTCCTTCGACGCTAGGCCAAGGGCTGCACGTTTCAACCTTACAGGCGGCCCACAATCATCAAACGTCAGCATCGTTGCCGCACACTCGGAAACATCAAAACTCAGTCAGAACCCATTCCGTTGGGCATCCATGCTCAAGCATGCGTTCATCAGCAGCTTCACTATCGGAACGGTGACGGACTTCTAAGAACATGCGCTTTGCCATCTGCCAATGCTCGCATGCTGTCGTCAGGTCGCCAGCCTCAGCAACCACATCGCCCAACTCCAGACGCCCCAGCGCATGCAACCGAGCATCCTTGAGCTGCATGGCAATCATGACACTCTTGCGTAGCACATCGCCTGCGACCAGTGATTGCCCGTCGCGCTTCAGCAAGACACCCTGAGTGAGATACAGCTGAGCGAGGGCCGCTTGATCCTTTGCCGCCAGCGCATCGGCAATCTCAGCTTTGATCGAATCGAGATCGGTCTTCTCAGTATCCCGGGCCAGTTCACTGACATCGCTAACGCGCGCATCGGGGACAGACCTACGTTCCAAGGTCTTCTGGACTGGCGATGGAAAGCTCGGATAACCGGTGGTGTTTGAAAAGTAATTTCTCACGGACGCAGCACCTTGTTCATCTGGTCCTGCATCGGCGTGGTCAGCCCCACTGTGTGATTTGTCTTCAGTGCGAACAGTTGTCCGTGCTCCATGAGACCCGCGTTGTGTCACCACCCACGTAAGCAGCAGTAAAACATACGGGAGTGAAAGGATCAGCCAACCGGGCGTACCCGAAATTGCGAAGTCGGGCAACATGTCGCACGAGTCCCACCGAGAAACAAATATCTACAACCCTTTGACGTAAGTCAGTTTAACGACCTTACAGCATCCCTCAGGAAAGCTGAAATCCTTCTAATGCCCAATCTGAGAACGGGTCACACAGCACTTGACGGGATGACCGGAACCACGCACGACCCAAGCCGATACCTGCGGTTCCAACCGCCAATCGGCAACAGATCATGAAAAAAAACAACAAGTCGACATCAACACAGCAAAAATCTGCAACGCGCGTCGTCCATACCGGCCGCGACCCAGACGCGCAAAACGGTTTCGTTAACCCTCCTGCCTACCGCGGCTCAACCGTGGTGTTTCCAACGTTGGCGAGACTTCAATCGCGCGCCCAGCCCTACACCTATGGCCGCCGTGGCACACCGACGACCGACGCCCTGGAACAAGCCATCTGCGATTTAGAGAGAGGCGCCGGAACCATTTTGGTCTCGTCCGGGCTGCAAGCTGTGTCCACCACCCTGCTGGCATTTGTCGAGGCAGGCGATGAAATCCTGATGACCGACAGCGTCTATCAGCCAACGCGCGTGTTCTGCGATGGCTTACTCAAACGCCTCGGCGTCTCGACGAGGTATTATGACCCCACGCTCGGCGCTGGCATCGAGGCACTCATCACGCCAAAGACGCGGCTTGTATTTACTGAAAGCCCCGGTTCGCAAACATTCGAGATGCAGGACATTCCAGCAGTTTCAAAGGTCGCCCATGCGCACGACCTCTGGCACATCATGGACAACACGTGGGCAAGCCCGCTGTTTTTCCAGCCCCTAGAACATGGCGTCGACGTCTCAATCCAGGCGGCAACGAAATACATTGTTGGTCACGCCGACGCGATGCTCGGCGCAATCACCGGCAACACACGTGCTTACCCGTATCTCAACAAAGCAAAAGAGGGGTTGGGAACATCTCCTGGCTCTGAGGAAACATATCTGGGCCTACGCGGGCTGCGCACCATGTCGGTCCGCCTCCGCCAGCATCACACATCCGGATTGGACATCGCCCACTGGCTCAGCGAGCGCCCTGAAGTACAAACCGTGATGCACCCAGGTCTACCGTCGGACCCCGGTCACGCCCTCTGGAAGAGAGACTATTCCGGCGCATCCGGCCTTTTTGGTTTCCGTCTAAAGCCTGCCCCACAAGCAGCACTGGCCGCCTTCGTCGATGATCTGGCGTTCTTCGATATGGGCTACTCTTGGGGTGGATACGAAAGCCTCATCCTCCCGTGTAATCCATGTACGTCACGCACTGCCACAACATGGCACGAACCTGACACCGGCTTTACCATCAGGTTGCACATCGGACTGGAAGATGTGGACGATTTGAAAGCAGACCTCGCCGCCGGTCTGGAACGTTTCAACGCAGCATCTAAGACTTAGCGCTCTCAACAGCTGTGTTACGTCGCGGCATACCCGATGACACTGGCACAGCTTCACTCAAATTCCATCTGCTGGAACACACGCCCGGCGTTGCGCGTTGCCAGTTCCTTGAATGTGTCCAGATGCGCGTAAGGCGTCTGGTCCACATAAAACGCCTCCTTCAACCCGCCGCCAGCATCAATATGATCTTTGATCTTACCACGCAGATAAACCAAGTAGTCATGCGTATAACGCCGAACCTGCGCGATATTGGTCGGGTGACCATGCCCTGGGATGACGTACAGCGCACCCAGTGCCTCAAACGACGGCCAAGTCTCAACCCAACCAGCCGTATCGGTTTCATCGAAAATGGGCAGCATCCGTTCGTGAAAAGCCATGTCACCGGAAATCACAAGCTTCTGCTTCGGTAACCAGACAACAATGTCGCCAGGTGAATGCGCTGGACCGAGATACTTAACCTCAACCCGAACGTCTCCAAACTCATAAACCTTCTCGTCTGAAAACGTCTCAGTGGCAGCCTCTACTCGAGTGTCGCCAGCTTTGTCGCGGTTGTAACCCTTCATCCGGTGAAGAATATCAGCGCCCCGCTCATCGAATTCAGCAGCCGCATCTTCGTGCGCCAGAACGGTAACGCCCTGATCAACCCAATACCCATTACCGAGCGAAGCATGCCCCTGACCGTTCTCGTTGATCACAAGCTTCACGGGCTGATCGGTAATCGCTTTGATCTCATCATGCAGAGCCTTGGCCAGGACATTGGATGCACCGGCATTCATAACCACCACACCATCACCCGTCACAACAAAGGACAGATTGTTGTTATGACCCGTGTTTTCATAGGTTGGTGGACCTGTCGCTCCGATCGCCGACCAGACATTCGGAATGACTTCCACTGGCTTTTGATAGAGTGGAGAGCCTGGATACTGGTCCGGGATCGACTGGCTGGCCTGTGCAGAAATCGCCAAGTAACCAATAGCAAGAACGACACCGAACAGACCGATTAGACCGCGCATTCCGCACACCAAAACTGCTGACTTCAATTGCTTTCTGTATCGGGCGTCACATCAATGATGCGTGCCCGGCCTGTAATTTTTACATCTGTTTTGCAGTCTTTCATACACGGCTTAGCTTCAGAAATCTTTGGCGTATCTGGCCGGTCATCGGCAAAGAAGTTCTTTTCATTCGGTAGCCGGACCGACGCAAAGTTTTTGTCCGACAATACGAAGTCTTCTTCCGTCACAACGTTGTTGACGTACAG